>JAZDLP010000341.1:0-3967 GCA_043801885.1 Planctomycetota bacterium | reverse complement strand
ATCTGTTTTCCCCCCCTTTTTAAGGGGGGGAATTCCCGACTTCGTTGCTACAGTGTCTATAAGTTTCTCTGTGTTCTCTGTGGCTCTGTGGTGAACGGTTACCTGAATTATGACGCCTGTCCTCGTTCTCAACGTCGTCGGTCTCACTCGCGAACTGCTGGCGCGGTTTCCCCGACGCGCCAAACATATCGAAACTATGGCCGCCGAAGGACGATCCTGTCTGCTCGGCACCGTCCTGCCCGCGGTCACTTGTTCAGCGCAATCAACGTTTCTGACCGGACTGCTGCCTCGTGAACACGGCTGCGTGGGCAATGGCTGGTATTTTCGCGAATTGGCCGAGACGCATTTCTGGCAACAATCGAACGCTTTGGTTCAGGGCGAAAAAATCTGGCAAGCCGCTCGGAAACGCGACTCAAGCTTCACCAGCGCCATGCTCTTCTGGTGGTATAATATGTATAGCGGCAATACGATCTCCGTTACGCCGCGTCCCGCGCATCTCGAAGACGGCTCGCTGATTTCGCTAACTTACACCGAACCGTCGTCACTAGCGAACGAATTAGACGCCGAGTTTGGCCGGTTCCCGCTCTTTAACTTCTGGGGTCCGCGCGCCGATATCGCTTCAAGCGCTTGGATTGGTAAATGCGCTCGTCACGTGCTGCAACGATTTTCGCCGACACTGACGCTGGTCTACCTGCCGCACTTGGATTATAACCTGCAAAGACTCGGCCCGGACGATCCGCGCATCGGCGACGATCTGGAGGCCGTAGATAAAATCGTCGGACAACTGGCGGACGAGGCGCGCGCCAAAGGCGTTGAAGTCGTCATTCTCAGCGAATACGGGTTGACATCGGTCAGTGGCGCGGTTGACATCAATCGCGTGTTGCGTCGCGCCGGATATCTACGCACGCAGTCGCAGGCGACTTGGGAACTGCTGGACTGCGGCGCGTCGCGCGCCTTCGCCGTCAGCGATCACCAAGTGGCGCACGTGTATGTGAAAGACTTCGCCGACTTGAGCGCCATTAAAGCGTTGCTTGAAAAAACACCGGGCATCGAGCGCGTTCTGGACGCGCAGGGCATTCGCGAGGCCGGTCTGGATCATCCGCGCACGGGCGAATTGGTTGCCATCAGCGCCGCTGATCGCTGGTTCACGTATTACTACTGGGAAGACGACACCAAATGTCCGCCTTGGGCGCATGAAGTGGATATCCACGCCAAGCCCGGTTATGATCCGTTGGAACTGTTTCTCGATCCGCATGCGCGCCTGGTCGTTCCGCGCATTGCCGCACGATTGTTGATGCGCAAGTTAGGCTTCCGAGTCACCATCATGGACTTCATTCCTTTCGATTCGACTTTGATCAAAGGCAGTCACGGACGCCTGCCGGATCGGCCGGAGAACGGCCCGTTGCTGATCACGTCCAGTCGGAATCCGCTGCCGGAGAAGATGGCGGCCACGGAAGTGAAGAATTTTCTATTGAATTTAATCTTCGGCGCTTAAAATTCAGCAAGGTGAGATTTGCCGCAGAGTCTTATCCGAGCCGTGCGCCGTATAGCATATTTGAACCAGTGCCAAAAATTCCTATGCCTAAAAACAGAGTTTGATTGGATTTTGCGAGAGATTGAGATGAAGTTTTGGTCGCAACTATGTCTAGTACTAGGATTAACGCTTATGATTTTTGCAGCGAACAGTGCTTCTGCCGCCGAGACAACTCCCATTATACCGCCGTTCAAACTCTGGAAAGACGTTTCGAACACGGAACTCAAGCCGTTCAAGGCGCCGGCAGCCGAGCGCTTTGTGCTCGATAACGGATTGGTCATCTTCCTGCTTGAAGATCACGAACTGCCTCTGATTGACTTGACCCTGATGGCGCGCGTGGGCGCGATTCACGAGCCGATGGAGCACGCGGGCCTGGCGGAAGCCACCGTAAACGTGATGCGCAGCGGCGGCAGCGCTAAATACCCCGGCGATACACTGGACGCGCTGCTCGAAGACATGGGCGCTTCTATCAGTCTAGGTATGAGACTGGATTCCGCGTCCGGCAGCCTGGCCACACTGAAAGAGGATTTCGTCAAAGGATTGGACATCTTCGCTGACCTGTTGCGTCGGCCGTTATTTCCAGAAGAAAAACTTGAGCTGCACTTGGCTCAAGCGCGCACCGCTATCTCCAAACGCAACGACAATCCCGCCGTGATCGCCGGCCGCGAATTCCGCCGCGCGATCTACGGCGAAAAAAGTCCATACGCCAAGGTCATCGAGTACGCTACGCTCAATGAACTGGACTGCACAGCGCTGCGAAAGTTTCATGCGACGTATTTTCAGCCGAATATGTTTATTCTCGGAGTTAACGGCGATTTCAAAAAGGAGGAGATGCTCGCGCAATTGCGGGCAGTCTTCGGCGATTGGCCCGCACAGAAAATCAAACTGCCGAATCCGCAGTCCATCTCTACGTCAAAAAAACAAAAGACACTGTATTGCGAACGACCAACGATCAACCAGACTACGCTGATTCTCGGCCATATACTCGATCTACGCCGCAATCATAAAGATTATCCGGCGATACAACTGCTTAATGAGATTCTGTCCGGCGGCATGTCTGCGCGATTGTTCACCGAAATCCGCGCGCGCAGAGGACTGGCCTATTCGGTCCAGGGTTATGCCAATATCAATTACGACCGTCCCGGCGTCTTCTCCTGTCAGGCGCAGACACGCAACGAACAGGCGCTCAATACCGTCGCCGCTCTGAAAGAAGAGCTGATTAAACTGCGCGAACACGGCGTGACGATGAAAGAAGTAGCTGAAGCGCGCGAAGCTATGTTTAATTCGGACGTCTTCAACTTCGATACGCCTGCCAAAATTCTCAAACAGCAGATGACATATGAGTTCTATAACTATCCGCTGGACTTCACTCAGCGCTCGCTCGAAGCGATCAAACAGGTATCGGCGGAAGAAGTGAGCAAGGCGGCGCGCAAATATCTCGACCCCGATAAGTGCGTCCTGCTGGCTGTGGGTAATTTCGACGGCCTGAAACCGCCTGATACGATTATGGCGCTGAAAAACGCGCAACCGTTGGATATCACCATCCCGCTGCCGCAGACCAAGCCGATGGTGATTGACCCCGACCGCGAAGAAAAAGGCAAGCGCATTCTGGCCGGTTGCATGAAAGCGTCCGGCGGCATACAGGCGTTCAAGTCCGTGCGCACGGTTCGCGCCAAAGTATTGTTAGGCGTCAAAGCGCTTGGCCGCGAACTGAAACTGAACGGGATCCTGTCTGGCCAGATGCCTGACAATGTCCGCATGGACGTCGAAGGCCCCTTCGGGCCGATTTCGCAGATAATGACTAAAGACGCAGCTTGGAAAGTCTCGGGCAGTTCTGTCGAATCGCTTAAGCCGCAAGAAGCGCGCAAGAACTTACGTACGCTCGTACAGTCGGATCTCGGCCTGCTATGTATCCTTGCGTGCGCTCAGGAAGGGTACAATGTTCAGGCACTGGATCCGGCGCGAGACGAAGGCCGCGATTTGCTGGGGGTCGAGATCGAATCGCAATCGCTTGGCCGCGTGAAAATCTGGTTCGACGCTCAAACAAAATTATTGGTTAAAATGCGTTACGTCGCCGAAGGCGCGCAGAAAGAGTATGACAAACTATTCAGCGATCACGCCAACTGCGGCGCCATAACGCTCGCGCGTTTAATCGTAGATAAAGATCCCGTCGGCCCGCAATCCATTCAAATACTGCAACTGGAGATCAACCCCGCGCTGAATGCCGATCTCTTCAGAAAACCCGAACGCGCTACCGCGCCGTAGAAAATGGGAGTAATGGGAGTAATGGGAGTAATGAGAGTAATGAGAGTAATGAGAGTAATGAGAGTAATGAGAGTAATGAGAGTAATGAGAGTAATGAGAGTAATGAGAGTAATGAGAGTTATGAGAGTAATGAAAATAATGAGAATGATGAGAATGATGAAAATGATG
>JAZDLP010000337.1:0-7211 GCA_043801885.1 Planctomycetota bacterium | reverse complement strand
GGATGTTACCCTGATTTGAACCAGTGCCACAATTCCCATATACTCACTGTCAATCCGCAATCTAAAATCTAAAATTCAAAATCTCTTTACGGTTCACCCAACGCGCGCTTGTCGGAGAGTTGTGATCGTTGCCAGATGATTTCATCTTTGAGCGCGTCGTAGACGGCTTCGAGGCGTTTTTCACCGAGAATGCGCGGGCTGGCATCGGCATCCGACTTCGCTGACATTCCACGGCCTAACACGTAGATGCCGAAGAATCGCGACCGGAACGCGAACTGCGGCGACCAGGAGACGTCGCCGTTATGTAAAATACCTGAATTGATATCCCCGGATGGCTTTTGGCTATCGTTCTCTGGGAGACGCATGTCTTGCGCTCTTTGGGATGCACGCACAGGTCCCCAGACAAAAGTATCATTCGTACAATCTTGGCCGATTACAATACGCGGGCCTTTAAGCAGATCATCCATCGTCAAGTCGTCGGGATTCGGCGATTCGGAAATCTCGTTAAGACCAGCGATTATTACGTCAACTACTTGATCCGCAAGATCAACAACAGTATCGAGAATGCTGTTTGGACCGGGCAGAATATATTGAGAATCATCTATATCATCAGCGGCCATAGTCGAAGCAGGAGTATCTCCGTAGGTTTTTGAAACAATCGCCTTAACTACTTGATCGTCGCCCGCAGGAAGCGATTGGAGTATGGAATCTTGACCAGGGCCGACGACCACGCAGTCGCTAGCGAGAAACCCTTTTGGAACCTCCTGCACGTCGTCATTGAATGGTGGCGCGAACGTCTGCAGCACATTATCCGCGCCTGGCTTTATGGTTACTTTTTCGGGGTCTGGCGGTACGGAAGTATCTTCTTCGCCCGGTTCCATTTCCATGACGTCATCGGTGAAAAACATATCGTAGAAGCCTGAGCGTGTGCCATCACCTATGCAACTCCAACGGACCAGATGGGCAATCGTGTATTGGTATGGCGAGCTTGTGGGTGGATTGGTGTAGATGAACTTGCCGGCTACTGCGGGGTCCGCAGTATACAATTGAGGCGTAAAATCATGGCTGTAGTAACTGAATCCGAATATACTACTGGTGTCCGCAATTTCGTTCGGACCAGTCAAGATTGCGTTTACTTTTCTATCAGTTCCCATGGGCACTGATTGCAAAATATGATCTGGGTGGGGGGACATGATAAACTTCACACCGCTTTGATTAACGATTTTATCATCACCCAATGGCGTAGTCTGTAGAACACCGTTCGGGCCCGGCAAAATTATTTCGGCGACGTAGTCGTCTCCGGCAGGAACCGTATTGAGTATGTCATCTGCGCCAGGGTGAACAACAATGAAACCGGACTGACCAACCGGAAGCAATTGCCGATCATCGCCAACCGCCAGTTGTTTATTAGAGCAAGTGTTTAGCAGATTATTGAACTCTTTCACGGATAAACGACAGTTCGACGGCGCGCCGGTAGTTTCATTATCCATAAAAGATGCGAAACGGGTACGCATCCAGGTTGCGTCGACGCCAATCGGGTCAATCACTACGTTCGGAATCTCCATAAATTGATGAAAAGATAATTCAATAGTAGGCGTTCCTCGCTTGGGAATTGCCGCTAGAATCGCGCCAACGGGAGTGGTCGTAACCGTTGGGCTACCAACCAAATGAGCCGCTAGAAAGTCCTCAAAATCCATTCGGCACAGAAATGGTCGTTTAACAACGATTCGGTTCGCCAGCCGTTTGGCTAGAGAGATACCTCCTGCGTCTTTAGCGCCAAGTATCGTGTTTCCATCGGCTGGCACAGCGTACAACGCCGCCGCAATGATTTCTTCTGTTGCTGTATTGATGTTAATTGCCGTAGGATTCGGTTTAATCTTGCAATCAATATCTTTCTGAACTGTGAAGTAATAGTCCAGCGCGCCACGCGTCGATGCGTAAGTGCGTAAAGTCTCCGGCGACGGCGGCATTTTCAATGCGTTGGTGCGTAAAGTTTCCAGCGACGGCACTTTCAGCGCAAACTCGGCTAATGAACGGAAAGTCGTTGCTGGTGGGTTGGTCGGCCCAAACATCCAGTCTATATCAGCGGAGGTCAGCCCAAAATCGTTGTATTGTGTGTTCAGGTAACCCCAGAGATAATCCAGAACGCCCTTCTGGCAGGCAGCGTCTGTGCTCCCCGTGTTAGTCGTATCAATTCCCCAGTCCTGCGGCACGGCGTACAACTTGGCGTCGAGATCGCTGATCCAGACGTAGTATTCGCCGCGTGCTTTGCCTATGCGTGACAGTTTTTTCACCTTGGAGTAGGCTTGGTCGAAATTACTTAGAGCATCTGGCGGTATCTCCATAGAGAAAACTCGTGCGGCGCCGTAGTGGCCGTCACGCGTCTGGCCAGTGTGATAAGCGCTCGTGGCTAGCATTGCGCTGGTGAAGTAAGAAGTGTGAGGAGTGACGACGTTTAAGAAAAGCAGTGCGTCGGTGACAGCACCGGCGCCTTCGAAGTACCGTAGTGGATTTTCAACCGATACGGCATCATCCGGCGCCATGATGGAATAGCCGGCCACAGCCGAACGCAGCAGACGCAGCGCGTGATTCAGCCCGGCTTGCGCGGCCAGATCCGTTTGAGCGCTGTTCAGACTGTTTTTCGACGCTGTGTGTGACTGCTGCACGATCATCAAGAACGTCGCCGAGAGCATGAACAGGATAGAGAGCACGATCACCGCAAACACCAACACACTGCCATGGCGTCGCGCAGGCGTCCCGCCTGCCGTTCTCTCGCTCTTAAAAAAAGAAAATATGATAGGCTGAATTTTTATTAAATTCATCATATCTAGTCACCCCTTCAGGATAGTACGATTGCGACGTTCTCTATCGCCCCTTCGGGGCTCTCCCCTTAAATAGCCCCATCTAACCCAGAGCTGGCGCTCTGGGCTAAAATCTACCGCCCCTTCGGGGCTTATTGACCCCAGTTTATACCGTGCGCGGCTGAAAATTCGGCTTTTGACGCTGGGTAGAAAACCCGAAATTTAGCCCGCGCGAAGTATATCTAATACTATACCGTGCGCGGTCAGGATTTCGGCTTTTTCTACTGGGTGAAAAAGTCGAGATTTCCCCCGCGCACGGTATACAACGACCGTTTTCTCGTACCGCAGGCGTCTCACCTGCCTGTTTTGACAAGTGCGGCGTTTCATGGGCGAGAGGCAGGCGGGACGCCTGCGGTACGGTCGTTGTAGTACTAAAGTTACGTGCGTTATAAGTGGCACAAATCTACATTAGAAACATTGGACTCAATATTGACTCCAGCGATTTCTTTTCCGACATTATCGCCACGGAGTGGCGAAAGATATTAGCCTAGGGCACCAGCCCTAGGAACGTTGTCCCCCATTATCGCCACGGAGTGGCGAAAGACATTAGCCTAGGGCACCAGCCCTAGGAACGTTGTCCCCCATTATCGCCACGGAGTGGCGAAAGACATTAGCCTAGGGCGCCAGCCCTAGGAACACTGTCCATAAAAAACGCATAGCCCTGTTAAGGGCGATAGAAACTCTTCCATTTCAGGCCCAGATGTACCGTTCATCGTACGAAACTCCGTGCTTCCTCAACAACGCGAGAAACTCCTCCTGAAAGGTTGTCTTCCGATGGTGCTCTCCCTGCGCCACGATATATTTCATCACAACATCTTGGTTTGATGCGCTGACACTGAACGCGCCGTAGCCATTTTGCCATGCAAACTCTGTCGCTCCATGTTCATGCATCCATCTCGAAGAATTCGCCTTCAGATCACGTGCCACGTCAGCCAACGCTCGTGTTGCCGGCATTGCCAGCAATAGGTGAACGTGATCGTCGGTGCCGTTAATAATTAATGGCTTCGCGCTTACTCCTTTGAGGATGCCTCCCATGTACGCAAACAAGTCTGGCCTCATTTCAGAACGCAACGACGGATAGCGTTTTTTAGTGCTGAAAACAAGGTGAAGGAGCACCTGGATGTACGATTGCGGCATCTTCTATCGCCCCTTCGGGGCTCCTTTTCTAAACTGGCCCGCCAACCTAGTGCTCACGCACTAGGCTAAAATCTATCGCCCCTTCGGGGCTTATTGACCCCTAGTCACCAGTCACTGCCGTTCAAACCCCGCCGGAATCGGCAGTCGCTTATCGAAAGTATGTCTGATGATTGTGCTGTCTGTTTTAGCCACATTGGATTTGAACGGCCGTTCGAACAGTGTCAACGTAATAAGCAGATGAGTGGCACCGTTGGGCGTGGTATTGCTGTCATTGAATTTCTTGTTCTGTGTATCCCATATCTGGTACCCGACATTTAGTGAATAGGTTTCGTCAAAGAGCGCATGATCGGAGGATTGCTGTTCGGGTGATGTTGAAGTCAACTTGTCTAATAAAGCATTCTGCACTTCTAAAGCATTCTGCGCTTCCCGGCATAATTGTTCGAGGTTATTGACGTAATAGCGCACACAGACGTATTCGTCGAGCGGCGCTTGGGTATCCATCCGCGTGTAGAATCGCAAATAAGAGCTGTCTATTGTGTAATCAGTTCCCTTAGGAGTAACTGGCAACTTATAGGGGGGTAATTCTGATAGAGAGTCATTAGTCGATATAAGCCCCGTCGGGTACGCGCCGGCGAAGTCGCGTTCGAGCAACTGGAAGAACAGCCTCGCATTCTCAGAAGCTCGAATGCGCGCCTCCGACTGCCGGCGTATGTCGCTGGCACCGTTGATCAGCGTAAAGCCTACCAGGAAGACTACCATAATGATCGCCATCGCCACCAGCAATTCGACGAGCGTAAAGCCGGCCGATCTCACCGCAGAGGACGCAGAGAGCGCAGAGGATTTTTTCATTGCAACGCACCTTTCCGCATCTCTCACCTCGTTCCAGCCACTAGCCACTATACTGCGCGCGGCTGAAAACCAGCTTTTTACCCAGAGCGAGACGCTGGCGCTCCTTCGGAGTGCGATCAACAATTAAATCCATCTCCGTTGGTGCCGCTTCGCTCAACCACCGGCTAATGGCTTCGAACCCTCCAGGTTCTCACCAAACAGCAATGTCTTAAATAATTCTTAATTCTTAATTCGTAATTTTTAATTCGTAATTCGTAATTCTATCTAATCTTCTTATCCCGCAGATAAACCACCACCGGGTCAGTCACCTGTTCCAACCGACTTTTTTTATCGTATGAGTCGCGGTTTATCGCTAGATCGCGGTAGACCACCAACGTCAAGACGTACGTGCCTTGGTAGCCCAAATCATTGGCCAGCCACTTCGGATGGCGTTCCAGACGATATATCACGTAATAAGCTATAGCTTGTAGATCTTTTTTCGCATCGTAATTTGGACTACTTGATGAAAACATACCGCCGGTGTACTTTGGGTTGTTGACAAATGGCCATATGAGTGTGTTTGTTTCCTCTTTTTTGGGATATTGAGGATAATAACAGCCCAAACCACAGTAGTGAGTCAAGTGGTCATTGAATGTCTTGCCATCGCTGATGAATGCGGTCCCGTAAGTCGTGTCGTGAATACTTGGGGTTCCTCCCACGACAGTCTCAAGAAAAAGTCCGACATCAGCCTTATGAGTAGCGGCTACCATATTTTCTGTAATCAGATGCGCTCGCTCGATATCGGCCACGGCTTCGGTGATGATGATCTGGGCGATGTTGCGATCCACGGTCGTATTGCTGACGCGTCGCCCCGCGAAGAGCAGACTGGCCACCGACGCCAAGCCGATTACCAGCACCAGTAGCGCTACAAGAATCTCAATGAGCGTGAAGCCGTCGCGATCCCCCCTGCGCCTCGCTTTTTTAAGAGGAGAACTACACCCAAGCCACAAGCCACAAGTCGCAAGCCACACCTTTGAGGAGCTACACTCCGCAAATGGAATATTTGCGTTATAGGCGTTCATTACAACTCCCCTGGCTTCAACAACTTGACCATGCCGCCTTTGTAGATTTGGATTATTTTGATGCGAGGATTGAGTTTATTGAATGCATCCCAGCGCTTGTTATTCAAAATTTTATGTAGCTCCTCTAGCTCTAGCTTGTCACTGACGTTCTCGGGCGTCTTATAGTAACTGACGTTCCCGAGCGTCTTATCGTCAGTGACGAAGATCGTCATCGTATCCGAGGCGGTGCCTTCGGGGTAGAAGGAGAGGATTTCCTTCGGTATACTATTAGCATTGAACGCGCTCTGAATGCCAAAGTAGATCGTCTTTTCGTAGATCTCGTGCGTCAGCCGATAGTTATTGTAGGGGATGCCTCTCTGTGGTGGTGGTGGTAGCGGCGGCTTCCAGCACTCTGGATTAATGATTGTCGTACCAGTAGCATTCACAAACGGCGAATGCGGACTCCACGCGTTTGCGTGTGCGTCGTCTATAGGTTCGTTCACAAATCCGATAGCCTCGTTTATCTTCGGATAGCAATGAATGCTGAGTGTCCGATCGGTTGGCACTTCAGGTTTTTTGTCATAATCCCAGTTGCGCAGCCGGATATGATAAATGGCGTTGTTACTGATGGCCAGACTGCGCGCGTGTCGCAGCGTGGACATGACTCGATCAGTTGCCTGGGATAAACGCTGATTGGCTTGCATTTTGGCATAAGCGCTGATACTAATCGCGCAGAGAATGCTGATAATGCCGATGATGACAAGTATCTCAACGAGTGTAAAGCCGACGCGATGAGTGACGAGCGATGAGTGATGAGTGGCGATAAACGATGAGCGATGAGCGATGAGCGATGAGTGATGAGTGGCGAGTGTTCTTTTCATCGGTCTTTTTTTACCTAACGATCCATTGATGATCTGGCTCATGTCGTGAAGTGTGTGAAGCGCACAATGCGCGCGGGGGATTTACAAAAGATTTCACACAATTGACGACATGAGCCGATGATCTTACAGCATGGCTAATAGAACTAACATACTAGAGTGGTCAAAAGTCAAATTTTAGACAAAAAATCTGTAACCATTCACCACAGAGCCACAGAGGACACAGAGGACACAGAGGATTGGGATTTTTAAGTTTCTGTTCATCTCTGCGTACCTCTGTGTCCTCTGTACTACTAACCGTTAAAATCTTTGCGTGACGCAAAGATTTTTTGCGACTTTTGAGCAAAAGCTGTTTCCCCCCGTCGCCCCGTCCCCTTGTCTCCCCATAAACAAATCCTTTGGGTTGCGGCTTTTACTTGAATGTGGCTCTTTGGTGAAAGGTTACC
>JAZDLP010000331.1:0-4963 GCA_043801885.1 Planctomycetota bacterium | reverse complement strand
TTCTGATCAGGTGCCGGACCGCCCTTTTCGAGTAGAGCCACGTGTCATCAAACGCCGTCCAAAGCAGTATGATTTGCTCAATCAACCGCGCTCGGTCTTGAAGGCAAAATTAGGAGCGGTAGCTTAACTATGTGCCATTCGCGCCTGTCCTGTTATATCCTGAATCGCCTGGAATAGCATTTGCGCCGCCGGCTGATCCGGCTGAGTTTCGGTCGGCGGCAGTTCCGCGATTTTTTCCACCGTAACCGAAATGCCTGGCCGCCGTGTGGCGATCTGTTCAGCCATCTTCCGCAGCTCCGATACCACGCCGCCGGCAGATTGATGAGGCAGGTAACGCACATTATAGACCGCGGTTGCTTTGCCCGGAACAATGTTGTGCGCCACGCCCGCCTCCGCCTGGCTGATTACACAGGTTGTAGGCGTCAATAGTGGATGGCGATTCGCGGAGCCATGCGGTCTCCAGTTTTCGGTCAAGTACATCAATTCAGCCAGCGCGGCCAGCGCCGAGATGCCGTCTGCGGGTGTGCTGGAGTGCGCTTGCTTACCGAGAAATGTTACTCTCGCATTTACCAGTCCTTTTTCGGCAATCTCCACTTCCCGCAGATAGCCCGATATGTCCGGCACGAAAGCCATCTCCGCTCGAACGTCGCCATTCGCGAGCAACCACTTCAGCCCTTTCTCGGAACAGTGTTCTTCGTCGGCGATCGCGCCGAGCAGCAATGTGCCGTTCAGCTCGCCTTCTCTCGTCTTCAGGAAATCCGCGGCGGCCAGCAGTCCGGCCAGCGGACCTTTATTGTCCACCGCGCCGCGTCCCCAGATCATGCCATCCTTGACCACGCCGCCGAATGGCGGAACACTCCACCCGTCGCCCGCCGGCACGACGTCAGTATGCGCGGGAATAAATAATCGCGGCGCGCCACCCGAGCCGATTGAACCGATCAGACTTGTTCGCCCGTCACCCGGATCGTAAGTCTTGAATGGAATTTTTCGTTCAACGCAAAATTTTGCCACGTAGTCGGCGGCGAGTTTTTCATTACCCGGCGGGTTGGTGGTATCGAGCTGGATCAGCTCAATAAGCAATTGAGTGACCAGTTCGCGACGCGCTTCAGCCGCGGCGAAGATTTGAGCGCGATCCAAGAGCATATACTCGTCTCCCCGTCAACAACGCCTTTTGGTTGCGGCTTGGCCTCGAATGTGTTCTCTGTTGTTCCTATTTCAGCGACTTGACCACGCCGCCTTTATCTTGCGTGGCTTTGTAGTTCACCGTGATCAATCCAGTAAAAGTGGTCATTCCAAGCGTGATGTTGACCCGCAAGGGCAGCGACAACCCTTCCTTTGGAGTGGTGACGTCCGTGAAGCCCGCGCGACCCAGTTTCTCGCGGAACGTGCCCTTGCTGATGAACCCGAACGCAGTAGGCTTGCCTCCGGCGACCGAGATTGTCTTCAGGCCCAGAATGAACTTGCTAATCGGTGGCGGCGGCGCGCTGGGGAACGTGAAGTCAAACTCCTGGACTACTTTCGACGTTTTGGCTTTCTTCGACGGCTTTGGCATCTTGCCGTCTTTGTCGAGCTGAATCTGCTGATGTAGATCAACGATATCCACGGTGATCATCAGGTTCTTCGGATCAATGCCAGCCGGCAGCGCCAATTTAGTTTTCAAGGCGACCGAATCTTGGCTCACAACCATCCGGCCAGTCTTCTTATCTACCGTAAAATTCAGTTTGGCCGCGAAGCTCATCAGCTTGGAGTCCATATCAATAGCGCTGATGATTTTACGAATGCGATTGTTGTCCTGGTCAGCGAAGATGATCGCGTTGCCGACGATGATGATCTTGGCCGGGTTATTGACTAACGCGGTTGCCGCGACATCGCCGTCGCCGCTAAACCCAATCGCGCCTGTGCCGGCGATTGTAGTGATTATCCCCGTGGCTAGATCAACGGCGCGGATGCGCTGGTTGTCTCTGTCGGAGATGATCAGTCGCCCGCCTTGCACAGCCACTCCCATTGGTGTATCAAGCTGAGCCGCCGTAGCTGGGCCGCCATCGCCTGCAAATCCGGTTGTAGTTCCCGCCACTGTGCTGGTCGTCCCTGCGGCGTTGATGAGACGAATGCGATCATTGGCGGTGTCGGCGACATATATTTCACCACCGGGTCCGATTGCCAGCGCATTAGGCGTGAGCCGCGCGTTGGCTGCCGGCTGGCCGTCGCCGATACTGGGCAGAGCTGCCGGCGTGTTGCCGATAAAATTCGACACGGTCTTGTCGGTGGCCACGCGGTCCACCTGGTTGTCGTGCGCCACCAGCAGCGCGCCACCGCCTTCGACTGCCAGAGCGTTGGGCTGGTTAATCGCAGCGTACGTCGTAATGATGCCCGTGGTCAGATCAACGGCACGGATACGACTGTGATTTCTATCGGCGATGAACAATGTATTGCCAGAGACGACTACGTCGCGTGGGCCGCTGAGGCTGGCCAGATAAGATGGTCCGCCATCGCCTAGTCCATTAGTAGTGCCACTCCCGACCAGAGTGCTGACGATTCCGTTCGGAGCGACCTTGCGGATTGCGTTATCGTCCGTGTCGGCGATGTACAGATTGCCGGCGGCGTCAAATGCCATGCCCCTGGGCCCCGCTAGAACACAGGTCTGTTTTGGTCCGCGGTCGCCAATGAATCCGGTCAGCCCGGTGCCCGCGACAGTATCAATAAAACCGGTCGTCGCATCTACGCGCCGTATGCGGCCGTTGCCTAAATCGTAGATGAATGAATTGTCACTGCTGTCCAAAGCTATGTCAGTCGGAGTACTCAAGAAGGCTCCGGTAGCCGGACCGCCGTCGCCGATAGTGCTGCCGCCGTTGCCGGCGATGGTGACGATAATCGGCGTCGCCGAAGCCACATCAACCTTGCGAATGCGGCTGGCGCCCATACACGTGATCAGCAGATTTCCTTTGCTGTCGAAAGCCAGACCGCCGAGCGACCCAATCTGCGCCGAGACAGCGGCGCCCCCGTCGCCGGAAAATCCGGACGAGCCACCGGTTCCGTCGCCGGCCACTACCGTGGCTACGCCGGCGCCGTCAATCTTAAATACCTGCCGCAAGTTGCTATCGGCAATAAACAAGACACTGCTACTGTTCACTGCAATCCCAATGGGATAGTTAATTCCCGTAGCCGGCACGGCGTCAATGTTGCCGCCCACAGTAAATCTGCGGACCTGACTATTGCCAGTGTCTGCGACCAAAACGTTTCCAGCGCCGTCTATGATAATGTCGGCCATCGTCTGCGAGAACGTGCACGCCGTTGCGGGACCGGCATTGCCAAGCGGAGGATTGCCTGCGGCGATCTGGTTGGTATATTGCCCGCCACGTCCCGCCACCGTAGTGATTATACCGCTCAACGCATCTACTCGGCGTACCACATAATTGCCACGATCCACAATGAATAGGTTGCCCGTGCCGTCGAACGCCAGTCCGCCGGGGTTCTTCAGTCCGGCGCTTGGCGCTGGCAAATTATCGCCAAAGTAGCAGGCCGTTCCATTCCCAGCGACGATGCTGACACGCCCGGTGGTCGGATTAACACTCAACACCTGATTGTGGCCGGAGTCGGAGAAGTAGATTTCGCCCAACGCATTAACCGCAACGCTCTGAGACGTCTGCATCCGCAAGTTCGCCTCCAGCGCGATGTAACCATCGAGACTGCCGCCTCCCGCGACGGTCTGTATGATTTCAGTGGCTTGCAGTTGCAGCGCTAGGCAAGCGCATGCGCTAATAATCGCCAGTGCCCATGATTGTCTAACTTTGTTCTTCATCGAGATTCCTCCTTAAAAGAGTTAGAGACTGTAAATACTTATTGTGATTTCCAATGCGGGATAGTTTACTCGCTTCACTCGCTTTTGCCTTCGACGCGTTCCACGAGCGTTAAAAAGGTGTCACTGAGACGTTCTTGTTCCGTCAGCGCGCGCAATTCGCTGATCGTTCCTTCGGCTAGAATTTTACCTTTATGCAGCAAGCCGAAACGATTGCAGATGTTCTCGACTTCGTCCAGATGATGCGTAGAGAGTACGATGGTTCGCCCTTGCGTGCCGGCTTGTCGGATGAAATTCAGGATCAGACGGTTGGTCAACACGTCCAGGCCGAGTGTGGGTTCGTCAAGAATCAGCACGGGCGGATCGCCAATCAATGTTCGCGCGATCTGCACGCGCTGTCGTTCGCCGGTTGAAAGCCCTTCGCAGCGGCGATCAGCAAATGTTTCCAGTCCAAGCAGTTTGATCAGCTCCTCGATCTGGCCGCGCAGGACATCGCGCGAAATACTGCGTAGTTCGCCAAAGTACATTAATATCTCACGCGGCGACAAACGTGCGTACAGACCGGTGTTTGCGGTTAAAAAACCAGTGCGCGCCTTTAGCGCCAGCGGATCGGACGAGCCGTTGACGCCATCAATGATGATTTCACCATCAGTGGGCTTCATTAGTCCGGCCAGCATGCGCAGCGTGGTCGTCTTGCCGGCGCCGTTTGGGCCGAGCAAGCCGTAGATCTCGCCCTTGCCGATGTGAAAATTAATCCCAGCGACAGCCTTCTGTTCCTGCCCCTGGTGAGTATGAAAGATTTTGGTCAAAGCATGAGCGATAATCACAGGCGCGTCCTTAATCAATTTCTGCACTGGAGTCAAAGCGGTAGTGTATCCGAATAGCTAAAGGACACAATGTGTAGTGGTTGCGGTTTTCGGCTAACCCAAGAGATTGTGCGCATTCGAAATGATGAGCTATCCTGAGTCACCACCGAAACTTGGGCTAGCCTTCGCGCCACAGATCGGCCCGTGCCCAAGATTGTATGTAGCGAAGGTCTCGTGTAGGGCAACTTTATAATCCATCACCGGTTTTGAATTTGCGCCAGCACATATTGCGCAGCTTGTTCAGTGGCGCCTTGCGCTTTCAAGAAACCTTCGCGCGCTCGCGCGGCCATCGCTGCGGCGT
>JAZDLP010000326.1:0-6068 GCA_043801885.1 Planctomycetota bacterium | reverse complement strand
CCTCCGATCAGATACCAGACCGTCCCTTTCGAGTAGAGCCACGTGTCATCAAACGCCGACCAAAGCAGTATGATCTGCTCAATCAACCGCGCTCAGTCTTGAAGACAAAATTAGGAGTAGTGGCTTAGCTATGTGCCATTCTGGGGTGTCCCCGGAATTCCAGCAGGGGAGTATGCAGTATTCCTACCGTGTGGCAGTATCAAAATGGGAATGAAACCTAACGGCAATTCTGCCTACAACTGGGATCCAAAAAATGACTCAAGCGCAATTATCGAAAAACTCAAGACCATAGAGGACATTCGTCCCGATTCGATCTATCTGGCGGGCTTCTCAGCCGGCGGCAGCATGGTTTATGTTATTGCCCTCGACAATCCCGATGCTTTTGCGTATGACTATTTTAAGAAACAAGGATTCCGTGTCATGTTGAAAGAATTTCAAGGAGGCCACACACTTCCTACTGACTACGTCAACGTAATCAAGGAAGCAGTGCAGTGGTTTCACAAGAAGTCAAAGACTCAATAAAGTCCATTGTCGATCCCTTTAGCAGTATTATTACGTTTTGCTTCGTTTGATATTAATGAGTCCAGTATAGCCAATGCAACTTGTGCCTCGTAAATTGCATTTCTTTAGCTATACTGGACTCAAGATAATTTCACTTGTCGGGTTGAGGCGCAGCCTCGGATTTGGAAAGATTTTAAATAAGGATGCTTATGTCCACCAGGCTTGCGCCAAAGAAAGTTAATTCACGCAAATCGCGTCGGCCGGTAACCGGCAGTCTTTTTGTGCGAACTCTGGACATTTCACAAACCGATGCTGTCGAGATGCTGCGCCGGATGCTCATGATTCGGCGTCTGGACGACAAAGTACGAGAACTGATGGCGGAGAATCGGCTGCCGGGCGAGACGTGGAGTTGCGCCGGACGAGAAGCTCTCATCGTCGGCGCGTGCGCCTTACTGCGTGATACCGATTACATTGTTTGCGCGCACGGCGAATACACTCAACTACTTGCGCGTAATGGCGAGCTTAATTCGATCCTCGCCAAACTGTCCGATAAAATTTTCGCCGACACCGCGCTGGCCGGAAAGAATGCCATTAGCGGAGATAGCGCGGTGGCGGTCGGTGTGGCGTTGGCTTGCAACCTGAATAAACGCCAACAGTCGGTCATCTATTTCTGTGATGACGATGAACTCGCGCAAACATCTTTTCGAGAGGCTTTATGTCTTGCGACGCGCTCGACGCTGCCGTTAGTGATTATCTGCGAAGGCGCTCACGCGGGCAGCGTATCAGTCAAAAGCGGCCGAACCATTTTGGCGCTGGCCAAAGACTGCGGCGTGGAAGTTGCAAGCTGTGACGGAATGAATGTCCTGGAAGTACGCGAAACCGTCGCCGTGGCGTGCGATCTGTCTCGCAGCGGCAAGGGACCGACTCTGATCGAAGTCTCGATCACTCCGCGTCCGACTTCTGACGTCAATACTACAACGCCCGTACCGCAGGCATCCCGCCTGCCTCTCGCCCATGAGACGTTGCATTTGTCAAAGCATGCAGGCGAGACGTCTGCGGCACGAAAAAACAGTCGCTGTAGTACTAAAAAATCGGAGTGGAAGGTGAATGACTCCGTGCTTCAATATCGTCTGCGTCTGGCGGAAGTCGGCGCGTTATCATCGGCGCAGGCTGAAAAACTCGATCAGGTTGTGATCAAAGAGATCGCCGCAGCCTCGCGATTGGCGTTGGCGGAGAGCGCCGCGCCGGATCATGCGGAGATGCTGCGCCACGTTTATAAAGGCTGGATCGAAGGACCGTACGGCTTGGTGCGCCATACATGTTGAATCCGACGCGCATTCTGGTGAAAGAAGTAAATTGGCTGGGAGACGTCGTAATGAGTCTGCCGGCGTTGCGCGCTGTGCGGCGGGCATTCCCAAAAGCGCATCTGAGCGTATTGATCAAAAAAGAATTAGCCAGCTTCTTTGATGGCGCGGATTGGATCAACGCCGTCATTCCATACACATTGCGCAAAGATTTTTTTCACGGCCTTTCTGATCGGCGCGCGATCATATCAGATCTAAAAAGTCGCCATTTTGATCTGGCGATTCTGCTGCCGAATAGTTTCGATGCGGCGCTTTGGCCCGCGCTGGCGCGCATTCCGCAGCGCGTCGGTTACGCGCGTGATGCGCGCGGGCTGCTGTTAAGTCACAAAACGCGTCCGACTCTGCATCTTCTGGAAATCCATCAGGTACATTATTATCTGGCCATGCTGCGCGACACGCTGGGACTACAAGGCTCGCCGGACGACTTCAAGCCGGATGTCAGTTTGGAAGCGAAAAAAAAAAATGAACGCATTTTTGACTGAGAAACGTCGCCGGCCCGACGGCCCGCTGCTGGCTCTGGCGGTTGCGGCTGCGTACGGCCCGGCAAAAGAATGGCCGGTGGAAAATTATGCTCAACTGATTGACCTGCTGACGCAGACACACCGCGCTGAATGCGTATTGGTTGGCGCGCCCAGCGAACGGCGCAAATCAGAAGAAGTTATCGCTCAATCGAAAGCAGGCGCGGTACTAGCGACGGGCGAAACTTCCGTTGGCGAAGCGCTGGCGTTGCTGTCGCTCTGCGCTGGTTTCGCCGGCAACGATTCAGGTTCGATGCATGTCGCTGGCGCGCTGGGCATGCCGACGGTTGGTATTTTTGGCAGCACGCGAGCTGATCGCACTGGCCCGCTCGGCCCGCTAACTCAAGTGTTGTATAAGCCTTTGGAGTGCAGTCCGTGCTTAAAACGAGTCTGCCGATTCGGACAATATGACTGTCTAAAGCAGATCAAGCCGCAGGACGTTCTGGCGGCGCTGGAAAGCCTGGGGGTATTTAACGCAGTTCAAACTTCACCTTAACCAACAAGCAGGCTGGAAGCCTGCGCTACGTTTAGTGGTCGTACTCAGCAACATGCACCCGTTCTAAAAAAAAAAATCAAAAAGTGAGTTGCAGCCGATAATTTTCGACATATAATATTATTATTGTTTGTAATTTTTTTGTGTTGTGTGTTTAGGGGGAAGTTTTAGGCACGGGCAGTCCGTGTCACATTTTTAGGGAGGGTAGTAGCAATGCGGAAAGTATTGAGTCTGCTCGTGGCGGCAACTTTCGGTCTCGGTCTGGTTGGTTGTGGTGGCGAAACGAAGAAACCAGAACCAAAGAAGGATAAGCCTGCAGAGACGAAACCTGCAGAGACGAAGCCTGCAGAGACGAAGTAATTTTTGTAGCGATGTACATAAAAAAGGAAAGGGCTTGTTGGCTTTTTCCTTTTTTTATTTGTAACCGGGTACTGTTATCCGAGCCGCGACCGTTTAGGAGTAGGGGCGGTTCGCGAACCGCCCCTACGGACGTACGCGGCTCGGATAATTGTTTGAAGAGGCGCGCATGGCCGAACTGACTACGGTTCCCACTGTACGCCTAAAAAAAGGCTGCGCCAAGCCGATACATGGCGGACATCCGTGGGTCTTTGCCGATGCGATCACTCGCATTGATGGCACTCCAGTCGCGTCTGGCGATGAAGTCCGCGTCGTGGACGATAACGACACGTGCCTCGGTCGCGGTTTTTTGTCGCCGCATTCAGCGATTGCGGTCCGTTTGCTCACTCGCGCCGATGCGCCCATCACCGAAGCTATATTCACCGCTCGTATTGATGAAGCATTGCGTTTGCGCCGTAATGTTTTGCGATTAGGCAATTTGGCGACTCAAGCAACTTCGGTCGCGCCGGAACTGAACGAAAAAGATCAGACGCGGTTGGACGCTCTCAATCAGCAATTGACTAAGATTCAGACATTCGCCGCGCAATACGGGATGGATGCTACCGAAGAGACTGTTGAACTGCGCCACCGTCGAGAGACGTTGCTGAAGAACGCTGGCGCGACGACGACCGCGCATTCTCTCGTGGAAAAATGTCCGCTGACCACCGCTTATCGGCTAATCAATTCGGAAGGCGACGGTCTCGGTGGTTTGATCGTGGATGTTTACGACGACTATCTTGCTGTCCAAATCGGCACAGCCGGCATGGAACGGCGACTTGAGAGCATTCTGAACATACTGGAAGATCGTCTGCATCCCAAGGCTATTCTTGATCGCAGCGACGCGCGCATACGACAACTCGAAAAACTTGATCCGCCACGCGAAGCGCCACTGCGCGGCCAAGCGCCTGAAACCGTCTATTTCGTCAGCGAGTACGGTGTTGAAATGATCTGCAATCTATGTTCCAGCCACACGCAGAAGACGGGACTGTTTCTGGATCAACGTGAAAATCGCCGTCGCTTCGCATCATTTGCGTCCGGTCGGAACGTGCTGGATGTCTTCAGCTACACCGGAGGTTTCGCGTTGCATGCGGCGAAAGCCGGCGCCAGAAGTATTACGCTGATCGAATCTAGCGGCGAAGCGTTGCGTCTGGCGCACGCGAACTTTGAGCGTCATCAGATTCCAGACGCTGAATTAATTGCAGCTAAATGGTCCGAAGGCTTTAAGCAGTTGCGCGAAGCCGGCCGACAGTTTGATCTGATGGCACTGGACCCGCCAAAGTTCGCGGCGACCAAGTCGCAAGTTTCGTCGGCGCTGTCGGCCTATCGCGATCTGAATATTCAAGCTGTGCGGCTGCTCTCTCCCGGCGGAGTGTTGTTTACTTGTTCTTGCTCGAGCAACGTTTCGGAGCTTGATTTTGAGCGCGCCATCGCTGCCGCGCTACGCGCTTCGGAGCGCCGCGCTATGCTGATCGAACGTCGCTACGCCGGCCCTGATCATCCGCTTCCACCAGGCTTTGATCAGGGAAAATATCTGAAGTGTCTGGTGTTGCAGGTCGTGTAGCCAATTTAAATTTTGCATTTCGAAATTAGACACGCTATAGTTAATGCGTAACGCAGACGTCTCGCCTGTATTTTGCGCTGCGCAAAGATTTTGAGGATTAGTGTATAAAGTGGGGGTGTAGCTCAGATGGGAGAGCGCTGCGTTCGCAATGCAGAGGTCGTGGGTTCAACTCCCATCACCTCCACCAGAAGATTGAATATTTTTATTTTTCATAGGAGAAATCATTGACTCTTGCATTAAAACGCGCATAATTTACATTTTTAAGAGTTTTCAGGGGGCTGAGCCTGTCGAAACAGGTGGCCAAATTTAGAGGGAGGAGATTGGATATGGCAAAATGCAAACCGTGCGCAGCGAGCGCAAAACGCAAACCGAGTGCGGCGTTTATGAAGCCGATGCAGCCGGACGATATGTTGGCGAAAGTTGTGGGCGAGAAGCCGATTCCGCGCACAGAAGTAACCAAGAAATTGTGGGCATACATCAAGAAGAACAGCCTGCAGGATGCCAAGAAACGGACGATGATTAATGCAGATAGCAATCTGCAGCCCGTGTTCAATGGCAAAAAGCAGGTGTCAATGTTTGAGATGACCAAGCTGGTCGGCGCGCACCTCAAGTAACCGATACGTTCACTATACGAGGCGTCGCCTTATATCGAGAACTATAGTTGTAGTAAAAAAGGAACGATCGTTTTTGCGCTCGTTCCTTTTTTTTTTAGCTGTTCACGGCTTTAAAAGTAGCGCAGGCATCTTGCCTGCTCGTCAGTGCAGTCAAGGATGCCTGCGCTACAGTGGCTTGGCAGGTCTCTGTGCATGTCAGCCTGCGGCCAGGCGAACAAACTTCGCCGTCCACAACACGCTCGACAGGCACCCGCTGCGGCAAGGAGGCGCGCTTCTTTTTCAGAGCTTGGCATCGTTTTTCCGCGTCGCAAAGTTTCCGCCCCAGGCTGGCGTGAGCGATCTTGAAGCCACGCATCGTCCGGCTCGGACAAACGCGTGACTTGGCGCAATCGCAATCGTCCGCTGAGCAGATGTACGCCTTGATCCGCCAAGAGGTAGTTCACAGTTCGCCCGTCGATCTGTCCTGCATGCTCGTGAAAATACTTCTTCGGAATACGGCGAAAATGCCCTTTGGGTGGTAACTCAGGATAGCTCATCATTTCGAATGCGCACAATCTCTTGTGTTAGCCGAAAACCACAACCACTACACATTGTGTCCTTTAGCTATTCGGATACACTACC
>JAZDLP010000289.1:0-3166 GCA_043801885.1 Planctomycetota bacterium | reverse complement strand
GGATGAAGATGGTAGCGCACGTTCGGAGCGAGAGGCACAATAGTTTCTTTATCGCCCATGAAATGAATGGTCATGTCCAGACATTCCGCACGTCGCATTGCGGCTTTGGCAAACCGCTCCCAGCATTTAACATGACCGCCTGCGGTTTGACTGTGGATTAAGTTCACCAGCACGGCGACCTTGATCGGCGAGGGTGGAGCATCCTTCTCGTCGAGCCGCTCGCGCGGGGCGCGGGGCGTGGTTAAGATCGAGTCCGTAATCAAATCTTTCGCTCTTTTAAGACTAACAACAAAATCAAAGCAATTATCCGAACCGCGCGCGTTAGTAGGGGCGGTTCGCGAACCGCCCCTACTAACCGATCCATAACGGTCGCGGCTCGGATAATAATATTGGTATTGTCTCTTTAATTATTGGAAGTGCAAATATCGAACTGCGAAGCGAACTGCTCAAAATTATTCTGGTTGCTGGAATTTTCGCTCCGCGCCGCATATCGTACTACTAATCGTCAAAATCTTGCAACCGTTCAGTCTATTTTTAGCCACAGAGGACACAGAGGATTTGGATTTTTAAGTTTCTGTTCATCTCTGCGTACCTCTGTGTCCTCTGTGTCTCTATGGTGAACGGTTACAAAATCTTTATGTGAAGCAAAGATTTTGATGATTGGATTGCGGGCGAGACGCCTGCGTTACGGTGTTTTATCATGCGCATTGTTTTTTGTGGCACCCCTGATTATGCCGTGCCTTGTTTGAAAAGGCTCTGGCAGTTGACTTCGAGTCACCAGGTAGTGGCGGTAGTTTCGCAACCTGACCGGCCAAAGGGTCGGTCAGGCGCGCTCGTTTCACCGCCCGTGGTGGAAGCCGCTCGCACACTGGGACTGCCGTCGCAGGCGATTCTGCAGCCACACACCATTAATCAGCCGGAAGTGTTACGATTGCTGCGCGCCCTGGCTCCGGACCTGCTATGCGTGGTCGCCTACGGTCATATTTTAAAAAAAGAAGCCTTGGCGCTGCCGCGACTATTAGCGCTGAATGCGCATGGGTCGCTGCTGCCTAAATTCCGCGGCGCGGCGCCAATTCAAGCGGCGCTTTTGGCTGGCGAAACTGAGACAGGCGTTTCGATCATGAAGATGACTGCGGGCATGGATCGCGGCCCCTATCTGCTGCACCGCAGTGTGCCGATTCGGCCTGAGGACAATGCTGGAACGTTGCATGACAAATTGGCTGAGTTATCTGCGGAATGTTGCGTGGAAGCCATCGCCGCAGTCGCTTCCGGAATATATACACTGACCGCGCAAGATGAAAGCATGGTCACCTTCGCGCCAAAATTAGAGAAAGACTCGGGGA
This sequence comes from Planctomycetota bacterium, assembly GCA_043801885.1. Lineage (GTDB taxonomy): Bacteria > Planctomycetota > SZUA-567 > H5-PLA8 > H5-PLA8 > JAZDLP01. The sequence goes on along the minus strand of JAZDLP010000289.1, from coordinate 1,823 downwards.
AGATTATTTGGAATAGGGACGCGTTGTATCTTGAACGTCTGGTGCGCGCTATGAATCCCTGGCCGGGCGCTTGGACAACAGTCGCTGTTCCGGATGGTTCGGAGCGTCAGCGTATTCGCGTCACGCGCGCGACCGCGACAATATCGCTCGGGATCAAAGGCGGCTCTCCCGGTTATGGACTGGCTGTCGGTGCGGTTGGTGACGCGGCGCTGATCATCGAATGTGGCAGTGGCGCATTGGCTATCCAGACCTTGCAGCCGGAAGGCAATCGCGAGATGAGCGCAGCGGAGTTCATGCGTGGCGCAGGGCGAAAACTTTTCCCGGAATCGCGTTGGGAGTAGAATCCGCTCAAGGCAATACTTTTGGCCAACTAGGCGAAAAGACATCTTACATGGAGGTAGAGCTTAATGAAATTTGTCGTTATCTGTCCGGATGGTGCTGCGGATTGGCCCATTTTGTCATTGGGGCATAAGACTCCTTTTGAAATAGCCAGGTTGCCGAATATCGCGCGCCTGGCGGCCGAAGGGACTGTTGGCCGAGCGCAGTTTATTCCGCCCGGAATGGAAAGCGGTTCCGATATTTGTTGTATGGCGCTCTTGGGTTTCGACCCCGCGCAATTCCATACCGGTCGCGCGCCGCTGGAAGCTAAGTCGCTGGGCGTCGAACTGGACGCCGAAGATATCGCCGTGCGTTGCAATCTGGTGACTATCGAAGACGGCATCATGATTGATTTTACGGCGGGACATATCAAGACAGAAGAAAGTCGGCAACTCATTGCGACACTGGAGGCGCAGTTCGGCTGCGAGGGGCGACATTTTTACACGGGTGTTAGTTATCGGCATCTGCTTGTGCTTCGTCGGCCCGAAGGTCTCAAGGCCGCCTGTTCACCACCGCACGATCTTACTGGTCAGGAAATCGCCAATCGCTTGCCGCAGGGCGACGACGCCGGCTTGTTACTGAATCTGATGGAACAGTCAAAGTCGCTATTGGCTGACCATGCGGTGAATCGGCAGCGGATCAAGGCGAGTCAATCGCCAGCCACGCAGATATGGCTGTGGGGTCATGGTCGGCGACCAATTCTGCCGCTTTTTCAAACGGCTTACGGTCTCAGTGGCGCGATCATCAGCGCGGTTGATCTATTACGCAGTCTGGGGCTTTACCTGGGCCTTGAAACGTTGAAAGTGCCGGGCATTACCGGTTATGTGGATACTGACTACGCCGCCAAGGGCCGCTACGCTCTCGACGCGCTGACCCGGCATGATTTTGTCTTCGTGCATATTGAAGCGCCGGACGAATGCGGTCACCAAGGCGACGCGCAGAACAAAATCCTCTCGTTGGAAAGAATTGATGCGGACATCGTCGGACCGTTACTGAACAGTTCTTTCGCGCAAGCAGGCGAACTGCGTCTGCTGGTCTGTCCGGATCATCTGACTCCCGTGGCGCTCAAGACGCATGCCGGCGAACCGCCGCCCTTTGTAGCCTGGGGTCCAGGCTTTGCCGCCAATGGTCTGAAGTACACCGAAAGTCAGGCTAAGCTGTCGAAGGTATTTCAGGAGCGCGGGCACGAGTTGATGGGAAAATTTATCAAGGCCGAACTTTAAAATTAGGTAACCGTTCACCACGAAGGCACAAAGACACAAAGATGAACAGATTTGAAAAGTAGTTATTGAGTCTAGTTTATCGCTTCTCTAAAAGAATCTGTGGGTGACTTTGGGCACAGGTAAACATCCAAGTGTATGGTAAAGCGCTACTTCCAATGTTTCTACATGCCTATAACCATATGCCATTTTAATCGTCGTTTTCGCCTTGTTGTTGAGACCTTC
>JAZDLP010000282.1:0-3083 GCA_043801885.1 Planctomycetota bacterium | reverse complement strand
CTCAGTAACCAAGTTTCCTGGATATTCCATTATCTCCACATCCCCATTATCTCCTTATCCCCTTTCTTACACATCTGACGTATAGGGTGAACGGTTACGTTTTATTTTATTGTGATTTATGAAGAAGTCAAAAATGAAACGTCGTCAGGAGTTGCAGTAGTCCGAGGATATTATGTGTCGTCGCTTCGCTCTGGATCGGAATGCCGGCTTGCCGCATGGCGTCGCTGGTTTTTGGACCGATAGAGAAACAGCGCAAACGCGGCGCGGCCAGCGCTGTCTTCAACCGATCAGGTCCGAGAATCTCGGCAAAGTTGCGAACCGTGGACGCCGAAGTGAATGTTACCGCGTCAATCTCGCCGGCTGCCAACGTGGCCAGCGCGGCGGTCTGATTGGTGGTTTCGAGCGCGGTGCGGTAGGCGACGATATCGCTAACCAAGCCGCCAAGTTTAGTTAGCGCGGCGGGTAGTTCGCCGCGCGCGATGTCGGCACGCGCCAGCAGAAAACGCTGCCCGTCAATCGCGTTCTGTTTCTTCAACGTTTCGACGATTGACTCCGCGACAAACTTGGGCGAAATCAAGTCGGCGCGCAGACCTTTCTCCAACAAACGCGCCGCTGTCGCCGAGCCGATCACCGCAACTTTGGCGCGCACGGCGCGCGCATCAAGACGCTGGCGGCTAATTTCATCGAAGACCGCATCCACACCGTTGGCGCTAGTGAAGATCAGCCAATCATACTGAGCGCGCGCCAATCGTTTAACGGCTTGCTTCAGCTCCTGTCCTTTAGCCGGCAGAATGCGAATCGTTGGAAACTCGTAGGCAGTGGCGCCCAGTTCGCGCAGGCTTTCGGCTAGACTGCCGGCTTGCGCTCGAGCACGCGTGACCAACACTCGTTTGCCGAATAGCGGCGTGCGTTCAAAAAAATTGAGCTGATCGCGATAGCGGACGACTGCGCCGACGACCGTCAGCGCAGGCGCTGTGATTTTGGCGTCCTTGACGATCTGCGCAATAGTTTGGAGTGTGCCGATAACGGTGCGCTGGCGTGGCGTGGCGCCCCATTGAATCACCGCGACGGGAGTCTCCGGCGAGAGATGCTTTGACAACATATCGGAGATGTGACTAATATTTTTTGCGCTCATGTAAAAACACAGCGTGCCGATTTTGGCGAGCGCCGCCCAGTCCAGCGCGCTTTCGGACTTGGCCGAATCTTCGTGGCCGGTGACGAAGACGACCGCGCTGGCGACCTTGCGGTGAGTCACTGGGATGCCGGCATACGTTGGAGCAGCGATGCCGGCTGTGATGCCTGGAATAACCTCGACGCACGTGCCGTGTTCCACGAGAAACAATGCTTCCTCTGCGCCGCGACCAAAGAGATACGGGTCGCCGCCTTTTAGACGCAGAACGCTCTTGCCAGTCGCGGCTTTTTTAACCAGAAGCTGGTTGATCTCGGCCTGTTCCAGCGCGTGCCGATTGCCGCGCTTGCCGACATAAATCTGCTCGGCCGCCGGATTGACCAGCGCCATGATCTCAGGGCTGACCAACGCATCGTAGATGACGCATTCGCAGATACTCAACAGTTCTCGCGTACGAACCGTCAGCAATCCAGGATCGCCGGGTCCCGCGCCGGCCAAGTAAACAGTTTTTGCTTTAGCTCGCATTTTGTAGAATTCGCCGCACTTCCTCGCAATCCTTATCGCCACGGCCCGAAAGACAGATCACGATGATTTTGTTTGGACCTAATTCTCTGGCTAGTTTGCAGGCATGCGAAATGGCGTGAGCGCTTTCCAGCGCCGGGATAATTCCTTCGGCGCGCGCAAGCAATTGGAATGCGTCCAGCGCTTCAGTATCGGTGCAACTGACATATTCGGCGCGACCGGTCTGCTGAAGATACGCATGTTCGGGTCCCACACCGGGATAATCCAGACCCGCGGAGATGGAATGAACTCGTGCGGTCTGGCCGTCGTCATCTTGCAACACCACGGTCTTCATGCCGTGCAGCACACCGGGCTGACCTTTGGCCAGCGTGGCCGCGTGTTGATTGCTATCGAGACCGCGACCGGCGGCTTCCACGCCAATCAGCCGGACGTCTTTCTCTTGGAGAAACGGATAGAAGATACCGATCGCATTACTGCCGCCGCCGACACAGGCGACAATCGCGTCGGGGAGACGGTTTTCTTTTTTCAGAATCTGTTCTTTGACTTCGTTGCCGATCACCGCCTGAAAATCGCGGACCAGCATCGGGAACGGGTGCGGGCCCATCGCCGAGCCGATGACGTAATGAGTAGTACGCACTGAAGCCATCCAGTCGCGCAGCGCTTCATTGCAAGCGTCCTTCAGCGTGCGCTGGCCGGTTTCAACGGGCGTTACCTGACTGCCGAGCAGTTCCATGCGGAAGACATTCAGCGCCTGGCGGCGGATATCCTCGCTGCCCATGTAGATGCAACATTCCAGACCGAAGAGCGCGGCGGCGGTGGCGGTAGCGACGCCGTGCTGGCCGGCGCCGGTCTCGGCGATGACGCGCTTTTTGCCCATGCGACGGGTCAGTAGAATCTGTCCGAGAGTATTATTGATCTTGTGCGCGCCGGTATGATTCAGATCTTCGCGCTTGAGATATATCCTGGCGCCACCGCAATGATCGGTCAGGCGCGCGGCGAGAGTCAGCGGATTTGGCCGGCCGGCGTATTCGCGCAGTAGGTATTCCAGTTCCTGATTAAACGCCGGATCGTTTTGGGCGATCAGGTACTCGCGTTCCAGCTCTTGACAGGCCGACATCAGCGTCTCAGGGATATAACGCCCGCCGAACCCGCTTTCGCCGCCGAAATAACCACGCACGTCAGGTTGTGCGGAATCAGTTTGTAATTGATCGGATTTGATAGTGAAGCGCCTCCACGAGGGAAATCATAAACGGTTGCAAATTTTCATTATACTTCTAATTGCCAAAAGCAATCTGTTTTCTTTCAATCCGCAATAAAAAACAGAGTTTTTGATTCAACCAGCAATGGTTGAGTTTATAAGGCATGAGCTGCTCAAGAACGCACGAAAGACTGCTGATTCCACAATCCCCTTTACTAAAACGATCCTTTTTCC
>JAZDLP010000263.1:0-5297 GCA_043801885.1 Planctomycetota bacterium | reverse complement strand
GTCAGCCGTACCGCAGGCGTCTCGCCCGCTCTCATCGTGGTTGCTGCGGCCCGGGCAAGAATGTCGAGTTTCATAGGCGGTTCTCCTCAGATTTTCTCTCCGCTATCCGAGCCGTGCGTGTTAGTAGACGGTTACATTCATCCGTGTTTATCTGTGTGTATCTGTGGTTAATTCATCCATCTGTCTATTGCGCCGCGAGCGCCCTGGATTCAGCTATCGCTTTCTTTTGTTCATCGGCGGAGCGCGGCAGGACATTGAGCACGGATAGTCCTTTCCGCAACACTTCCCGCACCGCCGGACAACAGACCGTGCCACCGTAGTAAGCAATCCCCTTGCGTGGTTCGTCCACGGCCACGAGACACACCAGTCGCGGATGATTTACCGGCGCAAATCCACAGAATGACGATACATATTGAGTATTGCTGTAAGTCTTCGTCACCGGGTCAATTTTCTTGGAGGTTCCTGTTTTGCCGCCAATTTGAAATTCCGCGCAAAATGCGCGAGTGCCTGTGCCGCCCGGCTGAACCACTCGCGCCAAAATCTCGCGCATCTGCTGACTGGTCTGTTCGCTGATGACACGCCGCTGCGGTTGAGGATGCAACGTATAGAGTTCCTCGCCCTTTTCATTCATGATGCGCTGGACGATTTTTGGCCTGTAAAGAACACCGCCATTGACCACCGCTGAATATGCCATCGCCAGTTGAATAGGCGTGACTGCGATTTCGTGGCCAATGGCGACTGAATAGATGCTATCGTATGTCCAGACCTTCCGCGGACGAACTATGCCTTTTACTTCGCCCGGAATATTGATGTGAGTCAGCGCTCCAAATCCAAACGCGGTCGCCGTTTCGTAAAGTCCGTCCACGCCCAGTCGCAAAGCAATCTTCGCCGCGCCGATGTTGCTGGACTTGGCGATCACGTCGTCAACACTTAACGTGCCGTACGCATGAGCGTCATGTAACGTGCGGTAGCCAATCGGCCAGGCGCCGTTCTCGCAGAAAATCGTCTCGTTTCGTCGCCACAACTTGCGCTCCAACGACATGGCCGCAATGAAAGTTTTGAAAGTGGATCCCGGTTCATATACGTCGCAGACGACTCGATTGCGGCGATCTTCGGTGTGATATTTAGCGGGCGCGTTAGGATCAAACTCAGGCGTGCTCGCCAGCGCCAAAATCGCGCCGTTGCTGACATCAATGACTACACACACGACGGATTTCGGCTGGTACTCTTGATGGATGCGCGCCGCTTCGTCCTGCGCCGCTTGCTGCACTCGCGCGTCAATGGTCAGAGTAACGGCCAGGCCATCGCGCGGAGGACGAGTATCCCCGGCGCCGATCGCGTTGTCGTTCAAAGCGATTATCCGTTGAGCAGCGTCGCGGTAGTAACGCAAATAGCCGGGCGTGCCGCTCAGGATTCCATTTAGCTCCAGCTCCAAGCCTTCCATGCCGCCGTCCACTCCAGCCCAGCCCAACACGTGGCACGCCAGCGCGCCTTGCGGATAAGCTCGTCGAAACTCATCTTCAAACCCAATTCCGCGAATTTTCAGAGCGCGAATTTTATCAGCAATCTCAGACCCAACATTGCGCGCCAAGTAAACTACGCGACGATCATCCCGGCTCATTTTTTCAGACAAAGTTTTTGCGGGAATACTCAGAATCGGAGCGAGCTGTCGAGCCGCGCCTTCTCGATCTTTTAACAGCTTCAGGTCGGCAATAATCGTCTCGCGCGGAATGCTGAAGGCCAAAGGCAAATTCCGCCGGTCTGTGATTCCGCCGCGCGGCGCCGGCATAGGCTCGAACGCTACCTGCTGCATCATCGCCTTGTGCCGCCATTGATTGCCTTGGAGTACCTGTATCTGCGCCAGCCGCAATGACAAACCGACGTAGAGCAGCAATACAAAACCAAGAATGAACCCGATGCGCAGGCGAGCCGACGCGCCAGCGCCTTCAGTGTGAACCCAACCACGACAAGATTGATGAAATTTATCTGTGCCGGGCGAGCTACTCGCCGCCGGTATAGAGTTGCCGGCCATCTCCGCGTGCGGCAGAGATTCAGAGATGAGTTCCGACGGCTTATCCATTTTTAGCCACAGAGGACACAGAGAATTTTGATTTTCAGTAACCGTTTAGCCACAGAGGATTTTGAATCTCGATGACTAATCCTACGATCTGTATCTGTTATTTTATTTAATTTCATCTCTGTGTTCTCTGTGGCTCTGTGGTAAACGGGTGCGTTTTCTCAGCGCGGACGTTCCGTGCGAGCCAATCTCGAATCCAACGTCAGACCAGTTTGTTGAGCGCCCCTCGTTGCCGCTCGCGCCCCTTGGGGCGACCCCAGTGATCGCGATACTTCGGGACGAGTTGCAAGCGGCAAAACAGGCTGCGCCACCGTCGGCGCAAGCGGACCTAACGATAGTTTAAGTTCCGCGGTTTTGGTTATTACGGCTTTGGGCGATTGCAGAGCCTGGTGTTTAATTTTGCACAATGCGATCTCGCTCCGTACATCGCGCAGTTTCTTTTCCAAAGCGCCAATCTGATAACCTAGCTCGATCTGGCGTTGACCGTCATGCACAGACAGCAGCCCGGCACAAGCAATGATACCAACCAGAAGTAAATGCCGTCCGCTGAACATCTGCGATTCCCTCTATTTCACCACAGAGCCACAGAGGACACAGAGATGAAATTGATCAACAGTCGCTCTTTATAATAAACGGATTCAAACCATCCCACCCTCAGAGTCTTGTGAATCTCGATGACTAATCCTACGATCTGTTATTTTATTTAATTCCATCTCTGTGTCCTCTGTGGCTCTATGGTGAACACTTGCCAATTTCCTGATCGCGCGCAGCTTGGCGCTGCGACTACGCCGATTCAGGGCAGTCTCTTCTTTTCCCGAACGCGTCAACTTAACTATCTGTTGAAATCGTCCAGTTTCGACCAAAACTTTAAAACATTGTTTAATTTGACGATCTTCCAAAGATTGAAAACTGATGACGGCGAGAGCGCCACCGGCCGATAATAATTCCGGCGCGACCTCCAAAAATGCAGCCAACGATTCCATCTCGTGGTTCACAGCCATCCGCAGCGCTTGAAAAGTTTTGGTCGCCGGATGGATGCGCCGGTGCCCGCGCACTCGCAATGCGCGGCACACTAATTTTTTCAGTTGATCGGTTGTTAGAATCGGGCGAAAGTAACGCAAGGCGACGACGATTCGAGCAATCCGTCGCGATGCGCGTTCTTCACCGAGATAAAAGAAGACGTTGGCCAATTGCTCTTCGCTATATTCACGAAGTATATCGGCGGCTGTCATCGGCAGCGCAGGGTCCATGCGCATATCCAGAGGCGCGTCAAATCGAAAACTAAACCCGCGTTCCGGCCGGTCCAGTTGCATGGAACTGACGCCCAGGTCCGCAAAGATCGCGTTGGCGCCGATCACGCCCGGAACAGACGCAATCCGACCAAAGTTGATTTGAAAGAAATCGGCTTTAACGGCGGCGGCGAGCGCTAACGGTTCCAGACGCGTGCGAGCGAGATGCAGCGCTTCGGGATCAACATCCAGGCCAATCAGCCGACCGCCTGGTTTAATTTTTTCGATGAACTCGGCCGCATGTCCGCCCGCGCCCAGTGTGCAATCCACCACGCAGTCGCCGGGCTGTAAATTTAAAACGCAGATAGATTCTTGTAAAAGAACGCTCCGATGCGCTACGGAAATCTCGGGAGCGGGCAAAATACTTGCATGCGACGGATTCATTTTTGGTAACTGCATAACGCAACCAGCCACAATCAAAAGCGTAAAAGAATTTTTGATTGTGGATTAAAGGATGGCGCTCTTCAGACGCCAGCCACCGCTCGCATGCTGACTGTGGCTGTTCGATCTGGCGCCGGAGTAGAGACCCGCAGCAGACTGGTCATATACGGCGACAACTCGATCGAGCCATATTCGCGCGAAAGACTGCGAACCTCATGGCATTTCCGCACCAACAGTTCCAGATCGTCGCGCAGATGACTCGGCGCCGGCGTGTTCGCGCCCTCCTTCAACAGGTGGGCCTTCACGCGATCAAAAGATGATGTGTTATTGTTCATAATTCTACCGCCCCTATCCAAAATCTTCATCCCCATCAGTATCAGAGCCTTTCGGCAAAATTACATATTTAGTATGTTCGTCACTTGCTCCGTCACAGCGGCCAGCTTTTCAACTTCCGCCTTTTCGATCTCGCGGTGCAGCTCTGCCGGCCATATTTTGATAAAAGTAAATGCGCCGCAGAACGCCACTTCCTCACGAATTTTCAGCGCGTCCATCCATTTGGCCGGCAACACGAAACGACTCTGCGCATCCGGTTCAATTACTTCGGCCATCCGCGCCATGTAATCCACAATTTGTTGCTTCTGCGCAATATTTATTTCTAGATTTTGCTTCACTTCATCAAGTTTTTTGTCGAATTGTTTCTTAGTGTACAATCGTAAAAAAGGTTCTTCCTGCCAGCGCATCAAAAGGAGCTGCCCCTCTTGCGCCTTATCCAACACTTGCTTCAGAGGCTTCGGAATCGCAACCTGATTTTTTTCAGAAACCTTATGATACGCGGTGCCAAAAAACGTGGCTCGGTCGCACAACACGGCGGGAGAATTAACTGATGTGGAACAGCTATTTATATCACTCATCTTCGCCAACCTTCACAAATCATCACTACTTTTCACTACGTATAAGAAACTTACACTACGTTCCGCTATCTGTCAAGAATTAAGTTAAAAAAATAAAAAGTATTAAAGATTTAAAACGGTCTACATATTGTGTTGCGGCGATGGCGAGGCACTATACATTGTATGTTTTGAGATTTTCGAACTCGAAAAAAAAGTGGCGGAAAAATTATTTTAAAATTAATTTTGGATCGAATGAAGGATGGCGTTAATTCCCACCCCTCCAGTTGAGTGATTTGCGCTTGCTAAATGCTCTTCCGCACAGATAGCCCCAGATATACGTCGGTCCGCCGAAGATGCAAAGCAGCGAAAATTCCAGCCAACTGAGCAGCGGCACACGGCGCATGATGGCGCGCGCCATCGTAGCGCTCGCAATCGCTCCCGCGCCCACCAGCAGGCCCCCTTTTATTCCTAGAAAATGGACGGCGACCAGGATTACGGCTATCAGGACGAAAAGTTCGATGCCGAGTTTCAGCAGAGTGCGATGAAACGATTTCCGGGCGGTTTGAGCTTCCGCGTCGCCACGGGCATTTCGCTCGATCATTCGTAGCAGCGACACCAGATTTTGGCGCATGTTCCAGACCACCAGCGCCTGTGGAGCTG
>JAZDLP010000257.1:0-7913 GCA_043801885.1 Planctomycetota bacterium | reverse complement strand
CCAAAGCCCTTGCCTCGTGAGTTATTTTCGGAGCAGATTCTTTTAGAGAAGCGATTTTATATGGGATTTTTTACTGAAATCTGCTATCTTGATTTAAACTAGTTAGGAGGTGACATAATGGCAAAGTGTGTGCTGGCGTTTTCCGATGGATTGGATACGTTAATTGCGATTTCGTGGCTGAAGGAACGTCATAATCTGGACGTGATCGCCATCACGGCGAATCTGGGGCAGGACGAAGATTTCGAAGAGTTGGGCGAGAGCGCGCTCCGAGCCGGCGCGGTGGCGGCGCGTGTTGAGGATCTACGCGAGAGTTTCTACCGGGATTTCATCGGACCATCTCTGCGCGCGCTCGCGCATTATGAACGGCATCACCTGCTTGCGGCTGCGCTTTCTCGGCCATTAATTGCGCGAGAACTGGTGCGCGTAGCCGAAGAAGAAGGCGCCACTTGCGTCGCTCACGGATGTTCGAGCAGGGGCAACGACCAGATTCGTTTTGAAACCGCGATTCTAGCCTTGGCGCCTCACCTGAAAATTGTCGCTCCGTTACGCGAATTAAAATGCAAAAGCCGCGAGCAGCGGCTGGAATATGCCAAAGCCAAGAACATTCGACTGCCAAAGCTCAAATCGGAAAGGTTGCGCGTCGGTCATGACCTGAATCTGTGGGGCCAGTCCATCGAATACGCACGACTCGAAGACGCCTCATACTGCCTGCCCGAAGAAGCCTATACTCTGACCGTTAGCCCGATGAAGGCGCCCAACGAACCCGCCGAAGTGGAAATCGAGTTCCAAGAAGGTCTGCCGATCGGCTTGAACGGTGTTCGAATGAATCCTGTGCCGCTGATTGAGGCGCTTAATAAACTTGCCGGAGCGCATGGCATCGGCCGCACCGATATTGTCGAAGACCGTCTGATCGGCTTCAAATCGCGCGAAATCTACGAGTCGCCCGCTGCTTCAACGCTATATGTTGCTAAGCGCGGCTTGGAGCAATTGACGCTGTCGCGCGAAACGCTGCAGGTGCGGGAAGGACTGGCCGGTGCTTACGGACGTTGTGTTTATAACGGGCAGTGGTTCAGCGATCTGCGCGAAGCGCTCGATAGTTTCTACGAACGCATCAACAAGCACGTGACCGGCAAGGTAACCATGCGGCTGTATAAAGGTCAGGCCTTTGTCATGGGGCGTGAGAGCAAATTCAGTCTGTTGACTGTTGGCGGCGCCGCGCAACGCGAACTACTCAGCAGCGAAACCGCCGAAGGCTTCATCAAGGTCTGGAGCCTGCCGCTGAGCGCCGAAGCTCAACGACAAAAAAAATAGTCAAATCTTTTGAAACTCTGGCATGATTCAAATATGCTAGATGCGTAGTAGCCAGAGAATTTATCGAGAAAGGGGATCGCTATTTTAATGTTCCGTCGGTTGCGCAACGATTGGATATTCAAATTGCGAAATAAAATCAGATGCAATCATTTAATCATTTTTTTGGCAAAGTCGGCGTCGAATCCAAGCGGTTAACGGCTTCTCAGTGCAATCGAGTTGTCCCGGTTCTATCTCAAGCGCTCCCACAGTTGACAATTTATGCGGATAGTCTCTGCGCTATTCCGGGCGGACTGGCGGCCGCCGCTCGCGACGGCGCAGTCAGAAAGATTATCATCTGTGGCGACGTAATCGCTTTTGAGGGCGTGGCGGCTACGTCCGCGTCCCTGCCGATCAAAGTCTGCGACGCCAACACAGCCAATATGACTGCGCTGCGCCGCCAGGTGAACTATCTGCGTCCGATTCTCGCCGGCAAACATCCTTCCGTCGGTCTGGGTGATCGTCTCGGTGTCGCCACTCCCGGTCATATCGCCGCCGCGGGGAAGAGCGGTTTTGTGCTGATGCTGGCGCAACAATCTATCCGCGAAATGACACGCACCGCTCGCACGGCGCAACAAGTCATGGATGAGGCCGTGTTCGGTATTTTTCAATGCGGTTTTACAGCGGGGTTCGGCAGCGACGCCGATCATCTGAAGACTATCGAAGATGTGAACGTTACAGCCAAAGCCGGTTTCACTTTTTTTACCATAGACCCCTCTGCGCATGTGGACGACACCGTCAATACCGCATCTGACGCGCAACTGTCGCAAAAACTGGAGAAGATGATCGCCGACGGTGTGCCGGGCGCAAATAACTGGAAACGCGCGTACCTCGATAAAACTTTCAAAGCCGGGAAGACAACTGTCTGTTTCGATGCCACTACATTGCTCCGCGCAGTCGTCAAGTATGGACGCGCCGTCGCTCATACCGAAACGATGGTTAAACACATTGCCAAGGTCGCGCCGCGGCACGAGATCGAGCTTTCCGTAGATGAAACCGCGCTGCCGACTTCCGTGGCGGAGCATCTTTTTTTCGCGCATGAACTCTCCGAACGCAACGTAAAGATCGCCAGCCTGGCGCCGCGATATATCGGCGAGTTCGAAAAAGGCGTGGATTACAAGGGTGATCTGCGCGCTTTCGAAGTCGCTCTAAAAGACCACGCCGAGATCGCCCGACACTATGGTTCCTACAAACTCAGCATTCATTCCGGCAGCGACAAATTTACTATCTATCCCATTGTGGCGCGCGTAACTCATGGTCTGTTCCATTTGAAGACTGCCGGCACCAGTTATCTGGAAGCCTTGCGTGTAGTCGCACGTCGTGATACGGCGCTGTTTCGCGAATTAGTGAGTTTCTGTCGCGAACGATTTGACACAGATAAAGCCACGTATCATATTTCAGCGACGCTGGCGAAAGTGCCGCCAGCCACGGCGCTGAAAGACGCGGACTTGGAACGCATTTACCTGGACGAAAACGATGGGCGGCAGATTCTGCATGTTACTTTCGGATCGGTGCTTACGACCATTGGCGCCGACAACACGCTTTCGTACCGTAATCGTCTGCTGGCATTGCTTAATCGCGAAGCCGACTTGCACGTCGAAGTATTAAAGAAACACATTGGCCGCCACATCGAAGGACTTACAGCCGGACTGTAACAAGGAGGAGGAGACGCATGACAGATTATCCCGCAGCCGCTCGCCCGTTAGTAGAGTTCAAACCCAAGCATGAATTTTTCGTCGGAATAGACTCCGACGGGTGCGCTTTCGATTCGATGGAGATCAAGCATAAAGAGTGTTTCACACCGATGTACATCAAGCACTTCGAATTACAGGCAGTCTCGAAGTACGCACGCGAAGCCTTCGAGTTCGTTAATTTATACTCGAAGTGGCGCGGCACTAATCGCTGGCCAGCTCTGGTCAAAGCTATGGACATGACGCGCGCGCGTAAAGAAGTCATCGCGCGGAACGTCAAAGTGCCAGAACTTCAAGAGGTACGGCAATTTATCGAGTCCGGCCTGCCATTGAGCAACGACGGACTGAATGAGTACATCAAGAAGAACGAGCATTCCGAACTGAAGCGCGCGTTACAATGGAGCGAGGCGGTTAATGCGGCCATTGCAGACATGGTTTACGGCGTACCGCCCTTCCCTTTTGTCCGTGAAAGTATGGAGAAAATGAGTCTGGTGGCGGATATCATCTGTGTCTCCGCCACTCCCGGCGAAGCATTGCGGCGCGAGTGGGTCGAAAATAAGATCGCCAAATTTGCGGCGATCATCGCCGGCCAGGAGATGGGCACAAAAGAGAAACACCTCGCGCTCGCGGCCAAGGGCAAGTATGGCGAAGACCATATTCTAATGATCGGCGACGCGCCCGGCGACTTGAAAGCCGCACGCAGTATTCAGGCGCTGTTCTATCCCATTAACCCCGGTCACGAAGAGGATTCGTGGAAGCGATTCCATGATGAAGCCTTCGATAAGTTCAAATCCGGCCAATATGCCGGCGCTTATGAAAAGAAACTGATTGCCGAATTTGAAGCGTTACTCCCCGAAGCGCCGCCTTGGAAGCATTAAAACATGACTAATTTTGTCACCGAAGGCGCGCCTGATCGGGTCATTGAACTTGCAGAGCAAGAAAAACTGCTTTGCTTGGCGTTGGAAAAACTCAATGCCGAACGGCCTCTAAAGCGCGTTCTTATTCTGCCGCCAGACTTCACTCGTGCGCATTCAGGAGCGGGGGAACTGACGGAAATGGCCTGGCGTTGGCTCGAAAAACGCGCCCAGGTGGTGATTATGCCGGCCTTGGGCACACACGTTCCCATGACGCCTGACGAACTCAAAAAGATGTTTGGAGCGATCCCTCTAAATCGGTTCCAAATTCACGATTGGCGCAAATCGCTCATTAAACTTGGCGAAGTGCCCGGCAACTTCATTCATAAAGTCAGCGAAGGCAAACTAGATTACACCATCAACGTCGAAGTCAATAAAATCATCGTTGAAGGTAAATGGGATTTAGTATTGTCGGTCGGCCAGATCGTGCCGCATGAGGTCATCGGCATGGCTAATCAGAATAAGAATATCTTCGTAGGGATTGGCGGCGCGGACATCATCAATAAGAGCCATTTTCTAGGCGCTGTTTATAATATGGAACGGATCATGGGCCGTGAAAAAAGCCCCGTCCGCGACGTCTTCAACTACGCCGAAGACCGTTATTGCCAGGAATTCCCCATCGTCTATGCTCTGACGGTCAAATCCAAAAATCAGGCGGGAAAACTTGTAACACGCGGACTCTATGTGGGACGTGGCGACCAGAGCTACCTACAGGCGGCAAAACTCAGCCAGCAGATAAATCTTAACCTCTTGGATCAATCGCTTAAAAAGGTCGTGGTTTTTCTCGACCCGAGCGAGTTTAAATCAACCTGGCTGGGGAACAAGGCCGTCTATCGAACACGAATGGTGATCGCTGACCGAGGCGAACTCATCGTGCTGGCTCCCGGGTTACGCGAGTTCGGTGAAGACAAGGAGATTGATCGCCTGATCAGAAAATATGGGTATCGCGGCACACCCGCTACTCTACAAGCGGTCAAGGACAATAAAGACCTCGCGGCCAACTTATCCGCCGCCGCGCATCTTATTCATGGCTCAAGCGAAGACCGCTTTAAAATCACTTATTGTCCGGGTCTAGGCGTGTCGCGGAAAGAGATCGAAAGTGTCAATTTCGACTGGGCCTCGCTCGACGATATGACAAAAAAATACGATCCCAAAAAACTGAAAGACGGTTTCAATACAGTTGATGGCGAAGAGCTATTTTACATCAGCAATCCTGCCTTGGGACTTTGGGCGCTAAAAAAACAGTTTAAATAAATGGCAACCGTCCCAGTGTATGGCAAAGCGCAACTTCCAAAGTTTCTACTCGACTTTCTAAACTCGATTGAATTTCCTGTGCTTCAAGATAGACTCATTTGTCGGTTTGAGGTGTAGTTTTGCTGCTAGAACAGGAGAAAAAATATGCGCTATCTGTTAGTCGTTTCGTTACTCGCTTTGAACTCATGGTCATTCGTGCTGGCTGCGGACGGCGACTTGGAGCCAAATATTCCACTGATCAAAGTGGCTGAGCCGAAAGAATGTCCAAAAGACGCCAAACTTGTTAAAATTAACGCTCAAATCCTTGACGCTCTCAACTCGACCGACGCCATTGCGCGTGAAGCCGCCGCCAAGGCGCTGATGAAGTTATTCGAAGAACAGATTAGAATATGCAAAAAACCGTACGTGCCCAAGCTCAACAATGAGTTAAACTCCGAAACAGCCGAAATCCGCGCCGTAGCGGTGAAGAATGTGCGTGACTGCATCTCCGAAGTCCGTCAAGCTAATCCCAAGCGCTTTGAAGAACTCTACCGACAGATGGCGGCGTTGGACATTAAGGAACGCGACGCCTCAAAAACGCAACTGGTCAATAAAATTGAATTCGTTGTTCTTCAAAAACTGATCAATAAGCACATCGAAGACCTCGCATCCTTCGAACCTGCTATCGTCGCGGAAGCTCAGCGCAAACTCCAAGAACTTGGCGAAGACGCGGCCGGATTTCTGGTGGATGCGCTCGATGAGGAACGACTGCCAGTCAAAAATGGCGCGGCCGACGCGCTTAAGGCGATGGGCGCCGCCGCAAAAGACGAGGTTGCTGGATTGGCATTCATGTTAGACAACGACAATAAAATTACGAGCAAGTTGGTCGGTCAGATTTTGGAAAATCTTGGCCCGGATGCTGTCGAAGCTACTGACGACTTGATTGAATATTTGCGTAATGACGACAAGTCTGTGCGTCGCATGGCTGTTAATATTCTCAAGAAAATGGGGCCTGCGGCAAAGGTGGGTGTCCCCGACCTCGTAGAGTTGCTCGACGAAGACGACAAAAGCATCAGCGCTCTCGCCGTCGAAGTGCTGATCAACTTGGGCTCCGATGCCAAGGATGGCGTAGAGGCGCTGGCTACTCTTGTGGATGATGTCGGCGCCGACACTAACGTCGCCGCTCGTAGTCACGCAGCCAAAGTACTGGGCGCGATTGGCCCGGATGCCAAGGCCGCCTTGGAGATATTGAAGAAGCATCTTTTGGATGCGAATCCTCAGGTTAAAACCGCTGTGGCAGCGGCTATCGCTAGGATCGAAGGCAACTGAACGCCAGTAGTTGCGAGCTAGTGAAGTAGTTCGACTAATTGAAGGCAAACGGCCAATCACTAGGGAATTAGCTACGCCGATTGCTTTGTTATTTAATACCACCGCGTTGTATTGGACAACGCTGCAGGATACCTATGAAAGAGACTTATATCGGAAACAAAATACAGAACCTATCCCCCGTTGGGATAAATGGCCACTAAAGAGATAAGTTGATTTACATTAAAAATAGAATTAAAATAGAATTAGAATTAGAATTAAAATAGAAAGAGAGGGAAACTTGAAAATTTCCATGATACTTTGTAACTTATTTATTTTAACTAGTATTCTCGGAGCCGAGCTTCCATCTCTTGACTTAAGTCCTGAGGAAGCGCGTACCCATCGTGCACGGTTACTCCGTAAAATCGCCAGCACTGTCTCTGACTCTGAACAAGGCCGTAAGGCAAGGGAAGAGTTAGTTGAATTTGACGAATTTCTGTCACCTGCAATGCGAGCGATTTTCGCCGAAGAAGAAGCCGCGCAAGCCGCGCAGGCAAAGCAAGTGAAGCAAGCGGCGCAAGCATATCGAGCCGCGCAAGCAGCGAAGGCGCAAGCAGCGCAAGCGGAGCAAGCGGAGCGAGCGGAGCGAGCGGGGCGGATACCGCAAGTGAAAGCGAAGGCGCAAGTAGCGCAGATACCGCAAGCGAAGCAGGCGAAGCAAGCGGGGCGGCTATTCCAAGAGGCGCAGATACCGCAAGAGGCGCAGATACCGCAAGGGGCGCAGATACCGCAAGGGGCGCAAGCACTCCCTTCGATTTCCGTATCTTCGCAGTTACTATTTGGGAAACCTACTAAAGGGGAGGTTTTTGAATCTCTTTTCCATTTATGGAGAGATATATTCCTCCCTCACCCGGGAATTCCACCTCGCCATATTTTAGCGAAGCGAGCATACGCTACAGCTGTAAGACTGGAACGTAACTTTGGAGACTCTCCTATAAGGATAAATATAGGACTTGTAGAAGGGATACTAATAGATTTAAGAGCCTTGCCAGATAAAAAGCCGCCAAAAGCCTATGTTAAAACCCCATTAGACATTCGTATTCATGAATTTCTAGGATTTAAGTTTTGGAGAGGCCGTATCCTTATGGAATGTGTATTTCGAGTTGACCTCATTGGGATGTATCACAGCGATCGGCTAGAGGGTGAAGAGTTTTATGACTTTTGTGTTAGATTGCAGAACTATGAATTAGATGTCATACATGCCCAGATGAATGCAACCTTTAACCCAGCTACTGCAACTCCCTCTTCCGATGAAGTAATGCGCCAATGTTTCTGGTATAGATTATGGATAGATATGAATTGGGAATTCCCCGCAGATAAAAATCACCGCTTTACATTAGCGAATATCCAAGAGTGGATATCC
>JAZDLP010000238.1:0-6717 GCA_043801885.1 Planctomycetota bacterium | reverse complement strand
GTCTGACGATAAAAGATTTAGTCATAGTCATCCTCCCTCCAAAAGAAGTGTTCACCAAATACTTCTTCGGCAAGGGAGGATTTTTTCTTTACATAAACTTTAAATTCCTTAATTAAAATTCCTTAACTATGTGCCATTCGGAATTGTACCCCAAAAACGGAATCTCCCATCAGATTGTTCTTCAATATGTTTTCCAAAAAAAAACAACTCGTTCACACCATTCTTTCTTTATGTATGCCATGCTGCTCCCAATGCAATCCAGTGCATGGTTTTCCTGAAAGACATGTTTCTCAAAATAAGTTCAGGAGTTTCTACGGCAAGATTCTTGTGATGAATCCTACCAAGCGTAATGCGCAAACGCCTTATTGGCTTCGGCCATCTTGTGCGTATTTTCGCGCTTGGTAATCGCCGCGCCTTCTTTTTTGTAAGCGTCCAGCAGCTCGCCGGCCAGACGTTCGGCCATCGGGCGGCCTTTTTTGCCGCGCGCCGCTTCGAGTATCCAGCGAATCGAAAGGCTCTGCGCCCGCTTACGATTCACTTCCACAGGCACCTGGTAAGTCGCGCCACCGACGCGCTTGGATTTTACTTCGACAACAGGCTTAACATTATTGAGCGCGGCGTTAAAGATATCGAGCGAATTGCCGTTGGTTTTATCGGCGACGATCTTCATTGCGTCGTAAAACACCGATTGGCTAGTCATTTTCTGGCCTTTGCGCATCATACAGTTGATGAACTTACTGACCAGTAAGTCATTAAAACGCGCGTCCGGCCGCAATCCTCGACCGGTCACCTTGGTATGAGTAGGCAAGGCGACGATCTGCGACTGAGCGTCCATTCGTTTTTTGCGTATTGCTTTATTTTTAAACATTTTTATCTCGATAATCCTTATATCATTAATTCTTCAAATCTTTGCATGGCGCAAAGATTTTTGGGCGACGTTTGGACAAAAACTATTTCCCCCCGTCTCCCCATCTCCCCGTCAACAGCGCCTTTTGGTTGCGGTTTGGCCGCGATAGGCATATCGTTACCGCGAGCGTTTGGTTCTGCGTTGGTTACTTTGGCCGCTTGGCTCCATATTTTGAGCGCGACTGACGTCGGTCAGTCACACCCTGACAATCGTAAATGCCGCGTACAATGTGATAGCGCACGCCAGGCAAATCCTTAACGCGACCGCCTCGCACCAAGACGATCGAGTGCTCCTGAAGATTGTGGCCTTCGCCGGGAATATAAACCGTCACTTCCTTCCCGTTGCTCAATCGCACACGCGCAATCTTGCGCAAGGCCGAGTTCGGCTTTTTGGGTGTCATCGTCTTGACGGTCAGACAGACGCCTTTTTTGAAAGGATTACCCTCCAACACCGGACTCTTGGATTTACTCGTCTGTTGTACTCGCCCGCAACGGCACATTTGATTGATCGTCGGCATCACTACTCCAAAAACAAAAAAACATCACTTCTCTTTAGTAACGAGAAAGATGCGCCTGACAAAATTAAAAGGCTGCTTCGCCAGAATGCTAAAGCGAAAACCACCATGCGATGATTATTAATAATACATAAATTGCGAAGGTCAAGCACAAATGCACGCTGTTTATCTGTGTTTATCCGTGTTCATCTGTGGTTGCCTTTTTTGTAACGCGCTTTTGATTGCGGCCTGCTCGTGCGCCACGCTACTCACTCTGATACTCAATCAAACTGAACACGTCGTACGGCTTCAGTTTCTCACGACCTTTTAGAAAACTTAATTCAATAATGAAACTCGCGCCTACAATCTTAGCGCCCAGATTTTCGCAGAGCTTGATACTGGCGGCCATAGTGCCGCCGGTGGCTAACAGATCGTCTATCAATAGCACGTGGTCGCCCTTCTTCAGAGCATCTTCATGGATAGTCAGACTGTCAGTGCCATATTCAAGATCGTAGGTGATCTGTCGCGTTTTGAAGGGCAACTTGCCCGGTTTGCGCACCGCGACGAAGCCCGCGCCAAGGTGATACGCCACCGCCGGCCCGAAGATGAATCCGCGCGCCTCCGCGCTGACTACCTTGTCAATTTTCTTGCCAAAATAGTGGACGAACATCGCATCCACTACGTAGCGCAAGGCATCCGCATTGCCCAGCATCGGCATGATGTCTTTGAACACAATGCCTTTCTTTGGAAAATCAGGAATGTCACGAACTAATTTTTTTAAGTCCATTATGAATTGCTCCTAGCGTTGCTCACTTCCGTTTCACCAGACACTTCAGATACCAGACAAAATACGATTAGTCAAGTCTTTAGCGCGTTCTTGAACTTTTGAGTACGGATTAGCCGCGTTTGGATGTGTGACGCTCTAAATTGTCGGCTCGAATACGAAAAGACTATACCTCAATATCAAGCTGAAATCCCACGCCGTCATCTCTGGAGGCGATTCAATGTCTGTCGCATTTCTTTAACCGTTGCAAAGCGCTTCTCTCGATAGCTACGCGCCGAACAAGCCTTGCGGACGACCGTGGTTAATCGCAAAGTGTTTCATCCAACTCGTCAAAGCCCCGTATGCTGAAGCGATGGCCGCTGTGCGTGCCGCTCCGATCAAAAACGTGGTATGGTTCAAAAGCAATAGTTTTTGGATAACATATACATCTTTCCAAGATGGCTAAATCAACTTTTTCCGACAGGCTGGCGATCATTCGTAGGGGCGGTTCGCGAACCGCCCCTACTTACGCGCACGGCAATTGCGATGAATTGCTTGTTTTGAAAAAGTGTTACCCAGATTTGAACCATGCCAAAAATTCAGTTTAAGGAGCAATGTCAAACTACGAGGCAGGCAAGATGCCTGCGCTACATTCAGCGACATGCCCCGGCGATTTTTCGCCAAGCGAGACGGTTATCGTTCGATAATTTCAACATTAGCGCGCGGCACTTCAACGATGCGTCCGTCGTTAAGTTTCATGCGCAGCACGCGCACGATGGCGCCGGTGGGAATCCGCGTCGGTTCGGGCGGCAGGTCCACGACTTCGCCCAACTGCCCGAAGTACGGATCGCGGATGGCGCGGATCGGTGTGCCGACGCTCAGCGCTCCAGCGCCGGACTTCTCGGCAGGTACTTCACTGAGTTTGGCGGCGAGATCGGTATATGGCACGATGATCTCTGGCCGCACCGCGCCGGCGCGAATCTGCGTCGCGCCGTTGACCGACGCGCTCCGCCCTTGCAGCGAACGCAGTAAATCAAAGCTGCGGTCCGCCATGCGGATCTGTCCAAAGCCTTCCGTCAGAATCAGCGTCAACGGCACTTTTTCGTCACCAGTGATCGCGACACCCAAATCGTAACCCAAATACGCGCGCAAATCCTGATCCAGGATACCGCCAACTACTACCGCGACCGCTTTTTCCTCAGCGGCTTTGGCCAGAGCATCGGCTCGAATCAAGCTGCCGCCCACCAGCACTTTGCCCGCGCAACCTTTCGGAATACTATCAGGCGTGACGACTTCATCGGGCGCTGAACAGACCATCTCGATTTGACCCTGTCGTTCGCCACCCACTCCGAAGATGCCTTGAAGAAATGCGCCGCGCGTTCGTAAAATTACGCCTTCGCCTTCCATAACTTCCTGGACGGCACCGCTCATATAAGCGTTGATCTCAATCGGCACCGGCGGTTTGCGGACGCCCAAGTGCCCGGTAACTGCGGTGAAGTATTCCACTTTACCCGAGCAGGATGACTTTACTTGCGTGTGAAACAATCCAAAGAATCCACGGACTTCGGCCAGCAATTGTCCCTTCTCAATGATCTGACCCACGGATACTTTAACGTTGCCCGTCAACTCTTCAGCGTCCATGCCCATACGTTCGGCCAAGCGAATGGTCTCTAAATCGCCAGGCAACTCGGCTCGCGCCACCACTGTGCCCGGTTCGACAATCTCGCCGACTTTGACTAGTACGGTGCCCTTGATTGGCAGTCGCCGTATCTTGTCAACGACCGCATCCGCGCTGACCTTCAATCCGGGTGTGTATGCTGTTCCCATGAATCGCCTATATTCCTTCCGATAGTTCAAGGCCAAACGACTTCATCCAGCGCTGATTGGCCGAGACTCGTTCGGCTGCGTCTGCGGGCAGCGCCAGCGGCCGACCGCGTCCATCAAGCATCAGGCCGGCATGTCCGCCGCGCACTGTCCGCTCGATACTCTTGCCCGGCCCCGCGCCGACATCCACCGTCCGCGCGACCGGCTCGATCATCAACTTCGCCTCGCTGTCCGCCGGCAGTTCGACACGAACCAAATCGCCACAGCATAGCGTGCCGCTGACTGACGGAACAGTTTCGAGTTTATAGTTCAGCAGCGGCGTGCCCGGCTTGATTTTGCGGAACACGGGACAGACGCTGGTGCCGAGATACACCAGACAATCACGTTCGAAAATTTGTTGCGCCGCATCGGCATGCACACTACTAAGCACACCGAGATGCGGCAGCATGAAGATGGAGTCAACGCATAGTTCGGTGATGCCTTGCGGCTCGAACGAATCCAGAATCATCAACGCGGCGGCCTTGCGGTCCGGCGCGTGGCTCAATACGCCGCCAGAGCCGATAATCATACTGACATTCATCATACTGATCAATTCTTCGCCGGTGGACGTCTGCGTGAATGCGTCGGAGATGGTGCGTTCCTGCTGAACGCCCTTCAATCCCACCGCCAAACTGCGATGATGAAGGAAGGCCAGACGCAGCGCTTCGCGCGCCACGGCCTGCTCGATAATCAAATCGGAGAGGTCTTGTGGAATGGTGGTGGGTCGAATCATCTTGTTGCGCAGACGGCCCTGAATCTGATTGGGATCAACGGAGAATGGCAGCCAACGGCAAATGTTTTCGATGCCCGCTTCGAGCAACACGTTCGAGACGGAGTAACTCATGCCCAAGTTGGCCGACACGGTGCGATTGAAGACGCCTTTGCAGACCGAGAAGACGTCGGTGGTCGCGCCGCCGATATCCACGGCCAGCAAGTCAATGTGATGCCGCTTGGCCGCAGTTTCAGCCATGACGCCAACGGCATGTGGAGTGGACATGATATCTACCGGACTGGCGGCGATCAGCTTGTCGTATCCCGGCGCGTGGCTCATGACATGCGTTAAAAACACTTCGTGGATCGCGGCGCGCGCGGGGCCGAGATTTTCACGTTCCAGTACCGGTCGAATATTCGGCACGACCTGAAATCCAAAATGATCCTTCAAGAGCGCCTCGACGGCGTTCGCGGCGTCCTTATTGCCGGCATAGACGACCGGCAGACGCAGCGTGCGCCCGAAACGCGGCTTGGGATCAGCGGCCAGCAGCGTTTCACCCAATTCCACTACGTGTTCGCGCGTGCCGCCGTCTATGCCGCCGGAGAGCAACACAATATCCGGCCGCAAATGGCGAATGCGAGCAATCCGTTCGTGCGGTTTGCGGCGATCGTCCACGGAGAGCACATCCATTACGATCGCGCCGGCGCCCAGCGCCGCGCGTTCGGCCGACTCCGCCGTCATCGTGCGCACTACGCCGGCCACGGCCATCTGCAATCCGCCGCCGGCGGAAGAAGTTGAAACGTACAGGTCAATGCCGTCCTTCTCGCCGGCGGGAGTTAAAAATTTAAGCGTATCGGTCACGGCCGCATCGAGAATTTTACGGCCGGAAAGTTCTTCCACTTCGACGATGGCGTTGCGCGCTCCGATTGTGACATCTTCGAAGGGCGCTTCCACGGTAGTTGGCGCCTCGCCACGGAACGTCTGCCGCCAGCCTTCGGGTTTCTTTTCAAACAGAATCGCCTTCGTCGTAGTGGAACCGCAATCGGTGGCGAGAACGACGCGCAGGTCATTTGGGTTAATCGTCATGGTTGTTCTCAAGGGGTGAGGGGCGAAGGGGGAGAGGGGAGAGGGGAGGGGCGAGAGGTGAGAGGCGAAGAGCGAGAAATGACAGATCGCGACATGGAACGAGATGGGCTGGTCGGAAGCTTTCTGGCAAGAGCGGTGGCCATGCGACGGATTTCCGTAGCCAGGGTTAGCGATGAAACAATATTCGCAGGCGCAAGATAATCTAGCTCCACCGCCAGATACAACTGGCTTTCAACCATCCTTCATCCCTCACCCCTCATCCCTCACCCCTCACTTTCGCCATCAATCGCTCTACCATCCCGTCCTTGTCGGCATAGCCAATGACAACATCATCTGCCAGTTCAATCATAAATCGATTTCTTTTTTCTGCGGTTTCTAATGTTACTCGTTTTACATTGTTTTCAAACGGAGTAACGATCAATAATCTTCCGTCATTGACTGCCGCTTTCAAATCAATATCGTTTTTCTCTTTCATCCCTCGCGCCAGAGCCATAATAATCGGCTGTGTGCCGGCAAGCAGGTAATGAAATACATCCTTCTCAATCTTCGAATGAAATCCGCTGATGACGCAATTGGAGACTGTAGCAAGGAAGTCGGGCTATACTGTGCGCAGGGGAAATCTCGGCTTTTTTACCCAGTAGCCTAAATCCTAGCCCAAGTTTCGCATTCATACTTGTAAGTCGTTTGTAGTCAACAACCTTTCCTTCCGAGGCACTACAAAATCGACGGGGTCTCCTTGCGCGCTATGATTTTTGTGGCTCATCCGATTAAAGCGTACTTCACAGTGTGCAGTGCAAAGATCTTCAGCCTGAAGAACTCCGTATCGCGGTAGCCGTAAGCTTGACGTTGCATCGTTTTGATTTTGTTGTTGAAGCCTTCGAGTTTTCCGGATG
>JAZDLP010000220.1:0-3211 GCA_043801885.1 Planctomycetota bacterium | reverse complement strand
GTCTTACGCGAGGAGACCACGATGTGGGCTGCTCGTCGAAATGCCGAACAAAAGGGCGTGAACTGGCGATTCACTACTGAGGACGCTCGGATACGGCTAAAACATCTTTACCCAATTATTCAAATGTGACTGAACACTAGGAGTCATGGGTGACTAATTACTAGCCACCAACCACCAGCCACTACATAGAGGAGGAGAATAATCATGAAGAGTATATTAGCGAGTATTGTAGTTCTAGCGTTCATGTTGGCCATGCCGATTTATGCGGGCGAAACTGACGCGGCTGCGGTTACCGCTGCGGCGAAGAAGGCGGTCGAATTCATTATCGCGCAACAGAATGACGATGGCACGTTCGGCAAATCCAAAGGCGCAGCGATGCCGGGCATGGTCGGTCTGGCGCTCAAAGCGATGGCGTCCAGTCCCGCTCAACTGCGCGACAATCATCCCGCTGTCGCCAAGGCGGTGAAGTATCTGCTCGCCAAACAGATGGCATCAGGCGCCATTGCATTGCCGGACATGGGCATGGAGAATTATAACACTTCCGTAGTGGTGATCGCTCTTGCCGCGCTGGAGAATCCCGCGCATAAAAATGTGATTGAAAAGGCAAAGAATTACATCCTCTCCTGCCAGTTAGTCGAAGAGTGCGGCTTTAACAAAGACGAACATAATCTCGCATATGGCGCCTTTGGCTACGGCAATTCGAAGAAGGGCGACGCCAGCAACACTGGTTTTTCGCTGGAAGCGCTCAAAGCCGCGGGACTGTCTCCGGATTCACCCGCGTGGAAGAACGCAGTGTTATTTCTGAAACGCTGCCAGGAGAACGACGAAACTAACGATGTGCCGGTAATGAAGGGTGGCGACAACGGCGGTGGATTCGTCTACCTGCCGGGCGTCAGCGAGTTCGGCAACTACAAGGCGAAGTCCGGCAAAATGCTGCCAAAACCATACGGCAACATGACATATCAGGCCGTCAAGGGACTCATCTTCGCCGGTGTTGATAAAGACGACCCATCGTTGCAAGCCGCCTTCAACTGGATCAAGAACAACTATTCGGTGAAGGAAAATCCGGGTGGCGTCGGCACGCAAGGCTACTACTACTACGTCATCGCCTTTGCCAAAGCGTTTACGGCGATGGGCATCAAAGAACTAGAACTGGCCGACGGCAAGAAAGTCAACTGGGCCAAAGACCTTGCCACGCATTTGATTTCACTGCAAAAACCGGATGGTTCATTCGTTAATCCAGATAAACGGTGGATGGAAAACGAGACTTTGTTAGCCACTGCATATACGCTTGATACTCTGAATCTGTGTATCGCCGCAATGAAGTAAGGGTTTGGACACTGTAGCAGAGGATGAACCAATGACCAAAGTTGAACAATTGGAAAGAGAGATCAGCGCTTTGAGCCCTTCCGAAATTATGGCAATCAGGGAGTGGTTCCAAGCGTACCTCGCCGATGAATGGGACAAGCAAATAGAGGTGGATGTCAAGGCCGGAAAGCTTGAGCATTTTGCTCGCGAAGCGCTTGCTGAACACAAAGCGGAGAGAACGAAACCCCTGTGAAACACGCGGCTTCTTCACAATTCTGGGACCGCTACAACACTACGTGGCGCGGGTGGGCCTGCACTATCGAGCACTGGCTGTTGAGGCGTCGGACGGACTGGTTTGGTTCTGGATTGGCAGCCATGCCGAATATGATAAGATAGTTAGCTAACAAGGCGATGTAGCGGACGCGGCTGCCGTTACCGCCTTTGCCTTATTAATGGTGAATATATGAGAGAATCGTTGGGTGTTTGGATTATTGGAGCGCGTGGAGCGGTCAGCACGTGCGTCATCTCTGGCGCTTGTGCTATCGCTCGCGGTCTGGCGCCGACTACCGGACTGGTGACCGAGCTGGCCGACTTCAAGCCGCTGAATTTAATAAGTCTTGACCGACTGGTTTTCGGCGGACACGAACTGCGTTCCGAGATCACGCTGGCTCAGGCCGCGCGCGAATTGAACGAAGGCCCGGGCATCATTTCGCAGTCGCTGTACGACACGCTGCAAGCAGACTATGCTCGGATAGATCGCGACATTCGTCCGGCCACGGTGATCGGCTGCGGTAAGACCATTCGCAGTCTCAGCCCATCCGCCACGCTTGAAGATTCGATGACGCCGAAGCTGATTGTCGAGCAGCTTCGAGCCGATATGCTCGACTTCAAAAAACGACACGAGTTGCGCTACTTGGTGGTTATTAATCTGGCTTCCACCGAGCCATACACGGAGACGCTTCCCGACTTCTATAACGATCTCGACGCGTTCCGCAAAGCGATCAAAGACGGCGCTGATGGCTTTACCGCCGGAGCGCTGTACGCCTACGCGGCGCTTGACAGCGGCTACCCCTACATCAACTTCACGCCGACGCATGCTTCGGACATTCCCGCGCTCTCGCAACTGGCGTTGAACAAGAAACTGCCGCATAGCGGGCGTGATGGCAAGACCGGCGAGACTCTGATGAAGACAGTCCTGGCGCCAATGTTCGTGGCGCGCAATCTGCAAGTGATGAGTTGGGAAGGATTCAACATCTTCGGCAATCGCGACGCTGTGGTACTCGATGATCCTTTGAATAACGCCGCCAAGACTAAAGGTAAGGACAAGGCATTGCGCGAGATTCTCGGCGATGATCCAGCGCTGCACACTCGCGTACGCATTGATTACTGTCCCAGCCTAGACGATTGGAAGACCGCTTGGAACTTCATTCACTTCAGCGGCTTCCTAAACACAAAAATGATTTTACAATTTATCTGGCAAGGCTGCGATTCGATGCTAGCCGCGCCACTGGCGCTGGACTTGATCCGAATGACTCATTTCGCGCACCGTCATGGAGAAGTCGGCCCGCTGAAACAGTTGAACTGCTTCTTCAAGAACCCGCTCCAGAACGAGACTCATGACTTCTGGCGACAGTGGGAAGTGTTGCGTAATTACACGCGGACGCACAATCTCCAAGCGAAGACGGTCGCGAAATAATCTAACGCGGCATTGTTTAATCGTAACCGTTCAGTCCTTATCTTTTAATCCGACGGTTCGTAGCCGTCAGGTAGTGTAAGAAAGGGAGATAAGGAGATTATGGAGATAGGGGGATATTATTTTAATTCAACTCTTCTGAAATCCGCCTTTTCTTTGGCGAAGTTGACAAGAATAGCCACTTTTCTTCCTGTAGCTTTCAAATATGAA
>JAZDLP010000188.1:0-19189 GCA_043801885.1 Planctomycetota bacterium | reverse complement strand
TGGCCTGTTGCACCGGACTGGCGACTTATTATCACGACAACAAGGCTAGCCATCTGGCCATTGGCATTCCGTTGCTGATCCTGGCTATTCCGCTCTACGATACATTTTCTGTCATCTACATCCGTTTGAAGGAAAAGCGCTCGATCATGCGCGGCGACACTTCGCATTTCTCGCACCGCTTGGTGGATTTGGGCATGTCGCGTCGGCAGGCGGTGACGACCATTCACCTAGCTTGCCTGGCCATTGGTCTGCCGGCCACCGTGTTGGGTCAACTATCTGAAGAGCGTGGCTTGCTGCTCGTCGGCCAAGCCGTGCTGGTGCTTGCTATCATCGCCTCGTTAGAACACGCTGGCCGTCGGAGGTGATATGAACCACGAAATACACGAACAATCCGCAATCAAAAATTGTAACCGTTCACCACAGAGCCACAGAGAACACAGAGAAACTCATAAGCTTTTTCTTGCGGATGCCATTCTTGAAAACTTGGACTTTGAAGTGGATCAATCTCTGTGGCTCTGTGGTGAACGGTTACCTGCTGAAGACGTGATAATATGCTAACGCTACATAGACTTGGGCAATGCTTAACGTCGGAAAGTGCGTGATCGTCTCCTCCGGGGTGTCGCCGCGGCGATACGAGATCACCACATCGCGCACGCGAACCCGCGTCCCTTCGATTCGTGCGTCGCCTCCGCAGGTCTCCGGCGTACGGACAATCATTGTCCCAATATCCACTTGTGTTGCGCTCATTTTTGAACTCTCGTCTATAAAATTATACCACTTCCACGTCTATCGGGTAATGGATAATGTCCGCCAGGCCGCCTGTGGCGGGGACCATCGGATAAACGTTCTCTTCTTTTAGCACGTGGAAATCCAGCAGCACTGGCGCGTCCTTGAACTTGTACGCTTCCTTTATCACTGCATCCACGTCTTCGCGTTTCGAACAGCTCAGTCCGTAGCAGCCGAATGCTTTGGCGACTTCAACGAAGTCCGGATTATCCGACAAATCCACTTGCGAGTAATGCCGATCCCAGAACATCTCCTGCCACTGCCGCACCATGCCTAAATGTCCGTTATTGATCAGACAAATTTTCAAAGGTAGTTTGAGGCGGTGAGCGGTTACTAATTCCTGGATGTTCATCATAATCGAACCGTCGCCGGTGATCAGCCAGACATCTTCATCCGGACGGCCCATCTTTGCGCCGATGGCCGCCGGCAGGCCGAAGCCCATGGTGCCCAGTCCACCGGAGGTTAAAAAGTGGCGCGGTTCCGTCACTGTGAAGAACTGCGCCGCCCACATCTGATGCTGCCCCACGTCAGTCACGACCAGAGCTTTGCCAGCGCTCTGACGACAGACTCGTTCGATCACGTATTGCGCGCAGAGACCTTCGGCCGGATAGACCAGCGGATGTTCTTTCTTTTGTTCTTCCAATTGTTTGAACCAAGACTTGCGCTCTTTTGACTTCAGATGTTTAAAGATGCATTTCAAACTCTCCCGAATATCGCCCACAACCGGGAAGTCAATTTTGACGGTCTTGCCGATGCAAGTGATGTCAACGTCGAAGTGACATTTCCTGGAGGCGACTGAGAACTTGTCCAGACGACCGGTAACGCGATCATCAAAACGTGCGCCGATAGAGACCATCAAGTCACAGTTGTTCATGGCGTAATTGGCGTAGATTGTGCCATGCATGCCGGCCATGCCCATGGATAACGGATGATTGCCGGGAAAAGCGCCCAAGGCCATCAGAGTGCATGTCACCGGCGCGTTGGCTCGTTCAACGGTGGCGCGTAGTTCGCGACAGGCGCCCGAGATCACGCAGCCGCCGCCTACGAAGAACACGGGCCGTTCGGCGCTGTTGATCGCCTCCGCGGCCGCCTCGATCTGGTCCGAGCGCGGCGCCATCGGCGGATTGTAGCCCGGCAGATCAATCTCCACATCCAACGGTCCGGTGTATTTTTCCGCTTGCAAATCGCGCGGGAAATCAATCAGCACCGGGCCTGGACGACCGGTGCGCGCAATGAAGAAAGCTTCCTTGACCAAGCGCGGCAGATGGCGCAGATCTTTAAGTAGATAGCAATGCTTGGTAACCGGACGGCAAATGCCTGTAACGTCAGCTTCCTGAAACGCGTCGTTGCCGATCAGATCGCGTTTGACCTGGCCAGTGATCGCCACCATGGCGATGGAATCGGACATGGCGGTCGCCAGTCCGGTTACCAGGTTCGTGGCGCCGGGTCCGGATGTCGCCAGACACACACCGACTTTGCCGGTGGCGCGCGAATAACCATCAGCCGCGTGCGCTGCGCCTTGTTCATGACGCACCAGGATGTGTTTAATATCGGGGAAACTGTAAATCGCATCGTAAATCGGAATGGTCGCGCCACCGGGGTAGCCAAAGATTAATTCCACTCCCTCGTTTTTCAAGCACTCCAGCAGTACCCGAGCGCCAACCATGTTCTCTACCATTTTTTTCGGCACAACAAAATCTCCTGTAGTTTTTGCCATTTTGCACTAGTTTAAATCAAGGTAACACTTTAACGACTGTTTTCTCGTACCGCAGGCGTCTCGCCTGCCCGCGCTGACAAATGCGGCGTCTCATAGGCGAGAGGCAGGCGGGACGCCTGCGGTACGGTCACTGTAGTAATAAAAATACCAGACCAAGTGGAATCAGTCCAGTCTTTAGTGTGTTCTTGAGCAGATCAGAAGTCATACGACGGTGGCTCTGGCTTTGGTGGTTCAGGCAACCTAAAGTCTTCCAGAACCTTCTTCACCGCTGGGTTATTAGCGAATTTATTTCTCAATACATCGCAGATCCTCTCGCATATATCGTGGTTCTTCTCTGCAGCCAATTGCTTGAGAAGCGTGTTACACACCTTCTCATCGCCCATGCGGCCGAACTATGGAAACGGCATCACCGCGCACGACGACGTTCTGGTCGTTGAGCATCTTTTCGATAAGCGCCAGCTTCTTCTCCCCGTCCACGCGGCCAAGCGACTCGATGGCATTACGACGTGCGTTGACATCACGTGAATCCAGCTCGGCGCCTAGCAAATCAATAGCTGTCTCATCCAACGCCAAAACAACACCCCAAGTAGCTCGACGCAAACCGATTATCGCCCGTTGCGCGACGCACGGTCGCGTCCGCCAAAGCCAGATCTTTCCTAACACGCTCGATTTCATCATCAGCGGCGCCCGTGTACAGGACCGCGTACCGACCGTTTTGCGTCCAAGCCACTTTCAAGTTATGTGCCGCAGCCACGGCCTCGATCAGCTTCCGTCCTTCCACAGGTTGGAAACGCAATTCCACAGGCACCAGCAACGTATTGTAATCGCCGAGCATAACTACTCTGGCTCCACTACTGCCGATCGCCGGCGAGATTGTTACTGCCGCTATTTTCCTTGGCAATGTCGTCGGCTTCGACAGATGCGGACTTGACGACGCCAGTTTCAATAACCGACGTATTTAGTAGCATGCGCAATTCCATCACGCGCTTGCGAATTGCTTCGATCTCATCCAACGACGCGCAAGACTTTTGTATTTTGCATAGATCGGAATACGCGCCCATGATTAGTTTTTCGCGCTTGCCCGACACGTCCACCAGGAATAACGACCAATCCGAAGTGAATAATTCGCACTGGCCGAGCACCGCATCGTTGTGCTCATCGAACTCAGGTTCTTTGGTAATAATCAACATCCGTCGCCGCATTGGTATGAATTCGCCAGATGAATTACAAATTACGAATTACAAATTAGACCGCCTTCGGCGGCAACTTTACTTCTCTGCGCTTTGAAATTCCTATGCTTAAAAAAAAAATAACCGTGTAGCGAAGCTATGCTTCAAACTGACAAGTGAGACTATCTTGAAGCACAGGAAATTCAATCGAGTTTAGAGGAAGGATAGATTACCATCATGCAGGTGACCGTGCAGAATGCATGATGCGCGGCTAGGCCGCAAAGATTTGCATTGTTAATGGAACATAGCCTTTCATGACAAAATGCAGCGCGACTTTATATCTCTATCCGTCCGCGTTGGCGCGTGACACGGCGCTTTCGGCGTTGCCTGCGGCGACTTGGTCTGGCAGCCATCTCACTTTCTCCGAATTCACGCAGCGATTGGATCGGCAACTTCCCATTGGCGTTGAGACAGTTCACCGCCGATTAAGTGATGCCGCTCGCCAAATGATCTTCGCGCAAACTTTGAAAGAACTCGACGAAGACGCTCGCGAACGGCTCAGTGGCGCGGACGCCGCGCTCTCGGCCTGGGTCGAACTGTATGCGGCGTGGAAGGGCGCGGGACTGACGCCGTTACAAGTTTGCGCCGCCGCTCGACAACTGCCGAAAAACGCGGACATCAAAGATATCCTCGACCTGCTGGGCCGTTTCTTTGAAGCTTACGAACGACTGCTCGGACCGGGCTGGCTGGACCAGGAAGACTACGAATGGCAGATTCGAGCGCGCTTGGAGAAGTGTGTCGCTCTGCCTGCGCGAGTTCTGCCCACCGGAACCGCGGTGGAAGCGCGCGCGTTTCATCGGCTGATTCCTTTTCAGCGCTACGTATTGGAAAAACTGGCCACGCTGGGGCATCCGGTGCGAATTTACGAGCCTGCGGCGTTCACTGCCCAGTCATTTCGAGATACATATGGCGCGTTGCGTGACACAGTGATTTCACCAAAGATCAGACCGCCACGCGAATATCTGCGAATAGAGGCCGCCACGCCGTACGCTGAAGTTTACGAAATCGGACGCCGTGTGCATGAATGGATTGCTCAAGATCGCATTGCGCCGACACAAATCGGCGTCGCTTTTCGAAACCTCGGACCATACAGCCAGGCCATTAGCGATGTCTTTAATCGTTTTGAGATTCCGTTTTACGAACGGCGTGGCGAGCCGCTTGCTTTTCAACCGCTGATACGTGTGGCTTTGAGCGCGGTGGACGCATGCGTAACTGGCCTGAATCGTCGTGATTTGTTCCGCTTTTTGTGCGCCGGACCAGTGAATATCGCCGGACTGGCTCGCTTGACACTACAGGTTGAAACGCGTCCGAATGCGCTCCACGATCTGGCGCGCGAGGCGCGTATTGATTGCTTCTTCGGTCCGGAAGCGGCTCAGCCAGCAGCGGCGTGGCGGAAGCGGTTACATCGTTTTCCCGCCGATGATCGGCGCAAGACGCTGCTCGCCATAATCGAACGGCTTGCCGCCATGAACGTAACGCGCTCGCTGGCCGCGCATGCGGACGCCTGGCGACATTTGTTCAGTGATGCCAGCCTGACGCCGCAAGCTTTGCTGTTAAATGATCGCATTGAGAATCGATCTTCGAATCTACAGAAAGATCAGCGAGCGCTGACGCAGTTGTATCAAGCGTTGGACGAGATTGCGGAATCGCCTGACCATGGCGATGTATCGCTCGACGAATTTGCGCGTTGCTTGAAGCTGTCCATTCAGCCGCGAACATTGCAAGCCGCGGGTGGCGAGATCGGCGGCGTGCGTGTGCTTAATCTTTACGACTTGCGCGGCCTCAGTTTCGAGCGGTTGGTAATCGGCGGCATGATCGAAGGCGTTCTGCCGGCTCCGCCCACCGGCAACCCATTGATTGGCGTCCGCAGCGCGTCAACAATACGCAACGCGCTAGCCGCTCAACTTGACGATAAAACCGCGTTATTGCATATAGAGCCGCGTCTGCCTGATGAATGTCGCGAAGAAGAGCAGGCGCTCTTTGAAATCGCTCGAACCTGCGCCGCGGACGGCATATTGACTTTCACTCGTCCGCGTGCGGACGCGGATGGCAACCCGCTGAGTCCATCGGTCTTTTGGAATACAATAGAAAGCGCCGTCGAAACCGCGGCGGCGATTCATCCCGCGCCCGCGCTGACGCAATGTATTACGACGGAAGAACGCCAACTGCGCCACGCCTGGACGCTTGGCGGCGGCGTGGATGGCAAGAACGATGATATACTTCCATCCGCAGCCGCATATTGCCGCTCGAAATCATTGCAGAGCATCGCCGGTCGCGCGGCCGTGGAACGCGCCCGGCAGATTTTTTTCGCGCAGCCGCCGCCAAGTGTTGAAGAAGAGACTGAAACTAAAAAGGTTTCGCCACTTCAGTCTCTCGATGAAAAAAAAGCCGCTCAACGACCGCCAGGCGACTACGACGGTGTCGTAACTGCGCAAGCACCGGAAGCGTCCGAGACGCTGGCAAAATTGCTGTTGTCGCCAATGTCTCACGCGGCACGCGCTGTTCTCGCGGATCGCTCCAAAACATCGCTTTCCGTAACTGAACAGTTATCGCTTTTCAATGAACCGCCAACTACGGACTCGACGCCCGCGATTTCACCGAGCGCGCTGGAAGACCTCGCCGGTTGCCGGTTCCGTTTTCTGAACAGCACGATCTTCAAGTTTCGAGAGACTGTCAAGCCGGAGACGGCGATCTCATCGCGAGATTGCGGCACACTCTGGCACAACACGCTGGCGGAGTTCTACCGCGAACAACTACATGCGGCGCGAAACGCG
This sequence comes from Planctomycetota bacterium, assembly GCA_043801885.1. Lineage (GTDB taxonomy): Bacteria > Planctomycetota > SZUA-567 > H5-PLA8 > H5-PLA8 > JAZDLP01. Next base: position 12,683 of record JAZDLP010000188.1, on the reverse strand, counting down.
GGAAAACTTGTGGCTCGGTTGGAGGAGGACAAGCGAAAAATATATCTCGATCAACTGCAAGAGATCGCGGATCGAATTCTGAAACGAGCGCCGGACCGGATGTTTACCGGCCACCCGGCACTGTTCAAACTGGAAGAGGAAAAGATCAGCGGCGCGCTTTCGCACTGGCTGGATCACGAACTGCAACGCCAGCAAATAGATGGATTCTATCCGACGCAGGTCGAATTTGAATTCGGCCCGACCGCGCCCGCGTCGGCCGTAGCGGTGCCGTTTGCCGACGGCGACAAAATGATGTTGTTGGAAGGCCGCATGGATCGCCTCGATTTTCAAATCGCTAATCCAGACGATGCGTGTCCGGAAGTCAGCGCCGTGCGCATCATTGACTATAAACTGGGCGGCGCGAAAAATTACAGCAAGAACATCACGAGCGATGCGCTCAAAACCTTGCTGTCCGCGCAACTGCCGATCTATCTCAAAGCGGCGTTGGAATATCTCGCCGCGCTGGAGAAAGACGGCAAGGTTCGCGTCGCCTGGCCGCAGGCGCTAACTGAATCGCAAGCCGGGTACTATTGTCTGCGCGAGTTGCCCATTAAAAAGACCGATAAGAAAGACGCTGGCTTGGTGATCATCAAAGACTGGCCGCTGGGCGATCTGCAAAAATTCCTCTGCGACGCACCGATCCAGGCGGGCAGCTTGTTCGCTACGGTGAAAGACAAAGTAACGAAAGTTCTGCGAGGCGATTTTGCGGCGCAGCCGAAGGCCTGCAGCGGAATCTGGTGCGGTTCGCGGTTCGCCTGTCGCTATCAAGCCGTGCAGGGTGAACCGGATGTTACCTTGATTTGAACCATGCTTATTTTTCCAGCATGCGCAAGCGATCACGCAAGGACTCAACGTCACGATGGTCGTAGAGAATTTTTAGCATCTGCTGATAGAGCTGACGAGCTTGTTCTATTTGATCCAACTTTAGGAATAGGTCGCCGAGCGCGTAAGTGAGCCGCAGCAGGCGTTTTGAGCGCGTATCTTCATCCAGCGGCGGATCATCGAGGCGGTTGATTGTACGTTGATACACGGCGTTCATTTCGCGCGTCGCGTCTTCCATGCGTCCGGAGCTTTCGATCGCGCGACAGAGACGCAGGATGCCGTCAGTGTTCTGAGGTTCATCGGCCAGATCGAGCCGAAACTGCGCTTCAGCTTCGGCGAACAGACCTCGCGTCATCAATCCGTCGCCTTTGTCGAAAGTTTTGGCCAACGGCATCTCCGACGGCCCCATGCCTTTGGCAAACAGTTCCAACATCAACGCAAAGGCCCAAAGGACATGGCCACAAATCACGAAGGGCAGCGTGGCAAACAAAAAGAATACCCAGGAAGTATTTATCTGTTGTAGCACACACATCGTGGAGAAGAACAGACTAGCCAAGACCACTAACACGACGAAGTAAATTGCGCCGCCGATAGGTGTAAAAATAAAATAACCGGAATACCCGCGCACCCAGCGATTGATGGCGCATATACCGCCATAAACGCCAAGGAGCAGGAAAGGCAACGCAAATAGAAGAGGCATCCACATATTTACACTCGTCTAAATATCTCTTTCATGCCGCCCACGATAGACGCGAACGGCGTTACAGAGACGCGATCTCCAAGCGAATATCTTTTATCGCCGGGATAGATCACTGCGATACGCTCAAGCTTAAGGTCTTGAAGAGCTACTTTTATGGACGGCGTCATCGAAGGCGCGTCCGTGCGCTTCACTTCTACTCCATACATACGCCCTCTCTTGGTGAAGATCAGGTCTATCTCCGCGCCATTGTGCGTGGCCCAAAAATAAACATCGTCTGGATTAACTGACCTGATAACTTCCTCGATAACGAATCCTTCCCATGATGAGCCATACTTTGGATGGCCAATTACGTCCGATTGGGTCTTCAACCCCAGTAAAGCATGCAGTATCCCGACATCGCGAATATATACTTTTGGAGCTTTAATCTGTCGTTTTTTGATGTTCGCGTGCCATGGATGTAGTTGCCGAGCCATAAAAACGCCTGTCAAAATATCCAGATAACGCCTGATCGTCGGTTCGCTGATCCCCAAAGAACACGCTGGGTTCGCCGCGTTCCATATTTGCCCATGACTATGCGCGATCATAGTCCAGAACCGATGCAAAGACACGGTTGGAAGAGCGATATTCTGCCGGCGCAAGTCCCTCTCCAGGAAAGTCTGGATAAACCCTTTTCTCCAAATAAAACTGTTTTCGTCACTCTTGGAAAGGAACGACAAAGGAAAACCACCACGCAGCCAAAGACGCGTCGAGTTTTTAAGTCCCACCTCCCTTAATCCAAAGCCTCCCATTGCGACCATTTCGATCCGGCCAGCGAGAGATTCTGATGACTGTCTTAAAAGTTCTGGCGAGGCGCTTCCCAATATAAGAAACTTTGAAGGCAAGGGCTTGCGATCCAACATGACCCTCAGTATCGGAAATAAGTCAGGTCGCCGCTGTATCTCATCAATAACTACGATTCCTTTTAACCGGCTAATAGCGGTCTTAGGATTTGCCAAACGGGCCAAGCTTTCCGAATCTTCAAGATCAAAATAATTTAGAGAATTAATATCAACGAATTGGCGGGCGAGCGTAGTTTTCCCGCACTGTCTGGGACCCAACAACGCGACAGCCCGACTTCTTTTCATCGCTGATCGGATGATTATTTCATAATCGTCTCTTTTTATCATATTAAAAGCTTGCCATGAAATTCAAATTTGTCAATTTCCTTTTTCATGGTATATTTTACTGGTAATAATGGGAAAATGGCGACGGCGAGTCTGGTGGATATGAAGATATTCGGCATCAACCGCCTCGGCCTACAAGCTACTCCGTTTTTTCTTGCCAAAAACAAACGCCTTTGGATTGTCCTTCAACACTTGGGCAGCAAGCGGGTCCAGAATCTCGTGTGTTATGCCCGTTGCGGGAACAGGCGTTGCTGTTGTGGGAGAGCTTGGAAACTGGAAGGCATGGGCGTTGTTCCCACAACGCTTCACAATCTTGTTGCAATCCGGCGACAGCCGCCACGATCCGTTCCCATACTTTCGGCTCGACATGGCGCTCCGAACGAATGAGGACACGGGCGGTCAGGTTTCGAGGGGCGACGAGCAACATCTGTTCGGCCACGTAGTCCCAGACACCTCGCGTGGTGACGAATTTCTTTTCGCGTTTGTCCTCCATCAAGGGGATTTTGCCCTTACTTGCGCTTGCACGGAAACCCTGATGAACCCAGAATTTGTCTGTCATATCTACCAACGAGCCATACCGTTCCTCATATAATCGGAGAAGATCATGCTTTGATTGCGACTTGCCGAAATGCTGGTCGAGGGCAAAACTGAAATCGCCGTCGTGATGATGAAGTTTTCGTTGCCGACCTCTGCGTAAGCGTTAAGAAAATCGGCCTGATGTGGGAATAGCCCGCTACTTTCAACCTTGGGTTCGTAGGCGATGAGAAAACGCTTGAGATCCGAAGTTGCTTTGCATGAGGCGAGCGGAACGGGGTTCGTAAACGGAGTAAAAATACGGATGGCTTGAGGGTGAAGCACCGTTGCGAAATGCTTAAGGGCGTTCGACGCCACTTTTTTGGCTCATGTTGGCAAGTGTGTGAAATCCCATGCGCTCCGTAGGGGCACGGCATGCCGTGCCCCTACGTTATTGCACACACTTGTCAACATGAGCCACTTTTTTGATGCTTTTCGTCATGGACTGAGTCACGCCAATTTACTGCGGTTGTGATCACAATGCGAATCCGTAATAGGCAAGGCGCTTTTATTCGTAAGCAATGAAACCATAATCAGCACGATAAATCCAAGTGGAATCGAAACAATCGCCGGCTGACTGAATGGAACGATGGCGTTGGCCGGATCGAGGCCGTAAACGTCCTTATAGGCCTGCGCGCTCAATAATATCCAACCCAGTGAAGAGACCATGCCTACAAATATAGACGCGGTAATGCCCTGCTTGGTCGTGCGTTTCCAGAACAGAAGCATGACTAACGCGGGCAGATTGGCCGAAGCGGCAATGTTAAACGCCCAGCCAACCAGAAAGTTAACATTCATGGCATTAAAGATGATGCCTAAACCCATCGCTATGACTCCGACGAAAATAGCAGCGATTTTTGCCGCGCGCACTTGCTGGAATTCGTTCATTTCGATTTTCAAGAAATTGACCATCAGATCATGAGCCACTGCGCCACTGGCCGCCATGATCAAGCCGCTGACGGTCCCCAGCACCGTCGTAAACGCTATTGCGGAGATGACTGCAAACAGGAATTCGTTAAAACCACGCGCGAGAAGCGGCGCAGACATATTCGTATCAGTTACATCCAGCCCGCCGCTGGTCATTGCGCCCAGCCCCAAAAATAGCGTCAGGACATAGAAAAACCCAATGGCCGCGATACCCACCACGGTGCTCTTGCGTGCGCTGACCTGGTCCTTGACCGTGTAGTAGCGAATCAGGATATGCGGCAGTGACGCCGTGCCGCAGAATAAAGCTAACATCAAAGACAGAAAATCCAGTTTGTCGGACCACTGGTTACTACGCACTCCTTTGAAGGTGGGACTGGAACCGGGAGTCATCACGTCTTCGCCCGCGGTGGGCTTTTGAAAGTAAATGGTGATGGCCGTGCCGTCTTGTTCTTTAAACTTTTCGTTACCCCAGAGAACAATCTCGCTCTCCTGAATAGTATGCAGGAAATCAAAGGGACCAAGAGATCCAGTCTCTTTCTGGCCGTTTGGCAGGCGGGAGATATAGCCCACAGGGCGCAGATTGGCCTCGCCGTCATTCTTGCCCAAAGGTTTGCCGTTTACGAATTTCTTGCCATCTCGCTCCTCCAGCAGTTGGCATTCGGTCAACATCGGAACAGTAGTTCCGTCGGCTGTTTTTCTGTCGGCAGCTTTTTTCCACAGAGTCAATTGGCCGGCGGCATCTTTAACTCGCACATAAGATTTGCCTTTCCAGACTCCTTCCTCCGGCAAAACGATGCTTCCTGCGGCCGAGGCGACTTCAGTCGCAGGCAATTGTCGGAAAATATAAACAGGCTTTCCAGATGAGTCTTTCGGCTCTGTGGTCAGACCACGCATCAGGATCAACACGGTCACTATCGCGCAGAAGAACACCAGCAGCGATCCCTTGATGAACTGCACCCACGTCGTGGAGACCATCCCGGCGGTTACGACGATAAGAATCACGACAATGCCGACCGTAATGACGCCGACGTGGTGCGGGAAACCAAGAAGCGGTTTTACCAGAGCTCCGGCGCCCACCATCTGCGGAATTAAGTAGAACGTGCTGACCACTAACGTACTGATCGCCGCCGCCACTTTGATGCCGCGTGAATGAAACTTATTATCCAACGCATCGGCGAAGGTGAATCGTCCCAAGCGCTTGAGCGGCTCGGCGACAATAAACAACGCGACGATCCAGCCGGCAAGATAACCAATAGAATACAAGAAACCATCATATCCATAAAAAGCGATCATTCCGCAAATACCGAGAAACGAAGCGGCCGACAAGTAATCGCCCGCGAAAGCGATGCCGTTAACCGCCCAATGGATGCCGCCTCCGGCAGCGAAATAACCTTGCGCCGATTTAGCTTTGGCGCCTAAGTAGAAGCTGATGCCCAGAACCGTGAGCACAAAGAAGGCAAAAATTACGACCGACATCGTCGAAGATTCATGGATCACGAATTAACCCTTTCTGCTGTGAGCAGGAAGCATTTAAGAATTTGGCTTCGCGGTTGAGTCCTTGACCACCGTGCGGCAGAGCCATAAATAAAGGAGCGCTAAAAGCAGCGCGGTCAGAATCAGTCCAAAACCATACACGATCGCCAGATTGACGCCACCGATACGGATTTCCCCCATGCGCTTTGGCGCAAAAGCGCTCAGCGCCATGAATCCGCCATACAGCGCCACGTACACGGCGAAAAGCTTCAGGCCGATGCGCGTATTACGCGCCACTACCACCGCATCTTCTTTTTCACGTGGCACTTTAGAACTGAACTCAATACCAGCCATGACACTCTCCCGCAAGACGCCAATGCTACAATAAATTTATTTTTTTATTTTAGACATAGCATGATTAGACTGCAACCAAAAGCGAAAGAAAATATGTCTGCAAAATACATGTTTTGTTTTACAGTATTGTACCGCAGGCGTCTCGCCTGCGGTATGGTCGTTGTAGGGGCGGTTCGCGAACCGTCCCTACTGTTGGAATACGGAGCCGGATAGATGCCTGACATTCCAGGGTATACGTTTAATGCTAAATTGGCCGAAGGTGGTTGCGCGGATATTTATGCCGCGCTGGAACATTCCACGGGCCGCCTAGTCGCCATTAAAATCCTCTCGCCACGCAATGCAAACAACAAAACCGAGCAGAAGCGATTGACGAACGAAGGCGCTCTGTGGCTTCGCCTGGGACAGCACGACAATATTGTGCAAACCTACTGTGTCGGCACTGTGGACAAGATGCCATATGTGGTCTTAGAGTACATTGATGGTACCACGCTCAGACAACTGCTGGTTAAAGGCAAAAAATTCATAGATGTCGAAGTTCTGAAGCTGGCCAAGAACCTTTGCCAAGCCATGCAGTTTCTCCATAATCACAACGTTGTTCACAAGGATATTAAGCCGGACAATATCATGATCACCAACAAAGGCGCTGTGAAGCTGCTGGACTTCGGTTTTGCCGAGAAGATCAAGACATTCAATCTCTTCGGCGGCAAGTCGCTTGAAGGCAGCCCTAATTACATGGCGCCAGAATTATTCGTCACCGGGAAAGCGACCGTAGCCACGGATATCTACGCGCTGGGCTGCACGCTCTATGAAATTACCGTCGGTTCACCGCCATTTAGCGGTATGTCTAATAATGAGATTATTAATCTTCAGACTGATGTTTCCGTCACCATTTCACCGATCTGCCAAGTCAATAAAAACATCTCGCCAGTGACCGAGAAAATCATTCTGACCGCCTGCCAGAAGAATCTGACCAAGCGGTTTAAATCGGTTGATGAAATCTTGCTGGATCTGGCGCGCAATCATGGTTGGCGGAGGATCAAGTCGGAGAAATCCCAGAAGATTCCCGTTAACTTCGCTTGATCTATATTGCGCGCAGGTAAGCTTCCATAAATGGGTCCAGGTCGCCTTCCAACACCTTGGCCGCATTAGGCTCTTTCAATTCGGTGCGGTGATCATTGACCATGGTGTATGGTTGCAGGACGTACGAACGAATCTGACTGCCGAAGGCGATCTCGCCCTTGTCATTGTAACTCTGCTGAAGTTCCGTCTCGTGTTCCAATTCCTTCTTGCGCGCCAGTTTGGCCTTCAACAGTTCCAAGGCTAGAACGTTGTTGCGAGTCTGGCTGCGTTCAGTCTGGCAACGCACAGTAATGCCAGTCGGGATGTGCTTCAATAACACCACAGATTCGGTCTTATTGACTTTCTGTCCGCCGGGGCCGCCGGAGCAGCAGGTTCTGCGCTCAATCTCGGATTCAGGAATAATGATGTCCGTGTCGCCCGCTTCGAACTCCGGCGTTACATCCACCGCGGCAAAACTGGTATGCCGCCGTGCGTTGGAGTCGTAAGGCGAAATGCGCACCAGCCGATGCACACCGATCTCAGACTTCAAATAACCGAAAGCGCACGGCCCTTCGATCTTCAGCACCGCCGACTTGATGCCGGCCGCTTCGTTGAAATCCATGTCGTAGAAAGTAACTTTGAAGTTGCGGCGTTCGGCCCAGCGAGCGTACATGCGCGTCAGCATCTCCGCCCAGTCGCAGCTCTCTGTGCCGCCCGCGCCGGCTTGAAAGGTGAGGAACGCGTTCCGGTGATCGTTCTTGCCGGTTAGTTGCGTCTTGAGTTCGAATTGCCGGACGGTCTGAGCGAGTTGGTCGCTCTCGTTCTTGATCTGTTCGGCAGTGACTTCGTCTTTCTGCGCTTCGGCCAAGTCAAGCAGTTCCCGCAGATCCTTGACGTGTTGCTCATAATTTGGGAATTCGCCAATGATGCTTTTAATGAGTTTTAATTCGGCGATGAGGCTCTGAGCTTTTTGATTATCATTCCAAAATCCAGCGCCTTCCATCAGCGTTTCGATGTCGCGCTGACGTTTCTGGCGTCCCGGGATGTCAAAGCGACCTCCGCAACTGAATAAGGCGCTCGTTAATTTCAAGAAGTTGCCGTTGCGAGTTTGAGAAATTAAAAGCCATTTTTTACTCCCTATTGATATAATTGAATGCTTATTGCACTGATCATATATTATACTTCGCATGAGTGAAAAACTATGATTTTTCTGCTTGAGTAAAAAAGTTGGGGTTTCGTTCGCGTCGAGCTTAACGCTCTGGGTTACGAAATTGAAAAAATGACTGATTCATCTCCTCGACTGCAAGCCACATTATTTGGTTTTGCGGCGGTTTTATTCTGGAGCTCCATGTTCGCCGTTTCTAGGGACGTGATGACGACGATTGGTCCTCTGACGGCGGGAAGCTTGATTTATCTGTCGAGTGGCCTTTTTGGCGTCGGATTACTGCTCCTGAATTCAGGCGGAATAAAAAAAGCGTGCAGCTTGCCCAAGCCTTATCTGCTTAAGGGTGGGGGCGCATTTGTTCTAATGCTGATTTGTCTCTACCTGGCCATTGGTTTCGTTGAGGAAAAACAAACCGTGGTGGAAATTGGTCTTCTCAACTATATTTGGCCGGGGATTGTGTTGGCGATGTCGGTTCCAATCCTTAAAAAAAAGGCGCGCTGGACATTGGCGCCGGGGATATTGATTGCGTTTGTCGGCGCGTTTGTCGCTCTGACGAAAGAAGGAGAATTTTCCTGGGTGCGGTTTGGCGACAACGCGCTCGCTAACTTCTGGCCCTATTTTTTCACAATGGTTAATGTTCTAGCATGGGGGTTTTATTCAAATTATAGTAAAAAATACGCTGGCGAAACTGACGGCAACGCCGTGCCTTTTTTCTTTCTCATCGCAGGCTTGGCCTTGGGATCGTTGGCTCTTTTCGCATGTGAAACAACCCGGTGGTCTCTTCGGGTCGGCTTGGAGTTTGCCTATTTGGCGATTTTCCCAAATTTTCTAGCTTATTTTTTTTGGGATCAGGCCATGCGACGGGGAAACATGACCTTGGTGGTTCTTTTTGCGTATTTCACGCCGTTGCTTTCCACACTGTTTAGTTGTTTTTTTCTGGGTGTGCTGTTTAACCAGCGGTTTCTGACCGCTTGCGCACTAGTGATCCTCGGCGCCGTCGTTTCCGGATGGTCCATAAAAGAGAAAAAAACTAACGCTTGACGAAGAGGACGCCCGCGCCCAAAAGTCGCTTCGCTTAATCCAAAATGATTACAACCTGGTCAGGTCGTCCGCAGCGTAAGCGTGGCTGATGCGCGTGTTTTTTGACGCGTACAGATCAGCTATGACTTTGGCGCCTTCGAAGGCTACGTTATAGTCCAGCCGCGGCAAACGCATGGATTCCATATAGCTTGTTAATTTATGATGATCTTTTGGACAGTACAGCATCAGACATCCGCCGCCACCGGCGCCGATAATCTTGCCGCCCAGCACACCATATTCCTTGCGCGCATGGTCGTATAGCCGATCAATGTGCGGCAGCGAGATATTTGCGCTCATCCGTTTCTTGGCTTGCCAGTGTTCGTCGAGCATGCGTCCGAAGTCGTCCAGCCGACCGGCTTTGATCGCGTCCAAAATACGATAGCCCAGTTCTTTGATCTGGTCGAGACTGTACTGAACTGTTCGGCGCGCGTCGCCGCTGACCTGTTTCATCGCCTGATCTTGCGCAGATAAAATATCTTCGGCGTGGCGCGCGTTGCCGATAAAATAAATGTGCGTGTTGGCCAGTAGATCGGCATAAATCCAACTCGGCAGGCGTAGCGAATCTACTTTGACCTTGCCATCCCTGGCGATCTCCAGCGTCGTCAGTCCGCCGAACGCCGCCAAGTACTGGTCCTGTTTGCCAATGCCTTTTTTCAAAATGTTCAGTTCGATGTGGCAGGCCTCTTCGGCCAAATCCTGCACACTGATGTAATCCCGACGATAAGCATGCAGCGCGGCCAGCAGGCCAACCAGATAACTGCTGGACGATCCCATGCCGCACTGAGCGGGCAGATCGGCTTGACTGGCAATAGTCACCGCCGCTTCGATGCCGTGCCGCCGCAATGCTTCGCGCGCCAGATCATGCTGAATGTCTTTGATGTGGTCCACTACTTCAGTTCTGGAATACTGCAGCACCACGCGCCGATCCACACTGGACTGATGCAACGTGAGGTACATGTATTGATTGATGCCCATGGCGAAGATGAAGCCGCCATTTTTCTCGTAATAAGAAGGCAAATCCGTGCCGCCGCCGCCAAGTGTAACTCGAAAAGGTGTGCGCGTGATAATCATGGAGACTCCGGATTGAATTATGAATTATGAATTACGAATTACGGTAACCGTTCACCACGAAGGCACAAAGACACAAAGATGAACAGATTTGAAAAGTAGTTATTGAGTCTAGTTTATCTCTGTGGTGAACGGTTACAAAATTCCTATGCTGTTAATGGTTCAGAGTTTACCAACAGATGCCAGATCACACTTTGCCAAATTTCCGCATGCGGTGTAATGCGATCTTGGCTGACCACGGGCACTAGTACACAGGCGGTGGAGAGCTTCTTTGCTACGCCGCCGTCACGACTAACGACAGAGACGATGGCGCAGCCGACATCGCGAGCCAGTTCCATCGCGCGAACCAGATTCAGCGACGTAGTGGCGCTGCCGCCGCCGACGCTAAAAACCAACAGCAAGTCGTTGCGATTCAAACGAGAGCCTTTCAGCCAGTTGGCATAAGAAACTTCCCAGCTCTCGTCATTCACGCGCGCGGTCAGTTCGCTGACATTGTCCGATGGCGCGTAGCTTTCGATCCCGCCGATCTTACGGAAGTCGTTGACAGCATGCGAAGCGTTGCCGGCGCTTCCTCCTACTCCAACGATGAACAACCGTCCGCCGCGCGCCTTGACGGCCTTCATTTCGTCCCTAGCGGCAGCGATACTAAGACGATCAATCTGGCGCGCAATCTGCGCCGTTTCGTCGAGAAAAGTGGCAATAAAATCAGACATTTCGTGGCCTAACCCTTTCTTGAGTGCATGTCGCTGAATGTAGCGCAGGCATCTTGCCTGCCGCATAGTTTGACATTACTCCTTAACCAACAAGCAGGCTGGAAGTCAGGGGGCAATTTCGTATTCGCCCAGCGTTCCGCTGACTGGACGCATGAACAAAAACTCAGTGGCAACAGGGCGGATGATGTGCAGCATGATCGGCACACCGGCGCCCAGTTTTTTGACGTTGGCCAGAAACTTGATGGCTTCTTCCGTGCTGCCGTTGGCGATGCGAATCTCGCGCCACTTGCCGTCTACATTGTAATTCAGCGTTGCAATGCAATCATTTTTTCGCAGACCCATCAATTGCGCGGGACTACCAGACGCAACACGTTCCACCATCAATCCGGGCGTCCCTTCATTCACCGCTCGATCAGCGCTACGAGTTGTCTTCAGGAACACGCCCAGCAACGGTTCGTGAAACAATAAGTAGCCAAAGCATCCTTCATGCTGCTGAACTCTTTTCATCTCGGTCGGATCAGATGGGTCATGCAGCGAAGCTGTCTGGACGCCATCTTGCGTGGAATAGTTATAGATAATCGGCGCCAATGGATCCTGAGCAATCGTCTTTCGTGGTCGTTTCTCTTCGTGCGCGTTCGACACTGCGACCGCTGAATTATCGAACATCGCGATCTTGGTATCGCGGTTGATCGTGTTATGGAAGATCGGTCTAATCAGCATGGTGAGAGAAGCCGCGACCAATCCGGAAGCGGCAAAAGCCGCCCAGAATCCCCAGCGCCGAAAGATGCGCCGTTCCGGATGCGAAATGACCTTCGACTGCTCGCCGGCCATTCGCACGCGCACTATCTGGCCGTAATCAGCAAAACTCTGAGCAGATTTTTCATCCACGGCAAAATCGGCATATATTGCGCCAATGTCTTCCATCGCTTCCAATTCACGACGACACGCCACACAGCCGGCCAAATGCAGTTCCACCGTCGCGCGCATCCCCGATTCGCTCAGCCGCGTGGCATCCGGAGGTGGGATCTCGCCCCGTCGCGCATCAATAACGTCGCTGAGAAACTCGCGAGTTTCCGCGCAAGATAAATGGCCAACTTTTAAAATCATATTCGTAACGCAGGCGTCTCGCCTGCAATCCAACTATTGGGTTAATGATATAAAATCTTCTTTATTTAAGACGCGACAATCTTCAAGTCCTTCATAAATACCAGCCACTAGCCACTAACCCGTATAGCCCATGCGTTTAAGTTTCTCCTGCAACTTGCGGCGAGCATAACTTAATCGCGACCACACTGTGCCTTCGGGCACATCTAATATCCTGGCAATCTCCGCATGACTAAGCCCTTCAACTTCTTTCATGAGGAAGACTTCGCGGTGTTTCTCATCCAAGTGAGCCAGAGCTTCGGTGAGCGCCTGGCGCAGCGCGTCTCGCTCCAGATTGGCCAGCGGCTCATCAACAGATTTGCGTTCGAACGCACGAATCTCTTCCAGCGTGGCGATGGCGGCGTCTCGCCGAATCAAGCGCCGGTAATGATCGTGAACCAGAT
>JAZDLP010000078.1:0-23688 GCA_043801885.1 Planctomycetota bacterium | reverse complement strand
CCGCCCCTACTAACCGCTCCCTAAGCGACCGTCGAAAAATTACTTCTGCGTTTCACCCCCCCCCCGTCCCCCCCTTTTCAAGGAGGGGAGAACAACAGCTTTAATTTGCCGACAGCCGCTAACGGTCGCGGCTCGGAGGCGCTTCTTCAACGGGACCCAGCGCCCACTCGCCACGCGCTCGCAGATCGTGGAGGAACTCGATAATCTTCTGGTGCGCGTTCGGCCCGTGCATCACCAACAGCTTCTTAGTCGGAGTGTGGTAGAAACATAGCGCGCCGGGATCTTTCCATGATTCAGGATAAATGCGTCGCTGAATTACATAACTGATTGTCTCGCCGCTCAACGGCGTCAAATCTGTCAACAATCGAGAGATATCGTACGCTCGCACCAATGCGTGGTCCCATAATAGTTCGCCACTCTCGTATGGCGGCGAGCCACGATAGAACCACAGTCCGCCGGGCGACTCAACCGAGCAGCCGTCGAAGCCTGCCGCATCTACAATCGTCCGCACTGCGTCCCGCAGCGGCGCGTGGTCTATCTCCACGCTGATGCGCGGTTCGTCCTTTGGGAACTGGCGCGGATCAAACCCCACGGCGACGCCCGATAATTCGGCCAGATCACGCAGAAAGTAACTCAGCGGCTGTTTATTTCGACGCAACGTAATAATCTTGTCGGCTAGCGTCTGGCGCAGTGCCAGTTTGCTATTGGTTGGCAGATCCACCGGCGGAAGCCCTTCATTAGCCGGCGCACGCAGACAGCCACAGATTTCCTTCAACCGTGCGCAAGCCGAGGACGGCAGCACACCCTGCAACTCCTGACGCGTGATCTCGAACGCCAGCGTTGAACCCTGGCGGCGCTGGACAATCTGTTGAAAGCATGGTTTCAGAGCGTCGAGCAAATCGCTACCATTTTTTTTCTCGTAGAGCGCATCCACGGACACCGTAACGGATTCGAGTTTTTCATCTTTCGCCCAGCTTAACGGCTTGGCCAGCCACAAAGAGCGGTTGCCATCACGGCGGTAGCAACTGTCGGTCTGGCGCGCGATCCAATCAATCAGGTGCATCAACGCGTTGTTGCTGACTCCCACTGTTAATGGGATTTTTTCGAGTTCGCCGGGCGGAGCAACTTCCGCATCCACGAGCAGCGCCACGCCGCAGTTGGTTGGAAACTTCTCTACCGCGCGTTGCAAATTACTCTCATAAATCCACAACTTGACGGTACGGTAGCGGACATCATCGCGGTATGAGTCGGGCGAGTTCTGCCAGGCTTCTTCATTCGCATTTTCGGGTTGCGGCGCGTCAGTTGATTCCTGAATATTGATGAACAGTTTTTCTGGCGGCGCAGAGTCCAGTCGGCCATCCGAGACCACCAGCGACACGCTGTAGGCGCCGGAGCGCGGCGCTTTGAAGCGCGCTTTTAGGCCGGGCAACGGTTCCAGTTCGGCGCCACGCTGCTTATCCGGTGTGCTCCAGCGCGCCACCAGCGCACGCGTCTCCTCCGCGCCATCAGGGTCGTGCGACAGCGAGGCGTCCAGCAGTAGCGATTTGCGCGGTTGGCCGATGTAATTTTTGGCGAGGAACTCGGCGAGAGGGCGACGATCACCCCAAGCGGGATCAGGCCCGGGTGGCACGTAGATTCCACGCCGTTCAGGCACATCACCGGCGCGCGGCGCTTCGAAAATAAACAAGCCGGGGTGAGCTGGCAGACAGAACATACTGGCCAGTTCAGATCGCAAATCAATTGGCGGCCCGTGGACTTGTCGCCAGCCTTCGCCCGGCAACAGCACGCGTTCGCCAAAGCCCACGACTTGGTATCCTTCGTTCTCCGGTAGAGCGAATTGGCCGGATTTAATGCTTAATTTGACGACACTCGCCTTGCTCCACCCGAGGCTATTCTTAGCGCGCAGCGATAATTGATACTCGCCGCTCTGCGCAAAAAATATCCATAAATTGGGATTCTTGCGCGCATCCGAAGAAAGGTTGAGTGGCGGTCCGGCAGACTGCTTCCATTCATATATCAACGCCTCGCCTTTGAGGTCGCGCGAACTGGAGCCATCGAGACGCAACCAGCAGCCCAATCGCTGCTCACCATCAGGAACGATGATGACTTGCGGCAGGCCGACTTGAGTCGAGTCGGTCGGTTCCGGATCAGGCTGAACTTCTTCGGCTGCCGCTTGCGGATTTTCAACTGCAGGCGGAGTCACTACTTCTGCCGATTGATCAAGCGGATATTCCGCAGCGAACACCAAGCCACAGAGCGCCACGCCAACCAAGATCAGACCAGCCGACTCGATAATGCGATTCATACTCTCGATACACATCTCCAGTAGAGAGTATTATACGTTCATCGTTGATAACACGGCAAAAGATTATAATGAACGGCCAGTGCCAACGTGGCCAGGGCGGTCGTATATACTTTGGTGTAACGGATTTCCTCGTTATTCGGCGGGTCAGGCCAACTGCCATCGGCGTTCTGATGCTTAATTAGCAGGTCGTCAACGATCGGATAGAAGCGATTCCAAGCTTGGTCGCCCATCTGGTACATGCTTGCCGAGGCATAATATACGCGATAGTAGAACCACTCCCCCTGCCATTTTGGCGGATCGGCCAGCATCTTCGCCGTGCCTTTGACCAGTTCCGGTGCGTCGTAAACGCCACAGATTGGCAACACCAGCAAGCCAATGCCGCGCATCCCCGGGCGTATCTGATCATGATCTACGTACGCGAAATTACCATCAGGCTGAGCATGGCTGCGAATGTACGCTATCGCCGCTTGGATCGCCATATTCGGCACGTCAATTCCAATGTTTTTAGCCGAACGCAGCGCCATAGTCTGCCAGCCTGACAGAGACAAGTCACTATCCGTGCTGTTGGGTTCGTAGCGCCAGCCACCCTGATGGTATTTACTCTTGCGAATGTCCTGCGCGTTCAGAATCAGCTTCACCGCGCGCTTGCAACCTTCAATAAGACGGCGTTCGAGCATTTCGTCGCGGGTCATGCCGACGGCTTCGGCGAGCATTAACGTACAGATGCCGTGCCCGTACATACGGGATTGGTCGTTGTGGCCCAGGTACCCGTCGTCGCGCATCTGCGAGAGCACGTATTTCAGTCCGCGCCGAATCGCCGGGCCGTGCGTTGGATCATCGGGTGTATGGCCGACGGCCATCAGCGCCATGAGCGCCAAGCCAGTCATGGCCGTGGGATGTATATTGCTGAAAGCGCCATCCGCCTTCTGCTGCGACAGCAAGAATATGACTCCTTTTTCGAGCGCTTTATCGCGCGCGGTCCGCTCCTTAAGCTTCTTCAGAATAGCGGCTTCGTCTTCGATAGCGACCGCTTCCGTAGCCTTGGTTGGCGGCGCAGATTCGCCGGCCAGCGTCGCGGCTGCTGTCAAGATGAGTGCGGAGAAGATAAGCTTCGCAATTTTCGATTTTTGATTTTTGATTTTTGATTGAATCACAAACATTAAGCTGCTCCTCTTTAATGGCAAATGCTCAATGCCTAACAATCTTCATCCTTGCCGTCTTCATCATTCATCCTTCATCATTCATCATTTATCACTCCGCCTTACTGGCGGCGATGTTCTTGAAGTATCGTCTAATGCTCATCTCGTACTCAGCCGGGAAACGCCCACCCGCCGCGTTTAGCAGATCGCGGCGCAGATTGTCTGGCAAGCGATTCCAAGTAGTCTGGTCAATGGGCAACTCCTTTGGCGGATTAGGCGCACGACCGCCTTTCGAGGACTGTAATGAGCCGCCACCCTGACTGCCGTCATTATCTTTGGCTTGGGTTTGTTGATTGCCTTTCTGGCCTTGGCTTTGTCCCTGGCTCATGGCCTGACTGCGCGCAGCTTCGGCGGCCTGGCCGAGCAGTTGTGCGGACTGATTGCGCAGCGCTTCGGCTTGAGCGGCGTCGCCAGTCTCCAGCGCGGCTTTGGCATTGGTGAGAGCGTTCAACGCATTGGCTAGAGGTGTCTGCGCTGATTCGTCAGGCTGCTGAGATTTTTTGATCTGGTTTTCAAGCAGTCCTGCGGCCAGTCGGTCCATGCGCGTAGCCATCGTCGCCAGTCGCTCGGCTTCCGCACGCGACTGCTGTGCTTGCTGTTCCATATTTGGCTGTTCTTGCTGACCACCACTTCTGCCGCTCTTAGCTGGTTGTTTACCCTGCTCGTTGCCTTGGCCGTTCTTAGCTGGTTGTTTACCCTGCTCGTTGCCTTGGCCATTCTTAGCTGGTTGTTTACCCTGCTCGTTGCCTTGGCCATTCTTAGCTGGTTGTTTGCCCTGCTCGTTGCCTTGGCCATTCTTAGCTGGTTGTTTACCCTGCTCGTTGCCTTGGCCTTGTTTAACTGAGTTACGCAATGCGGCTAGGTCATCCAGTGCGGCGCTTGGCAGAGCACCCTGGCGATCGAGAGCTTCGATAGTCTTGCGGACCTGCTTCTCAAGCTGCTCGCGATCACCATTCTTCGTCTCCGCATTCGCGCGCGCAAGCTGCTCAGCGCGTTCAGCCATACGCAGTTCGTTAGCCAGATCGGCCTCGCGCCCCGCGACGTGGCGTGCTTTCTGGCCGATGTTCTGGGCCTGCTGTGTATTCTTGTCGTCAGGCTGACCCAGTGCGGCGGCGATTTCGCCAACTGGTTTTTCCAGTCCCTTGGCTAGGTTGCCGAGTTTGTCGGCCAGTTCACCGAGCGGTTTGCTATCGGCCTGCCTGGCAAGATCTTCAGTTTCCTGGCCGGCTTGCGGTAGCGATTTCCCCGCATTATTCAGTGGCGCGGTTAGCGGCTGACCAGACACAGCTTTGGCTAGATTGCCTGCTTCCTTACCGGCTTCACGGAGCGCCTTGGCCAGTTCGACGCCTTCCTTTTTCAGTTTGTCTCGCGCCTGTTGTTCCAAACCACCAGCACGGTCGAGATTATCCGCCGTCCGCCGGTTCTGATCTGATTCCTGACGCAGTTCTTGCGCCAACTTATTCATCTGCGCAGCCAGAGCTTGATGATTGGCGTCAGCCGGCAGTTCCGTATTCATGACTTTGGCCAAGGCTTGACGTTCGGCATCAAGTTCCTTGGCGGCGGCCAGTGGGTCATTTTTATCAGCTCGTTCCTGCGAGTTCTCCTGCTTCGGCTGCTTCTGATCGCGCTCGGCGTTGGGCTCGCCGCCTTTATCCATATGGTTGGCCAGTTCATCCAGCGTGTTGGCAGTTTTCAGCGCGGCATTGAGTTGATCTTTGAGTCCCTTCTCTGCTAACGCCTTGTCCAGCGCCTCGTGACCTTGCTGGCGAAGTTTCGGGTTGTCGGATTCCAAGTTGGCGGCGATGTCAGCCAGCTTATTCAGTTCGGTTGCGGCGACTTTGGCTTGAGCGGGCGCGTCTTTTAGCAACGGGGTATCTTCCTTGAGACCTTCGCGGCGGATACGGTCGAGCATATGGGCGGCAGGGTCGAGTTTCTCGTTTACTTCCTGACGAATCGCGGTGGCCAAGCGGGTCAAATCATCCGCTTGTGCGCGCTGTTCGGGTACGGCGTTGCGATCACGTTTAGCTTCAGCGTTCAAAGCTAGTTTCTCCGCAGTCTGTTCCGCCAGGCGACGCGCGGCCTCAGCCGCATTGGCGGCTTGATTAAGTTTCTGCGTGGCGGCGGGCGCTTTCTTGTCTTGAGGTATCTCGGCGACCGCTTTGCCTGTCTCAAGCGCCTGATTGGCTGCTTCTTTGAGCGCGGCGGTGGCGGAGTCATTCCAAGCATTAGCCATTTCGCCAAGATTTTTGTCAATAGCGGACGCGGCTTCATTCGCTGTTTTAGCCAGTTTATCGAGTTCTTTACCTGTCTCCGCATGCGCCTGCTGATCGGCGGTGGTCGTAGCAGATTCCATCGGTGTGTGCTTGGAGGCGCGCTTTTCAAGCTGCGCCGCAGCTTTGGCCGGCAGGGCGCTTTCATTCACTCGTGTGGCTTGCTGAATGACCTCCGATCCGATGTGTCCAACCGCGTTCGCCACCGCGTCTTGCAGATCCTTGACGTTCTCTTTGAGATTTGCGGCGGATTGTTTCTGTGCGGCAGCGGATTCGATCGAAGGTGGTTTTGTCAGCGCGTCGCGCGCGACAGCAAATTCCGTGGCATCTTCCTTTAGTTCATTGCGCAGCGCCACTGCACGCTCGACGCGTTCAGCCATTTTTGCCAGACTGCCTGCCTGCTCCCGTATCGCGCCGGCATGCGTACCGAAGTTTGGGACATTCTGCTCGCTCTTTGCCAGCGCGTCAGGCGTCTTGGATTCTGCCAAGCGACGATCCAAATCAGCGGCAGCGCCGCGAGCGATGGCCTCGACCTTGTGTTCGAGCGCTTGTAGTGCGCGACGTTCGTTCACGGGGCGCTTGACCTCCGTAGCGGCATTATGCAGTTGCGCCGCGATGTCGCCAGCTTGCTGTCGCAGGTCTTCAGCGAGCGCACGGACAGTAGCGTCGGCCTTGGCCATAGCCATGTCGCGTTTGACGTCTGACGGCTGTCGGGCGACCTCGACCAGTTTGTTAAACGCAAAATGCGTGGAATCAGCATCCTTCTGCAACTGACGCAGGTCCGAAGCGATCTTGAAGACATCGTGGGCCAGCTTGGTCACCCACTGCAGCATTGCCTGGCGATAACGTTCGCGTACGGCTTTATAGTTGTTAACCCAGACTCCAGCGTGGTTGGACCATTGTAGCAGCGGGATGGCCAGCGCGGGCGTGACGGCCTTAATCCAATCCAATTCCAACGTCTGTGTTTCGACCGCCTTGCGCCAATCGTCGCCATCCTTCATCCCCTGCGGATCAGGCTTGGGCGGCAGCGTCGCAACACGAGCAAGTTTAGGCGGCAACGAACGCGCGGAATCTACCATGGTTTGTAAGCGCGTCAAGGCGTATTTTATCGCAGTCTCGCTGGCGGCTTGCGCCATCGTTGCGCGCACTCGTCCGTCGGTGAGAGCCACCACCGGGATGCCTGTCGTCCGCAAATGTTCGGTGGGCAGCGGACCGTTGGGTATATCCGGGCCTGAGCGCTGCAGAACGACGTCTTTGCGGTTTTCGCGCTGCGCGTACTCGATCAAAATATCGTGCCAGCCTGCGGACAGCTCGATCACCCCTTCGCCGCGTACCGGTTTATTCACGGGTTCGCTCCGTACCGTATTGGCGACCACCTTGCACTGATCAAACAGACGTTTGCCGGCCACACTCAATCGCAAGCCGTCGTCTTCGGTGCGGAAAATATAACGACCGGCTTTTGGCGCCAAAATCTGCCCCTGCCAGCGGACACTGAAGCCCTCGGCGCCGAACTCGACCAGCAGATTATGCCTGATGCGGATATCGGTCTCGACCATGCGTCGCACCAGTGTTTTGAAATTCGTGCCCTGGTAATATTCGGCCAACAGACCGGGGATAACCGTACCTTTTGGGGTCCAGCCAGCGGAGCCGACGAGCACAGGCATGATCTTGGTTTGCGTATCGCGCACATCGATAGCGCGGATTTCCAATTGCGACGTCTCGACGTAGCGGTGCGCAGCGGTTAGCGCCTCGTGGTAGTCTTCCAGTTCCTTCTCTGTTTTTGGGAATAGTTCAGCGATCACATCCAGTCCCGCCGCCACCGCCTGACTTTGCGGCGAATGTGCCTGCAAGGCGGCGCGGTGCAGCGGTCGAATAGCAGTGTCGGCGAAGCGGTCCAGGCAATTGGTTAAACCTTTGAGTAGCGTTTGTAATTTGCCCGATTCAGCATGCGGCAAGCCTTTTTCAACTGCGGACGACGCGCTTTTTACTTCACGAACTACACGAACGATGGTCTCGGTCAGCAATAGACGTTCGGCGGCTTGGAATTCAGTATCGGCGGCGCGAAAGACCAGGCGCATTTCTTTAACGTCCCATTGCACACTGCCCAGCAACGTGCGAGCGGAGAGCAGCAACTTTTGTGCTTCGTCAAGTTGCGTCAGCAGCAAGCCGTGCTGGCGTTTGACGTTTGAAGCGATGCGCACGCGCCGTTCGTCGCTTTTGCCGACTGCGCCGTTGGAATCCACAACTTCGACTCGGTAGTTGACAATCGCGGCGTCTTCCAGGAACAGGCCGGCAATGTCCCAAAGTTGCGAGACCATCCAGACTTTGCTCGAACCAACGGGGCGTTCCAATGGCAGCGTTATGGGCTGATGGCTCTGCGTTGACTGCGCCACCAGCCGCATGGCTTTGATGCCCAAGTCGTCTTCGCCGCGGGCTTCGAGTAACAGAATGGCGTTGACCTCCACATCTTCGTCGGCGCGCGGTTTGAAGACCGTAACTCGCGGAGGCATATCAGGCGTCACATGGATGAACAGCAGCGGCGCATCGGGGTTACTGACGTCGTCCTGCGAGCGCAAACGGATACGATAACTGGTGTCCACGGTCACCTCAAACTCGCCGCGAGCCGTGTGCTCTTCAACGACCAACGACAGGCGACGGGCGTCGGCGAATTCCAGTCCCGCAGCCGCCAGCGCGATATTCGCGGTCACGAGCAGTTCCACTCGCGAGCCTTTCAACACAGACAGGTCGCCGTTGCTGTGATCGAACGTTTGTGCCTGAAGCTCGGTGTACGCGGGATAATGTACGATGACTTTTATGCCGGCGACTTCCGGGCGAGGCAGCACGTCAATCTCATACACGGCGGACTGGCCATCACCGGCGCATATGCGGTACTTCAGTCGCTCATGCAGAGGTCCTACTTTGAGCGCGAAGTTTTTTGGCGTAGCCGCCGTCTCCGATGCGTGCTCGGAAGACACGCGGGGCACGCCTTCAGTGGGCCGATGGTCCATATACAGATGCTGCCAGGCAGTGTTGCCGATCTTGACTTCCAGGCAGGCTTCATCATCTATCGGCTTGCCTTTGCGGGTAATACGCGCTTGGATATTGACGCTCTCGCCATCTACGACGCGCGTAGAGTTGGTGAGCACTTCGATGGCCGTGTTGCTCGGGCGCGGCAAATTCAACCAAGGCAAAAACGCACGAACATATGCCAGCGGCATGCTCAGGTCCGGCGCCAGACAGAGACAGAGCATCACGCCGATCACCACGCCCGCGAATTTGCAAGCGCGTCGCGCTGGTGTTCGATCCGGCAGCGTCTCGACATTTAGGCTCTGAACGCGCGCCGAAGCTTCATGAGCGACGCGCTGAATCATGACTTCAGAAAGTCCATCGTTTGAGTCACTGGAAGCGCGATGTCTATTAGCCAATTCGACGGTAGTGGAGATTCGTTCCTGAAGCTGCTCTTTTGGCGCGCGCTGTTCCAGCGCCAAAGCGACTTCCGCCACTGCGCACGAACGAAAAACCTTCCGTATCAGTCGCCAGGCCAGCGCAATGCTGAGCGCGTAGACCAGCAACGCCAGCCCGCGGCGGAGGCCGTCGTTAATCATCAGCCAACGGTCACAGACGGCAATGAACGTGAACCCGAGAATCACGGCAAAGAGCAGCCAACTCGCGGCTCGCCAAAGTTGGATGCGCCGGACGATCTGAGCGAAACGAGCCAACGCATGCGCCACGGAATCAGGCAACTCTAACGCTTGACTTGCAACGTTATTCTTTTTCATCATTATCACTCCTTATCTCTGCGGGGGAAATCTTGGCTTTTCCACCCAGTAAAAAAAGCCAAGATTCCCCCCCCCACGCACAGTATAGTGACCCCTGACCCCTGACCTCTGATCTCTGACCTCTTCTTTACGCCAGTCCCATCCGTTTACGCAGTATCCATTCGAGAGCCAGCAAGAGCACAATAAGCGCGAGAGCTGGATAGGAAGACCACACTTCAAAGTTGTTCTCGACAACCACCTCTTTGCGCTGTCCGGCCAGTTGTTCAAAAAGTTTTGAGGCGTCTAAAATATTCAGGTACTGACCGCCTCCCGATTTAGCCATCGCCGCCAAACGCGAAGTATCGCGCGCCAGTTCGATGCATTCTTGCCCAGCCAGTTCGCGCACGATGATCTGCAAATCCTGCTGAATACCTTCGAAGCCGGGCGAGGCGACTTCGATCAGTACTGTATGAATACCGGCCGGCAGGTTTTGCAGATAGCCGCGGTACAGGCCTCCGCTATCGGGCACGAGTTGCATTTGAACGCGTTGCGGCGGATGAGCGTCAGCTAATTGCGCGACGAGGATGGCATCCGAGACCAATTTGCCGTCCTGACCGCGCGGACGCGCCAGAATCTCGACCGCTTCGCCTGGTCGCACTTGACGACGATCACAACCAACCTTCAGACGCGGCCCGCCCACCAGACGATTGCTGGTGCCCCAACGCAGGGCCTGCGACCAAAAAAATGTATGCACGCGATCCGCGACTTTGTAGCGCCAGTTCCAGGCGCCATCAGTACCGACATACAACACGCGGCCCGCGCCAAAATACTGCGCCGCAACTACTACGTCCTTGCGCACGTCATCGGTGTATAGCAGCGGAGTGGCGCCGGGCTTGGCGTACGCCGGACGCATCACCCAATTCAACTCATTCAGCGTCGGCCACAGTTGTTCATTGAGCGCCGGGTCGCGCAGGATGCGCACGATCTCGTGCTGCGCGCCCGCAGGGGCGAGTTTGACGCGCACTCGCGCCGGCGTGTCGGCCATTAGCGCGGAAGTGGTCAGTAACGATTGCAGGCGGATCGGCAGTATATCCGAAATCGGACCAGTCAGATAAGAGCGCGGCATGGAGTTTGGTCCGGCGATCAGCACCAAGAAGCCGCCCTGATCAGCCACAAACTTTGATAGTTGTTTTTGGTCATCTTCGTTGAAGCGTTCAGGGGAGATGTCACCTAGTACCACAATCTCATACTCTTCCAGCGCCTTTTCGGTCTGTGGCAGCGCCTTAGGTTTCGGACCAAGATGATCGCTACTGAGCAACCAGCGCTCATCGAGCATCATCTTGCGTTCGCGACGCAGCAGGTTGGCCACGTAACGGGTCTCCCAGCGTGGCAGTTCGTCTACCAGAAGCACCTTGAGTCGGTCGTCGGCCACATCTACAACTGCCTCAGCGCTGTTGTTCAGCGTCAAAGCCTCGCCGGGCAGCGGCTTGATAGCGGCTATGAACACATTTGGGCCGGACTGGTCTGCAGTCAATTCGAAGTTTTCGTGTCGCCAGCCCTCGGCGCCAATTATCAATTCTCGCTGCTGCAAGACTTTGTCGCCGCGACTCAATGTCAGTAAACACTTCTGGCCTTTGAAGCCGGCAGTGTGGATATTCGCAGTTAAGCGAATGGTTTCTTCCATGAATACAGAGAGTGTGCCTTCCAGGCGCGCCACGCAGATGTCAGGCGGCGAATCCTGGCTGCCAACGCCGAGCATATGAACGACAATGCCTCGCGCGGCCAGCATGCGCGCCGCATTCTCGGGCGACGAGCCGCTGATGTGGCGACCGTCGGTGCAGATTACGACCGCCGCAATGCTATCCAGAGCATGGCGCTCGGCGATGCGCACCAGCGGCGTGGCCAGATCGGTATCACGTGGTTTTTTATTCGCCGCATCGGCGTCGGAGGCAGCGCGCAGGTCAGTGTCAAAGCCATAGTGGACGATCTTCACAGCTTCGTTGTCAGCCTTGTTTAGCATACCGTTGACAATGGCGATGCGGTCCTGCGTAGCGAGTTTTTCAAGCGCGATTTTAACTTCAGGTTTAGAGCATTCACCCAAAGCGCGGTCGGCGCGATCCTGTAATGTTCGCGCAGTGTCAATCAGCTTGGCGATGTCCTGGACCAGTTTGGCGCTCAAACGCAATTTTTCATTCAGATGTGTCTGACTATCCGAAGCGTCCGCACGAATTATGGACAACTCCCGCGCCAGACGGTCCGCAGTCTGAGCGTGCTGTTTGGCAGTCGTGAATAACTCAGCCGTCGTGTTGGGCGCCGCTTTGATAGTTTTGCCACTCTGCTGCAATCCTTTGACGCAATTAATCAGGAAGTCGGATGCGTTGCTAATTTTGTCCTGCGCGTTAGATGCGTTGCTGATGCTCTCCTGAACCAGTTGCAGCGCTTGCCGCACACTCGCCGCGGCGGTCTCCGCAGCGATTTGCGCAGCGGCGAACGCATCCGCCGCCTGCTCGGCTTGAGTGTCGCGCAGACTCTTATCCAGCAGGCCAAGAGCCACTGCGGTTCGCACTCGACGTTCCAGCGGCTCATGCAAATCCTTGATCGTCATGCTGGTGGAGATATCCTTCAGCACCACAACAACCGGTTTCTGCTGCGCGGCATTAATGAAGCGCAGCACTGGCTGCGATAGGAGGAGAACTAACAGAACAATCACAGTTGCGCGCAAGATGCGCAGACGCCGACCGGCGGCAAGGTAAGGCTTAGTTTCGCGGCGATACAGCCGGACAATCAAGAACGCAAGCAGAGCAGCCAGCGGAATGACTATCCACCAAACATAGCCTTTTAGAAACAGACTAAAATCGGTCACGTTACCGCTATCCATTATGCCCACCTCCGAGTCAGATAAATCTCGACGAAGCATAATAGGATTGCCGCCATAATCAGGTCTTCGGAGAGTTCGTAGCCGCCGACATCCAGGCCGATGAAACGAGACAGGCTATGCCAGTCCGGCGCGTGCCTGGCTCCAAGATCACGCTCTAGTTTCTGGTAATCCGGCTTCTGCATCCGGATCAAATTCGATTCGTCACGATCGGGCGCGACAACATAGTAAACGCGCTCTTCCGGCGCGGCGCCTTCGGCAATTACGGTGTATAGGCCCGGCTTCTCCGTATTTTCATGAGAGAAGATGGCCGTCGCGCCCTGGCTTTGTGATTTTAGCGCAATTGACTCGCCCTGCGGTGACGTCAGGAGATGCGTTTTGCGGGCCGCATCGCCAACGGCGACGTGCGTGAGCGTCTGTCCGACGCGGAGATTGCGCGGCGGAATGATGATCGAGGCCAAATCCATTATCAGATTCTGCATCAGCGGCACGTAGAACGGATGCACAGGCAGATCGGACCAATCCAGATCAATGGCTGTGGTCAACAGCAGCACTTTGCCTTCGCCCAGTTTCTTCTGCACCAGCGCGGCGGCGCCGTTCGAAAACGAAACAAGCGTGTGTGCGTCTTCCCGACGCTCAAGCAAAGCGGTGGTGAAGTAGCTGCGAATAGTCGCCTTGGACCAATCCTGTCCTTTCTCCGGGCGAAAAATGTCCAGAGCGGGAGTATTGGAAACGATGCCGCCCAGATGAACTTTCTCGCCGATTACGCTGCTTCCGCTATCCGAGACCAGTCGGACCGGATCGCCCGAATCGTCCTTGGCGCTGGAGATGCGTTTCAGCAACACTGGCAACAACCCGCTACCCTGGCGATACAGGTCGCGATTGTAAGCTTCAGCCTGCACGCGATTGCCCAGCGTAATCAGCAGCCCGCCGCCGGCGATGACGAATCGTTCCAGTTCGGAGATCACTGCGCTGGGCAACGCAGCTACATTCGCCAACACGACTACTTTGTACTTGGCCAGTTCTGCGCCACGGAGATCGGTCAAGTCCACTACACTCGGCTCAATCACAGTGCGCCAATTTGGATCGTCTTCATCTCTGGGCGAGAGTGCGCAATGCAAAAAACCGCTCTCGCTGGACAGCCTCTGTTCACGATGGTCGCCATCCACAATCAACACCGGCAGGCGATCAATCACAGCGACACTGTGCAGAAGTTGATCATCGTCGTCGAGGACATCCTGTGTGCAGCGCAGCTTGCAAGAGATGTAATGCGAACCAGCTCGTTCGAACTTGTGTTCAAGGGACAGCGTCTCGCGTCCCTGCGCCAGCAGGTCCACACTGCGCGTGGTCTTGGGCGCGCCGTCCACCGCGAAGGACACCACTACGCCACTGACGGCCTCCGAGCCAGTGTTGGTCACGGTCACATGAAAAGTAACGGGCGTATAGCAATCCACAACGGCGCGCGACACGGTCAAATCGGTCAACGCGATATTGCAGGGGCAGTGTTCGGCAACCGACGCAAGAATAATATTGGGTCTTAACAGACTTGAGTTCACAGTATTGGCCAGGAATGACCACTGCGCGCTGTCTTGCAATTCCCAGCCGACGGCCTGCATGTCCGAGAAGACTACTAGTTCGCGTTGCGGATTGTAGCAAGATTCCAACTGTTGCAGCGCAGTCTGGATGACGCACGGCATGTTGTTTTTTTCGTAGCACGGCGCGGCGCTGCGAATGATCTCGCGGATGCGGTCCAAGTCGAACAGCGCTGCAGGCGGCGAACCCTTGCTGGCGGACGACGCAAACAACACTGTTGCATCGTCGCCTTTGCGCAGCGTATCCACGTATCGCAGCGCCTGTTCACGCGCCTCCAACCACGCGCTGCGCGGGCAGCCGGCGTTCATCGAGTACGAATCGTCCATCAGGATGATGCTGCTGGTGTGAGCACCGGGCGATCGGCCCTCGCCTCTAGCCCAGTTAAGCATCGGCCGCATCAATGCCAGCGCCAGACAGCTCACCAGTAAAGCGCGCACAAGCAGCAACAGCCACTCATGCATACGAATGCGTTTGGCTCGCTCCGCCAACAATTCTTCGAGAAATATCATGGCGCCCCAGTCATAGCTGGTCACCTTGCTGCGATGCAACAGGTGGATAATGATCGGCGCGGTGATGGCCGCCAATCCGCCGATGAGAAAGAGGTTCAGAAAAATCATCAATGTCCCTGCCTGCGCGTGAGATATTGACTCAACGCGCTGTCGAAAGGCTGATCCGTCGTCAACAGAACATAATCAAAATGGAAGCGATGGCAGGTTTCGCGCAACTGCCGCGTGAACATTTCGAGTCGTTCCAGATAAGACTTGCGGATGCGAGAAGCATCCAGTTTGATGCGGTGCCCAGTCCGTTCCAGACTGCGAAACTCCGCCACCGAATCGAACGGAAACTTACACTCATATGGATCCATCACTTGCAGCAGGATGACTTCGTGCCGCTGGTGATGAAAGTGAGCCAGTGTATTTTTGAGGTCGGCGATCGGCGCAAACATATCGGAGATAACGATCACCAAACCGCGGCGCTTCAATTGACTGCAGAGATCGTTTAGGATGAGCGCCAGATTAGTCTCGTTGGCGGGCATAGTCTCTATCAGAACTCGCAGCAGGCTGGACAGATGCAAAGTAGTGGAACGCGGCGGAAGTTGCTTGCGAATCTGCGTATCGAAGGTGGTCAGTCCCACCGAGTCCGCCTGGCTGATCATCAAATACGCCATCGCCGCGGCGACTTTGCGCGCGTATTGAAATTTCTGCTCCCCGCCACCTCGATACTGCATTGATCCGCTGGCATCCAGACAGATGGTCGCGCGCAGATTAGTCTCGACTTCATACTGTTTGATGAACAGCCGATCGCTCTTGCCGTAAACTTTCCAATCAATGTGCCGCAATTCGTCGCCGCGCGCGTACTGGCGGTGTTGAGCAAACTCGACACTGAATCCTTTGTAAATGCTGCGATGCTGGCCAGAGATAAAACTTTCTACGACCGTGCGAGCGGTCAGTTGCAGACTCACTATGCGCTCTAATGTGTCCTGATCTAGAATATCGCTTGGCAGCGGCATATGTTTTCTCGTTTAAATACAGCCATGTCGTCCGCGGAGAAAATCTTTTCGTAACCACTAGATGATAATGCCATGCTGGACACTCTTCATCTCCTTTGCCTTTTTGACGCATAATTTGAACGACTCGGCTATCAATCTTGCTTCTTCGGGAAATTTTTGCCTTTCGGCTTCCTCTTCGGAAAAGGCGCCAAGAAGCAACACAGGGTCTATCCATGTCGTCGCGAGCATACCGAGACATTTATCCTGGCCGTCGCGCGCGGCCACTGTGCCAAATGCCTCAATTCCTTTAAAATCTTTCCATGTTGATGGCCAAAAATGGAATCCCTCAGACGCAAAAATTCGGTAGTGTCCCGAAACAATTAAGGCCCGCGCGAGGGATACGTTGCCCATTCTTTGATGCTCCATATGTGATCCGCCAGCCCCGCTGCCATCGCCGGCGTGCGTTTCAAACGTTGCCCATCACTACATAAAATATCCAACGTGCGGACTGACCAGCAAAAATTGTAGCTGTACGCAATAAAATACGATGCCGCATTGTGCAACTCCCAGTCCTTAGAAAAACAGTAGCTCTTGCGTGTTTTGCGCACGTTCTGTCCGCGATCCGTCCCATTATTTCGCCTTCGCCTCTTTGTCGCCAATCGCCCGCAACACGCAGGACGTGTCAACATAGTAGAGAACGCCCTTCCAGACAATCGGCCAACAGCCCAGCATCCGATAATCTGAAGGGTTTCTGCCGACGGCGCACGAGGGGTTGAATGACCAAACTTCCTTACCCGTGTCGATCTCGACGGCAAACATTTTCGTACCTGGATCGTGCCACTCGTCGCCTAGATAAACCAGACCGTCCGCCGTGCAATGGGCCATATAGCAGCCGAACTTATTGTTGGATTCGAATGTCCAGGCGTCCTTCTGGGCATCCACGTCCACGCCGTGCAACGGTTCCCCATAGCCGGCGAAAAGACAATAATCTTTCCAGAGCGTCACGGTGTCTGAATTAAAGCGTTTGCGACTTCCCTTTTGTTCCGGTCGGACTTCGGCTTTTTTTTCTCCGGTGAGGGCATCAACAAAAACCAACCTATCCCGATGCCCGACGCCGTAGAGCATTTTTCGCTCCTGGTCCAGGACAAGTCCGATGATGGTTCCTCCGATTTTAAGACGCCATTTTTCCTTGCCCGTTTTTGAATCCAGAGCGAGCAGGCAGGCGTCGTTCTGCCCTTTCCAGACGCGCTCGGCCATTTCGAATCCTTTCGGCCCGGTGGCGTGAAGCGCGACATAAACCATATCCAACCCGAAAACCGGATTCGATGAAAAGCCGTTGACATAAGAAAATTCCCAGACCACCTTTCCTGTTTTTCGATCCAAGGCGTAAAACGGCGGTTGTTTCGTGTACAGATGCGAGTCAGAAGGCGAAAAGAAAACATATTCTTCCGTCACCAGTGGGGTGACTTGCGGAGCACTCTTCCCCGTCCTCTGACAAGGATATTCCGGCGCCTCAAATTGCCAAACCATCTTGCCGCTCTCCACTTCTTCGGCCACAAGGCATTTCAATTGCGCAATGTAAAGGGTATCGGCGACGATGACGGGATTCCCTATCCGCCCTGCTCGTTGCCAGAGTACCTTTTGGGTTTTTGTATCGACGCAATGGAGGTTTCCACCGAAGGAAATATAAAATTTTTCATCAACTATGATAGACGCGGGCCAGTTCTTGCTGCCATCTCCCTTTTCCAATAGCAGCGTCCATTTTTCGACAATTTCAGGTCCTTTTGGACCTTTCCAGGCGGGATTAGCCACAACGCCCGTTCCCGCGGGATTGCCACGCGGCATGCAGTAGTCCTTATAAATCGACGGCTTGTCGCCGGTCAGGGGCGCGGTCTTTTCCCTTGTTGGCGGCGTCTCCTCCGCCAGCAGAATTGTTGAAAGAAAAACCAAGCCGACGACAACCTGAATAAGACTTCTCCATTTCATAACGCGTCCTCCATTCTAATTTGCTTAACTACACACTCGAACGGACAAGTTCTTTCTGCGGCGCAGCGGCGCCATTTTGCCGAGCGCGCATTGATTCCAACACACGGTCAACGATCATATCTGCGGTAAGACCTTCACTTTCGGCCGCAAAGTTCAATACGATACGGTGGCGCAGTACTGGTTTGGCGATAGCGCATACATCATCCACGGTGGCGTGGAAGCGGCCGTAGAGTAGCGCGCGCGCCTTTGCGCCCAGCAGCAGGTATTGCGCGGCGCGCGGCCCGGCGCCCCAATCCAACCAGCGCCTGATTTCGGGCGCGGAGTAATCTTCCGACACACGCGTAGTACGCACCAAATCCACGGCAAACTCGTAGACGTGGTCGCCCAGCGGAACTTTGCGCACGATCTCTTGCAAGCCCAGCAGTTCCTGGCCAGTGAAGACCGCCGTCGGCGCGCCGCTGTAAGCGCTGGTGGTGCGACGCATAATTTCGATCTCGTCGTCGCGATTCGGGTAATTCACTTTGACCATAAACATGAAACGGTCGAGTTGAGCTTCGGGCAGCGGATAAGTGCCTTCCTGCTCAATGGGATTCTGAGTAGCCAGCACGAAGAACGGCTGCGGCAGGTCGTAAGTCTTCGAGCCGACGGTAACGCGCCGTTCCTGCATGGCTTCCAGTAGCGCGGCCTGAGTTTTGGGCGGAGTGCGATTGATCTCGTCAGCCAGCAGCAGATTAGTGAAGAGCGGCCCTTTCAGAAATTCAATCTTGCGCCGACCAGTCTGGGCGTCCTCTTGGATAATATCAGTGCCGGTGATGTCGCTGGGCATCAAATCCGGCGTGAACTGGATGCGGGAAAAATGTAATTGCAACGCCTTGCCCAGCGTATTGACCAAGGCGGTCTTGGCCAGACCAGGCACGCCGACCATCAGACAGTGTCCCTTGCAGAAGATAGCCAGCAACAGTTGTTCGATAACATCGTCCTGACCGACGATAATGGTATGTACTTCCCGAGTCAGATGGTCGCGAGCTTCTCCCAGTTTTTTTGCCAACTCCAATTCGTCAGGAGTGGGCGTCATAGAGTTTACTCCATGGTTAATGACCGCGCTTTTCTGTTCCTGCGCCAATTTTGTCTGTTCTAATGTGCTCATTTATGAGTACCTCCTTCGTCATTCGTCATGACATTGCGGTGAACGGTTACGCTATTTGTTCACTAAAGCCTTGATGCGATTGGCGATCTCGCAACGGAGTTTCTGGGCGGCGCCTTCGTCTTTCACGGTGTCGGTGAAATCTTGCTCACCGCCTTTGCTGCTGATTCCCACCGCTTCCGCTTGCGTCCCCAGTTCTTTGATATAAGCAATGTCCTCCGCGCTATTCTTCTTATAGGCCAGGACGCGCAGTGTCTCCGCGTATTTACGATCAGTCACGCCTTGGCGGATAGCCAGCATGGCATGAGAGGCAATGGCGTAGTCTATGGAATTCGCGACTTCCGGATTCTTCGATAAGTAGTAGTTCGTCCGCCCCGTGGCGGCAATCCAAGCGGATTTCAGGATTTTCGTCTTCGGCGTCAAGTTCTGCACACCGAACTGGTCGGCGTAGCTGTAGGACAGGGCGGAGAAATGCCGGACGCCCTTGAACCCCATGGCAAAGCGCGCGCCGCCGAAAATCGGTTCAACCGAATAGATCAGCGAGTATGTCCAGTATTCCCCGCCCACATCCCAGACCACCTGGCGATCCTCGTCGTTCGGATTATTAGTGCAGATCACATGATAAGGGCCGTATTGGGGCGAAGGTAACCCGTTGTCCAGCGTCTTGATTTTTTGAAAAGTTCCGCATTGCCATTCGTCAACCCTTTTCTTGTGCCAAACAACCATGTATATGCGCATTTTGGGAGCGTAATGGCGGATATATGGCATCATCTCGGCGATCATGTTTGCGACGGAACGGCCACTTACGCCCTTGTATTGAAATACCTCGTCACAGGGAACCCAGACCACCTCCGGCCACCCGAATTTTTCTGGCGCCTCGCTGAAGGTCTTGGCGACTGCAGCGTTCGCCATGTACCAGACGTGGTTCGTGTTTTCAGATGTGACTTTTGGTTCCCATTTCCATCCAACGCGGTCGTATTTTGATCCGAAACGCATACTGATTACACGAGTTTCCCAGGCCGCGGTTGGTCCGCCCGACCCGAACCAGGTGATCGGACCCATAAACCCGTACTTCTTGATCCGCTTCATGCCCTCGTCGAATTTTCTGAAGACATCGCCCTGCTCGAACTGTACCGTCTCGATGGACTTCTCGTCGAAATTAGCCATCCAGCCCGGCCGGTCGTACCGGATGCTCTTGGCTTGTACCTCGGTCAACTCGCCAAGATCCGGGTTCAGTATCAGTTGCTTCTTGTAGAATGGCTCGCGTTCTTCGATCTTTTTAGGAAGATTGATCACCTCATTTGGCTTGAAAACAAAGAACGGTCCGTCCTGGCGTTTCTTCAGCCAATCCGGGAACGTAGCGACAAGCTGACGGAAGACTTTTGACTGTTCGGGGTTCTCTGGCTTCTTCTCTCCCGGCCCGCCCCAAGCCCCGCCGTCATAATTATCGTCGCGGATCTTGGCCAGAACCAACTCTTCGCGCACGATGCCATCCCACGTCCAATTGAGTTTTGGATCGTCCAAGTTCCACCAAGCGAACGTATTAAACCCGTACCGCGAATTAAGATCGCACCAAGCGTCCGAGGCGTGGCCCGGATTGGGCGACATGAAGGCACCCCAGCGGCAGCCGTTGTCTGTAAGTGTGAACGGCAGCACCTCCAACCCCAGTTCGAATTCAGCCGCTTTTTTTCCCTCGACCGTCACGATCGCGGCGCCCTTATAGAGTCCCGCCTGTGCGTCCACGGGAACATGCACATCCAACACCCATTCATATGTCCTGTTCTTCGGAATATCCCATCCGTTAACTTTCAGGAGCAACATTTGCCGC
Source organism: Planctomycetota bacterium (assembly GCA_043801885.1). GTDB lineage: Bacteria > Planctomycetota > SZUA-567 > H5-PLA8 > H5-PLA8 > JAZDLP01. The sequence goes on along the minus strand of JAZDLP010000078.1, from coordinate 3,241 downwards.
GCGTGGATCGTGGTTCCGCGTCCTCGCGGATCAATCGTGTAGCTCAAGCTCAGGCGACAAGTCACCGCCGAAGCGGGAATGATGGCCGGCCCCTTTAAGTCGCCACATTTCACTTCCACGTTTTTCACATCCCTGAGAGCATGGACGCCCACGCAAAACGGCTCACTCTGCCCGCGCGCGGCGAAATTGGACAACTTGCGTGCCGACACCTGCGTTTCGCTCGGCACCGCGTACCAGGGCAGCACCGTTTCGGGGGCAAGGGAGAAGCACACCACCCCGGCGGACTTTTCATCCTCGCTCATCTTTCCCGAATACAAATACACCGCTTCTTTTTTATTAGATATCTTTGCGTCCAGACTCTCGGCGGCCTTCTTCACTTCCGGCCAGATGTTCTTGAGAAAGAAATCCGTGGCCTCGCCGTCGGTCTTGTCCGCGTTCGTCCAGTCCGGCACGAAGGACGTCGCCTCCGCCTTCGGTTTCCACATCTCTTCTTCCGCTAAGACCACACTGCTGGCCGCAAAAACCAGTACAGATAAGATTCCGACCGGAATAGTCCACATGGTATTCATGACTTCCTCCTCATTAAAAGCCAAGAGCTATAAAAATTTCAGCATATGTTCCGAAATCGTCTTGTCTCGTTCTATTTGCCGGGTTTATACCGGTTACTTACCACGACTTTCCGTATAGCTACAAATCAGGTCAACCAACACCTTGGGATCGTCGAGTCCGTGGGGGTGATGTCCACAGGTCGGCTTATGAAAAACAGTAATCTCTCCGTTGAGCGCCTTGTAACGCTGTTCGACGATGGCGGTGTTCTCAACCACCGGAACCAGCGTATCCACATCGCCTACGACATGGATGAGCGGGATCTTGGCTTGCCCAATTGTAAGCGTATAGCCCGCCTCGGCTCATGCCGATGAGTGTCCCTTTTCGGGCCAGCCCTTTTGCTGTAATGGCAGTATAAAACGCATCGAAATGCTTGAGCGCCTTAGGGCAACCGAAGGTGTTCCCAACGTTGATGTGTAGATAGTAGAATCCTTTTTCCAGGAGCTGCAGAACGGTGCTGTCTATGTACCCCTCCGGGAACTCCATGCACCATGCCCAAGTGTTACCTGGTAGAGCCTTTTTGGGTTCAATCACCCACGCTACGCGCCCATTTATGGTGATGAGGTGACGTTTATACGTGTTCCATGTGTCTATACTCTCGCCGGGCCAAGACAATATCGCAGCAGGTGGAGCAACCACCTGTACTGTAGGTTTAGCGTCTGCTGCATTCGCCGGCATGGTATGTAAAATCCATACAACCGCACACGCGGCTATCTGAACAATGATATGCTTTGTTTTCATCAGACTCCTCTATAAAATTGCGAAGCTTATATTCACGGTTCGTTGAATAACACAGCCATCTTTCATCTTTCTTGCAGTTATTATTACCGCTCAAAGCGTATTCTGTTGAAATAAATTTTATTTTTTAATAATCCGGTCACTCGTACGCCCGGATACAGCGTCCCGCGCAATGGCCGTTCCAGGCGGCCGTCGAACGAAACCTTGCCGTTCATCAGCATGCGGACGCGAGCGCCGAGGTGCTCCATGCGCAGGCGGTAAAAGCGGGCTGCGGTATTTGAGCTGGGCGACGAATGGAGCAATTGTTGTTCAGGTCCCAGTAATACCAAACTGTTACGACTAATCTCCAGCGTCAACGCTTGGACAGGCCGGAGGCGATCGTCAAATGCGGATCGCAACATACCACCGGCTTCAGCCAGGAAAATCAACACAGTGGATTGTTCGTCCAAGCCTGGAACACTGACGTCAACCTCCAGAGCCAACGGCGCAGTCGCCTCGAAACCTTTTTTCAGATACAACGCGACCGGTTCTTCGCCATCCTCATCCTCAGCGCGCAGACCTTTGGCGCTAGTCTGCCAGACGGTCAGGCCCAACTGTTTCCAGTCTGGCAACTCAGGATTCTTAAAAGTCTCGTCAAACGTTACATTGCCTGACAGCCGGAGCTGCGCTTCTGCGCCGGGGCAACGACCCCATAGCCAGGTAATGAGCGTACTCAACAGCGCCACGACCGCCACTACCCAGATAATAACGCTCAAAAGGGCGCGACGGCGTCCCAGGTCCGCATTCAGCAGGACGGTGCGAAAATGCGGCGGCGCCGATTGCAGTTTCTGCGACACGGCGCTGCGAATTTTAGCGGTCAGTTCAGCGGACGGAGTCTCAGCTCGCCAGTCTTTGCTGCCGGATAGCAGGTTCACCACTTCGTTTAATTCGGCATAGAACTGCTTAAGTTCCGGGTCTTTAGCGGTCGCCACTTCCAACGATTGGCGTGCTCGCTGATCCATGCCGGTCAAGGCTCGAACGATCAAATCCTGCAAGCTGTGGTGGTCAGTGGCCATCATTAAGATTCCTTTAGAAGCTTCCGCAGCTTGCGCAATGCGTAAAAAACACGTGATCGCAGAGTGTTTTCAGGCTCGCCAGTAATTGTGGCTGTTTCCTTGTAGCTGAATCCATCAAAGATGATCAGAACCAGAATTTCCCGATGCGGTGGCGGCAGCGCTTGCAGCGCCGCCAGCAATCGCGTCTTCTGCTCCTGCAGTTCCAGATGGCTGCTGGGATCTGATAAGTCGTCTTGCGTCGAGAACTTCCAGTCAGCAAGATCGGTTTGAACTTCCAAATCTGAGCGCTGTTTGCTTTTTTTCAGCGCGTTAATGGCAATATTGCGAGCAATCGTAAACAACCAGGGCCGCAAAGCCGCTCCCGGTCGAAAATCTTTAGCGTGTGTTAATACTCGCAGAAAAGTTTCTTGAAGCAAATCTTCAGGATCGCAACGGGAGATCACTAATCGCGATAGGAAAGTAAGCACAGACGCGCTATGACGAACAAAAAGTTCATCAAACGCGACAGTGTCGCCGCCTGCCATCGCGCGCAGTAATTCTTCATCAGTCGCGACTTGCCAGGAACGCGCTGTCGCCGCAATGTTTCCGACGGCTTCGACTGGCACTCTTGCGTTTGCCGCACCCTTCGTCCGCATGCGCCTGCCGGCCCTCTGCTGACCTGCCCAAAACTCGATGCTAAATTATTAAACGGGCACAAACTTTTTGCAATCATCTAATTTTACCACAGTCAAAGACCATGAGATAGTCATTGTATCTAAAAATGCAATGAATATCCGTTTTAGCAATACCCGTGGGGATCAGGAAGTCTGAAATTCTAAAAACGCAGTAGGGGCGAATAATTA
>JAZDLP010000179.1:0-4722 GCA_043801885.1 Planctomycetota bacterium | reverse complement strand
TTAAGACTGCGCCTACGCTGACACAGAAGAGTTGAATTTAAAATAATATCCCCCTATCTCCATAATCTCCATATCTCCCTTTCTTACACTATCTGAATGGCTATAAACCGTTGGATAAAAGATAAGGACTGAACGGTTACCTCTTTTATACGTTAGCGGTTTTTCAGTTTTACGCAATGGCCAGCGGCACGGACGCCATCTGTTGAGGTTGTTTACAGTCAACGCTTCGACGGCATCTTCACGCAATCCACGCCCAATACGACCACAATTTGAGCCAAGCGAGCTTTGGATAGTTTGGCAAACTCGCGGCACGCGCCGCTGCGATCAATAATCGTGAAGGCGCCGCAGGAAGCGCCTATTTCGCGTGGCGTGTCGAGAATAATGGCGTCGAGATGTTTTTCATGCAGTTTGCGTTGTGCTTCGGCCAGGCGCACGCGACGGCGCGACGCGGCGGTGCGGCCAGCACCTGTTTCGAGCGCAAAACCAATCAGCACGAAGTCGCGCTTGCGAACTTTCAAGCGTCCCAATTCACGCAGAATATCCACAGTTGGCTTCAGGCGCAATGTCAGGCCAGCCATGATTTTCTTGATTTTATTCTGCGCCACCGTGACCGGCGTGTAATCGGCTACCGCCGCGTTCATAATCACAACATCAGCTCGTGAGACGCGCTTCATAACAGCTCGATGCATCTGCGCAGCCGAGCGCACCGCTACCGTCGTAAAACGCGGCGAACGCGGGAAATCCTTTTGCACACTCGCTTGCAGTGGCCCGTGAACCAGCAACACGCGGTGCCCTGCGCGGACTGCGACGCGAGCCAGCTCAACGCCCAGCCGTCCCGTGGCGCGGTTGGAGATGAACCGCACCGGATCGATATCTTCGATCGTTGGACCGGCCGTGATGAGAAACATCAGCGACCGACGTCTTGGACTAAGCATGTCTTGAAGCGCCTCGAAAGGACTTCGGCTTTTTCTAATGAGAAATGAAACCACAGATGAACACGGATAAACACAGATTTGAAATGAATAAGATTACGGGCTACTTCAACAGTGCTGCGAGCGTCTGGCGCAACTGTTCGAAGTCTTCGGCGCACAGGTCGCTGAACGATTCGGTCACCGCGCCTTGTGAGTCAAGAACCCCGAGTTTCTTCGTGGCTTTGATCGCGCCTCGAAGTAGCTCGGCGACTTGCCGTCGGTTGGGGTCATTTTTCTTTAACAGACCCAGTTTATCAGCGACCAGCCAGACATATTCGATGTCCTGTTCGGCTCGACGATAAGCCTTCAGGCGCAGCGAGGCGCACACGCCGTTGATGCCCATTGGCTTGCCAGTGTAAAAAACGCAGGTCTTCTCGAATTCAGTCCAGTTCTTTTCTTCACCCAACGCTTGCCAGGGAAGATAGCCATCCGCGCCGTGCGAATAGAGACTCAACCCCTGCGCGATAATCCCCAACGCGCTGACAGTGGAAGAGGGTACACTACCATAAGTCCAAACGCGCTGACCGTAACGTTCTTGCCAGTCTTCCAGCCAAGGGCGGAAGCTGAAGAGGCCACCGGTGACATTCAAGTCCACGACGCGATCAACCGTATCGCGGCCCCACTGCGGACGAGAAATATCCGCGCGAAAAATAACGCTCTGACGGTCGCCTTCCTGCGCCTGGCGAAGCAATTTGCCGAAAAACGTCAGCGCGGAGAAGTCATCAATATGAAAAGGTTCATCAAGCAGCCAAAAACTAACGCCTTTGCCCAACCCTTTCGTGCCGTCCCTGTCGGCATACTGTTTATGATAGTATTTGTCGTTGAGATATACTTGGAATGAGGTTTTGTACCCTTTCTCCTTAAAATGCTTTATGTGATCTTTGGCGACAGCAACCCAGGCATCCTTGTAGTCCTGACTGAATCCTTCTTCAATCGAGCCGGCGACTTTCCAGTGATTTTCCCACGTTTCATTGTTCCATTTGTAACCGTCGGCCATACTCATTGGATAGTGCTCGCTGAGCATCAAATAGAAATGATCAAGCGGCACGCCTTGGCGCGAAGTGTTTTTAAAGGCGCTGGCGTCGAAGAGCGGCCCGAAGCGATTGTCAAAGGCTGACCAGTCGCTGACCTTCATCTCCTTGCCTTTGCCGGCCAGCGGTAGTTTAACCTGAAGTTTGCCGGAGTGGCTGTAGTGAAGCACTGCCAGACAAGTACGATGCTCATGCCCCATCACATAAAAGCTACGTTCCGCGTTGATGAACTCAGCGCTGTTTGCCGCGCCATAACCTCGTCCCGGTGAGTTGTAAGCGTTCATTGACCAGATGAAGTGTTCCTTGTCCGGAATGGCGGCGCTGCCGACGGTCAAATTGATGGCTAGAGCAATCGGCGCAGCCGTTCCTGCGGTGACTTCTAGTGTGCCAGTGTAAGAGCCAGGCTTGGCGTCCTTTGGGACAAAAAATTCGACATAGACGGTCTGATTTTTTTGATCGGGCACGGCGTTTTTGACGTCAGGAACTTCGAAAGCGTCACCAGCGTTCAGCGGCAGCATCGGGTCGGCGTACCAGTGAGCGCTCTTGCCGACCTTCTGATACCACAATCGTGATAATTTGACCGCATTCTCGGCGATCCTGACGTTACCCATAATCAGCGCGCTAGGTTTGATTTTGTATGAAACGCTCTCCTTACCGGAGTTCTGGCAGACGACCTGATAAGCGATCCATTCACCACGCAACGCATTCAGACTAACGGTTTTGTTTTTGCCGCTCCAGGTCGCATTCGATTGATTGTAAGTTCCAGCGGCGTCGCCTTCGTAGTTGACATTTTTTTCTTCTTGAACGTTGCCGGTGATCGGATTGACTTTGACGCAGTCCGGCACGGCCCACACAGTGGCCACGGCATTGCCTGGAGGCGGCGCCGCCGTATTACCACTTCGCGCCGCATCTAACGCCAGTTTTGGCGGAGTCGCCAACGCAGGCGAGACCTTGCCGCTGCCTTCGCCGGAAGCGATGACACCGCCACCACGGCCCACAACTTCAACTCTAACTTTGACTTCGGCGCCGGCCGGCTGAAAGCGCAGCAAGGCGCGATTCTTCTCACCGGGCAGTGCCAGAGGCGGATGCGCCCAACGCGGCAAATCTTTCATCTCGGCGCCGGCAACGGAAGTTTTGATGCGGTAAGCGAGCAATTCTTTAGCGCCGGCCGCGTTAAATGGACCAGCCCAACTGATCTCCAATCCACCGGTCTGCAAGTCGGCGCCCGCCGGCCAAGGTTGTACTGTGACGTTGATTTTTTCCGCCTGAACTTTTCTTATCATCGGATCGAGTTGTACGGTGAAGTACGGCTGCGAACTGTTCTCTTCTCGCGCGAAAAAATAATTATCGGAGTCGTTTCCGTCAGGAACCACGTCCTTATGAATACTCTTGACTTGACCGTTGTCGTCAGAGACGGCGATACCATTAGACAACCCGGCCGCGCAGGCTTCCAAGAGCCGCCCGTCAAACTCCATCGTGAACCACATGTTGTCGTCATGAGTAACGTAGCTCTGAGTCCAGAGAGTGCCGCCGCGACTCCAGATTGTGTCGAGGAAGCACGAGTCCGGGCCGCCCCAGAGTTTGACGGATTCTAAGTCGGGGGTTTTGTAACAGGAGTCGCCTTTTGTGCCTTTCGTATCGCGAGGAGATTTGCCCTCGTTCCAAGGTGTGGCAATGGTTGAGAAGCCAACTTTGCGGACCATCACATTTTTTTCTGCGGCTTTAATATGCAACACAGCCTTGGTGACGACTCTGTCCTTTAGAGGCGTGGTATCGAAGTTGAAGATCATGATATTCTCAATGCCCTTCATCTTGATACGAGGAGATCGCCCCATGTTGTTTCCCTGCTCAGTATCCTTTTTACTTGCATAGCAGCAGATGGAATTGTCCGCGGTTATTGGCAGTCTAATTTCTTCGGCAGCGGGCAAATGCGCGCCAAGCACGCAAAAAACAAGCAAGGCTGGAACCATGCTACGTGTCGTCATTGCAGTAATCCTCCGAACAGAGTTCATTGTTGTAACCTCCAGACTATGCCACCTTTTACTTTACAAGACTTTTTGAATATTGGAATATAATTGAGTCTATAGCAGCAGTACAGCGTTTTTGTCGTACTTTGCCCAACGATTTATATCCTGGCGAGTGGCATTTGCCGTCGCTTGATTGTTCTCGTAAATTCAACAATGTGTCCAAAACGAAGGGCGAAAAGCATGACGTTGCCAGAACAGCTCAAACCTGAAGCCGTCGCGGCGGAGAAACGCAAGTTGTGGAAAGTTGGCGAACTGGCGAAGCAGACGGGGTTAACGCGTCAATCACTGCACCAGTACGCGTTGCTGGGCTTGCTGATACCGGTGGATATGACCAAAGGCGGGCAGCGTCTGTTCGCCACAGACGCCGCCGAACGGGTCAAACTAATCCGCAACCTGCTCGCCTACGGCTATACTCTCCGCGATATCCGGGATATTTTTTTCAAAAAGAAAGTGTAAACGCCACCACGGCATTACTGCGCTTGGCTAATACTCTTCTTGTTGATATTATTCTACGCTATACTTAATCGTCAAAATGTTGGCGTAACTCAAAAATTTTGTAACCGTTCACCCTATACGTCAGATGTGTAAGAAAGGGGATAAGGAGATAATGGGGATGTGGAGATAATGGAATATCCAGAAAACTTGGTTACTGAGAGAATAATTCAATGTATCATCAAGGTACATCAGACGCTT
>JAZDLP010000137.1:0-4526 GCA_043801885.1 Planctomycetota bacterium | reverse complement strand
GAGGAAAACCAGAGGGGGTTCCGTTCTCATGGCCACCTTGAAAATTGGACGATTTTCAGTGAAGTCGGAAGTCAAGTGATAGGCTTCTTGCGCCTTCGGCGCCCAGCCCAGCGCTTCGCTCTGGGCTGGGCCACCCGCCGGTTTTACGCACCGAGAACTAACTCGCATTATGACTGGGCAGTTCTATGTGGCGTTGCAGAAGATTGCCTCTGCTTCGTGGAGTACGCTAGTTGGTCCCGATGGTAAAAAGCACTTAATCCTCCAACGCACGAATCCCGCTCTGATGCTAAATGATTTTCTTGTGAGTTACGCAAGCGCAATACCGGAGAGCGTGGCCCAAAACGTCTTTAAACTGGCACTGACGTACCAAGGCGTAGCTGGCAAAATGCACGCAAATATTGCGGATAGCCAAACGGCTAGCGATCTAATGAGGATAAAACGTGTTCCAAAACTTAAGTAATGCAAGGCGGTTGCTGATAATAGTTGCGCTAATTCTAGTTGGCGTGTTCGCTATTTTTGTAATGTTATTTAGCGGCGGCCCCCCCATGGCTCTTTCAGATAACCATGCGGGGCAGTCGTCTGTCGTCAGTAACGGTAAAAATGTCGAGAAGCAAAAGCCGTGTGCGCCATCGTCGAATGACGCGCCGTCTCCAAAGAAAGATAATGTTCAAAAACAGGACCAGCCGCCGTCGAAAGAAGTCGCCGCGGATCACGGAGAGAAACCCGCAACGCCAGGCAAGGGCGCGACGCTTAAGCGCGAATCTATTACGATTGATAATTCCAAGATTAGTGTGTCAGCTGTCAGAAATCTGAACGAGGCGCTTCAAGCCGACAAGCTTACGGCGGCAATCTCAACCTTGGTCAAGTTCTCGCGGGAGAAGGACGGGTTGAAATGTATTGCTTGGGCGAAGCGCGGCAAGAAAGCCGTCGTGATTACTCCTTCCGGCGATCTTGAATTAACCCCACGACCGCCTTCAGTAACCATTGGATATGTTCCATATTATTCGACAGATAGTGACTATGAAAAAGCAGGAATCAAGATTTATATGGGACCTACTGATGAGGGACTTCAGTTGCGGATTCGTTCTGGAACGAAGGAGAATCGCGTAGTAGTTGGGGATTTTAGAGAGGGCGAGAGCAAATTAGTTCCGGGATATCGTTTTGCCGCAGTATTCAAGATGAAACGCGATCACGTAACACCTGTGAGCGTTCTGATCATAGATACTGAGCAAGTTCGTTTGGCCGGTGAAGTGCCATTGCCCACCGATATGTCGATAAATCAACCAAAGTTTGTACTGGATCCTGTCACGAATGCTTTAGCAGTAATGGACAACGATCTGAAGTGGCTGATGGTTGTTGACCTGCAACCGTTGACTGAAAAATAGGCGGGTGAGCGCAGTCTGGCTGATCGCATAATCGAAGATCCTTTTACGTGAGTGGCAGCGGTCTCGGCTGGCGGATTTACCGACAAAATTGCCGCCGGTTCACCCGCGACACGGTCTTTACAAACAATAGGTTTTAGCTCCTCGGGAATGGCCAATTTTAACAGCGATAATCTTCCGAAGATGCAGGCGTATGTGAACATAGATGGCACCGTACCAAAGTATATCGCAACTTCTTCCGACGCCGATGTAAACGGAGACGAGAAAATCAGCCTTCCGACTTCTTGGGAGAAAGCTGGCGCAGCTACTGTAATCATAGGCACAACAGTGCCGCTGCTAAGTAGTGTCGCTGCCGGCATTGTTCTGAATCTTCACCCGGACATCGGCCCGCCTTATGCCTCGCCCTCTGAGTGCGACAAAGGCGTCTTGTGGGGCGGCACTTTTATAGACTGGGCCATCGTCGGATCAATTGGCTCTCGTGTCGCCTATCAAGCTTTACGAGATATCTCCAGCGTAACAATTCAGGAGACCACAGCGAACGTCTACGTTGTTGAAAACCCCAGATCTCCACAGAACCGACAGAAGAACGATTTTCTAGTCACACGCGAGAGCGCCGAGTGCCAGATTTTTGGGTCTCCCTTCTCAACACTGATCTATTTTTCAGGCAAGATGCATGGTGACATCTGCGATAATCAGGTCGGATCACAACTTGTAGTTCGTGGCGACGTGTTCATTTCGAGGAAATAGCTCATGAATCATTACTCTCGCCGTATTTTGGCAGGCGCAGTTGTCTTATCCATTGTCGTCATTGTGTGGCTTTTTTTCGTGCGCAACGAAGAGCACAAAGTTATACCGCTCAAGACAGCAGCGTCGTCAGCGGACAATGACCTGACGCCTACGATATCCACTGCTGAACAACCGAAGCCTGTCACAGATACACATCCACCGCGGACCGCAAACCTCCTAGCGAGAAAGCTGGTGCAAATTCTAACGCCATCTTCGGCAACCGCCTCTGACTGGAAAAACGCGAAAGTGTCTCAAAATACGTTGGGGGACACTAACATCTCGTACTGGGTGCTGACGAATATGCGCCCTACTATGGAAGCGGATACAAATACCACGGCATTTCATGTTCGCGCCATAAATCGTCGCGATACAGAAGGCAAGATCGTAACGACCGTATGGAGTAACAAGAATGCTAATACGCTGGAAATCGATTGGGCTTCTGGTGCGGTTAATCGGAAAGATAGAAATATGAATAAAGGAACTTCTTTTGATGAAATGCATACTGATCAGCGTGGTGCGCACAACTCCAATATGGGATATACAGGCACACGCGAACCTAAAATAGTGATGCATTATTATACGGATGAGAAGCAGTTCGCGAAAGTTGTGACGTTCGATCACAACGGATATTTCACCGTCAACGGCTTTATTTCGAATCAATATCCAGTCGCAGCTATGCCGTTAATACCAAAAGATGGAAGGTCACCGCCTTCAATACTGCTTCTTGACGTTCCCCATGGGCAATTGATCGGCGAAATAAAGTTACCAGCAGAGGCGAAGACTGGCCGACCTAATTTCATTCTGGACAAAGATAACGATGTGCTTTTGGCCGCTCAGTTCGGTCTTGACTGGTTAGTCGCTATAGATTTGAGACCTTACGTGCGAAAGAATAATGCTGTTTCACGAGGACAGATTTCTAGAAAATAGGGACAGTCACGACGGGCTTCAGGATTCGAACACAGCTCTTGTCGCTATTGATAACTGCGCACCGACGATCTCCGCGCTTAATCCGCTCGACGGAAGTTGGATCGCCGATCGCCGCCCGACAATCAGCGCTACATTCGCCGATGCCTTCGGCGTGGATGCCGACTCGGTGCGACTGACTCTGGACGGCAACGATGTCAGCAAGCAAGCTGTATGCACTACCAAAGGCTGTTCTGTGCGCATGCTGCTGGCGGAAGGCGCTCACTCCGCACAAGTTGATGTGACGGACCTCGCGGGCAATCACAGCAGCGCGACTTGGACATTCCAAGTAGACAGCATTGGCCCAGAGATATGCTTCGTTCAGCCGGACGACGGGCTGGTCACTAATAATCGGAGACCGATTTTCTCCGGTTCGTTCTCGGACGCGGCGCCGGGTTCCGGTATCGCTCTGCAAAGCGCCAAACTGCTGCTGGATAATGAGGATGTTACGCAATTAGCGCAAGTAGCCGTAGATAGTTTCACGTTCCAGCCGTTAGCCGACCTGACAGAAGGCGATCACACATTGACGATGAGCATCAGTGATTGTGCCGGTTCGAAGGCCATCTTAAGTCGCAGCATCATTGTTGACACCACCGCGCCTACGGAAGCTCCGGATGTGACGCACTGGAGTGAAGAGGCTGGACAAGTATTCTTTGCGGGCAATCCACCCATAGAATACGGTCTTCAGTTGCTCGCCAGAAATATTATTGGCGATGTTCAAGTCTGGCCAAAACTATTTGAAAATGCCTTTGTGGTCACCTGCTTCGGAAACAGTGGAGCGCTGCCAGTAAGTTTCTCCGCGGATTTGTATTATCGTGATGTGGCGGGCAACGCAGGATCTGTGACGGTAATTCGTTATCCCTTTGCAGGCAATCCTCCTCCGCAACAGTCGCAACCGCTGGTCATCGCCAGCGTAACTGTTGATATTCCACAGAATAAGAAGAAGGTGGAGCGAGATGGCAAAACGTTGACGAACAGCGACAACGTTACCTTCAACGTCAGTGCTTCTGGTGGAACTGCGCCGCTGTCCCTGATCGTCAACAACGGTAGGCCGTCTGCGAACATGTCCTACACGGCTTGGATGCCAGAAGGCGAGCAGCGCTATGTCATTACGGTCAGCGATAAGAATGAGCAGTCCGCCTCTAAGACTGTAGGCATTGTCAGCGACCGAACGCCGCCGCGTATTCGGATGGAGACACCACTCAAAGCCACCACGATGGACTTGCAATGTCTGGTCTTAGGTCCGGCAGATAAGGAACCAGTGCGCCATGATAGCGCATCCATCCAGCGGGTGGAAGACCCGTCTCGGTTCGGACTGCAAGAGCCGAGTAGCTATCCTGACGGTGGGAAGCGTCGAAAAGGCGGCCACTGAAGCATCAGGAGAAAGAAGGCTGA
>JAZDLP010000129.1:0-10009 GCA_043801885.1 Planctomycetota bacterium | reverse complement strand
ACAACAGGCCCGACAGGCGCACCTGGCCCGACGGGCCCAACGGGCGTAACAGGTGCAACCGGCACAACAGGCGCAACCGGCACGACCGGCGCCACTGGCGCAACCGGCGCGACTGGTGAAACAGGTACAACTGGCGCAACCGGCGCGACAGGCGCGACGGGCGCAACCGGCACGACGGGCGCAACTGGCGCAACGGGCGCAACTGGCACAACTGGCGCGACAGGTGCAACTGGCGCGACGGGCGCAACGGGCGTAACTGGTGCAACCGGCACAACAGGCGCAACCGGCACGACAGGCGTAACTGGCGCAACCGGCGCGACTGGTGAAACAGGTACAACTGGCGCAACTGGCGCAACTGGCGCGACAGGTACAACTGGCGCAACAGGCACGACGGGCGCAACCGGCACGACAGGCGCAACCGGCACGACAGGTGCAACCGGCACAACAGGTGCAACCGGCACAACAGGTGCAACCGGCACGACAGGTGCAACCGGCACAACTGGTGCAACGGGCACGACTGGTGCAACGGGCACGACTGGTGCAACCGGCACAACTGGTGCAACCGGCACAACGGGTGCGACAGGCACGACGGGTGCGACAGGCACGACGGGTGCGACAGGCACAACTGGTGCAACCGGCACGACGGGTGCAACCGGCACAACGGGTGCGACAGGCACGACGGGTGCAACGGGCACGACTGGTGCAACCGGCACAACTGGTGCAACCGGTACAACGGGTGCGACAGGCACGACGGGTGCAACCGGCACAACGGGTGCAACAGGCACAACTGGTGCAACCGGCACAACGGGTGCAACGGGCACGACTGGTGCAACGGGCACGACTGGTGCAACCGGCACGACGGGTGCAACAGGCACAACGGGTGCAACGGGCACGACTGGTGCAACAGGCACGACTGGTGCGACTGGCACGACTGGTGCGACTGGCACGACTGGTGCGACTGGTGTCACTGGCGCGACAGGCACTCCTAGCGGTATCCCAGTGATCACGAGCGCTCTAATCGCTTCAGCAACAATGGGACGGCCGTTTAGCTATCAGATCACGGCCAGCGGCACGGTACCGATCACCTTCGAAGCAACCGATTTACCGGCTGGATTGCGCTTGTCTGGTGACACCATCTCTGGCATACCTACCGTAAGCGGCATATTTTTCATTATTACACTAAAAGCTACGAATTCAGCCGGTTCGGACCGCCTGCCATTGTATTTGAATATCGTCCGTCCGGAAGGCGGCAACAATGTCGCGCCTGTGTTCACTTCTTTACCTACCGCTAATCCGAATCCCGGCATTGTCGGAGTGGCTGTAAATTTCTCCGCTGTGGCGACGGACGATAATGGCGACAACATTACCTACGATTGGAACTTTGGCGACAAAACATTCAGTGCTGGCGCCAACGTATCTCACACCTACACGACAGCGGGAATATACATTGTGACGGTAACAATCTGCGATGGTGTGGCCAGCGACTCGCGTACCATCCATCTAGGCGTCAATAGCATAGACGGCACTAACACTGATCCAAGTCTATTCCAAGTCAAGAAAGCGTCTCTAACGTTTAACTTCAAACCAAGCGCGACGAAGTCGGATACGCTGATATTGACTGGAACACTGCCTGTAGCGAGCGGCTTTGCGCCAAAGGACAAGACGTTGACGGTAACATTCGGTGACTACCAGAACACGTTCACGCTAGACGCCAAAGGCAAAGCCACAAGCGGCACGGACACCATCAAGCTGACGGGAAAGATGCAAACCGGAGCGTATCTTGGCAGTCTGGTGAAGTTCACGTACACGGTGAAGAAGCAAAGCCTATTCAAGAGTTTGGAGAGTTTTGGGTTTAGCAACGACAACATCAGTGAAGCGGAGGAGATAGGTGTGCCGACACTCTTCACACTGGATGACGACAGTTATCTCAATATAGTGACAATGAGCTACACGGCGAAGAAAGACAAGCGGGGCGTGGGGAAGAAGTGACGATTTGTGATTGATGATTGACGAATAACGATTGTAGTGCGGTCTATGCGCTGCGGTATTTTCGTATGGGCACGGCATACCGTGCATCTACGTTGTTTCACACACTTGCCGACATGAGTTAAAATCTTTGCGTGGCACAAAGATTTTGGCGACTTTTGGGCAAAAGCTGTTTCCCCTCTGTCTCTCTGTCTCCCTTTTTCTTATAGTCGTTCGGCGGCCAGGTCTGCCAGAGCGCTGCGTTCGGATTTATGCAGAGTGATGTGCCCGAATAACGGGACAGTCTTCATTCGTTCCACGCAATAAGTCAGTCCGTTGGAACTGGCGTCCAGATACGGATTGTCTATCTGCTGCGGATCGCCGGTTAGCACCATTTTGCTGCCTTCGCCGACGCGACTGATGATCGTTTTTATTTCGTGCGGCGTCAGATTCTGAGCTTCGTCTATGACTACGAACATGTTGGCAATACTGCGGCCGCGAATATAAGTGATTGCCTCCAACTCCAGCAAATCCTGCTCGAAAAGCTGCTCACGAGTCAGCGCGTTGAGTGAAGAGCGTCCGCGCAGCATGTACTTCAGGTTGTCGAAAATAGGACCCATCCAAGCCTGCAATTTTTCGTCTTTGTTGCCGGGCAGGTAGCCGATGTCACGGCCCAGCGGCATGATGGGCCGCGAGATCAACATCTTCTCGTAGCATTTATCTTTAACCACGCGCTGCAATCCGGCGGCAATGGCCAGCAACGTCTTGCCGGTGCCTGCGCGCCCGACCAGAGTAACAAGCTTGATATTGTCATCCATCAACAATTCGAAGGCTATGCGCTGCGCGATACTGCGCGGCGCGACATTCCAGGCGTGATCAAACTCCTGCGTCAGCGGGACCAGTTCCTTGCCGAGCAAATCCACGCGCGTCAACGCCGTGTGCTTTAAATTGCTCTCATCTTTTAACAACACAAATTCGTTTGGCATCAGACTGTTCTCAACCGCGGTTGGAATAGCCGTGGCTTTTTCGGCGTAGAACTGGTTCACGGTCTCCACAGGCACCAGTAATTCGCGCCAACCCTGATACAAAGTGTCGAAATCAACCTTTTGCTGCTCGAAGTCTTCCACGCGCAAACCCAACGCATCGGCTTTGACGCGCGCGTTGATGTCCTTGGAGACAAATGTAACACGCGCGCCTTTCTGCTGCAGCGCCAGAGCTGTGGAGAGAATATGGTTGTCGGCCGAATCGCCCAACAGTCCGACATTGCTGAGCTGGCCGCTCAAATCCCGTTGCATAACCACCTGCAACACGCCTCCATTTTTCATCGGCACGCCGTCGCGCAATGAACCCAGTTCGCGGCACTGGTCAATGGCGCGAATAGTCTGGCGCGCATTGCGACCCAGTTCGTCGTTGCCGTGTTTAAAGTGATCGAGTTCCTCGATGACCGCCAGCGCCAGAACGACACGGTTATCTTTAAACGCAAATAGCGAATTTGGGTTGTGCAGCAAAACGTTGGTGTCGAGAACGAACGTCTTGATATCGTCGTCTGCCGGAGGCGTAGAATTTGCTTGCGTTAATTCCAGCGCTGATCCTGAATAATTATGCGCTGAATCGGACAGAGTTTCTGCCGTCATTAAACCTCCTATTTATGCTGTGCCACATTTCCTCAATCGCACATGAGCCTTACGACCGCTGCGTTCATATCCTATCGCCACCGCAACACGCGGCGATTGCGAATATGCTTTACTACTAATCGTTAATGGTTGGGTTGCAGGCGAGACGCCTGCGTTACAGAGTAATGGCAAACCTGGATGGCCCACTTCCGTACTGAGCGCAAACTTGCCGGCCAGCACACCCGCGGCCAGAGCTATTCGCAGCATCGGTGATGCGGAAAGCATGTCTCCCGTGTAGGGATGTGTCGCTACAAACGGCAGATTGGCGGTCGAACAGTCCGCTGTCGTCGCGCAAAAATAAACTTGCTCTTCCAACGGCGTCGAGGCGTGAAGTTCCGGACAAGTGCTCTGTTGAGAATCGAAAAAGTCCACAGCTTCTACTTCCGCGTAGCTGCGCGCGCCGCGCCGTCGCGCTGAATCTTCGCTTTCCAGCACAATCATTGCGGCGCCTTCGCCGGGGATAATGCCATCGTTCCACTGACCGGTCTGACTCAGTTGTCCCGTAGCGTAAAGATGATTATAAGCGGCCGGCGTGAGACTTTCGCTGGCGCCGACTAATATAATCTCGCCTGAACTCGCGGCGATCTGATCGAAAGCGAAAGTAAAGGCTTCGATACCGGCCAGATTTTCACCCGAGAACGTCGCAGCCGGACCGCGCAGTTTGTATTCAATACACAGCAGCGAAGATGGACTGTTGGCGTAGCCGTGCGTAAAGGGCAGCGGCGGAGCGAATTTTGGATTTGAGGTTTTGATCTTGTTCCAGAAGATGCCCATGGCCTCCAAGCATCCGAGAGTAGTGCCGTAGGCGCAGCCGATTTCGATGTTCTCGTTATTCGCTGCCGGCGCAGTCGGCGTCGCAGCTACTGGCGCAGCGATGATCGCCTGTTCCAAACCGGCGTCGACGAGCGCATGTTTGGCGGCGACCAAAGCTAGCGCGCTGGTGCGATCCACGAAACTCTTGATGTGCGGCAGATGTTTGTTCAGACCTAAATCCAGAACTTCAAAACCCCACGTAGGCAGCCCTTCAGGGATTTCGAAAGCGGTGATCTCAGGAACGGCTGGGAATAACGTATTGAGACGACCGTCAAGCGCCTCGTTCAGCGTGGCTGGCGCCACAAAGCCGATGCCTGTGATCAAAACGCGACGCGACTGAATGCCGATTGCGTAACTCCTTGTTTAAACTGATGATTTTTATACCACGAAGGCGCAAAAACACATAGAAAAAAGCGCTATTGCGCGCAAAATGTGCTGGCAATTTATGAAACAACAAGATATTTTTTAATTAAAGTGATTTGTGATAAAATACATAAATCGAAGTTACACGTCGTTGGCAATGCGAGAGCAAGTCTTTTGAACGACCTGCTGTTCGCCCATAGATAGAGGAGGAGTTGTTGTATGCATCCAATCATTGAGCAGATCACCAAGCGCGATCCCGACCAGAAAGAGTTTCATCAAGCGGTCGTTGAAGTTGTGGAATGTCTGGAAGGTTTTCTGGACAAAAACAAGCAGTACGCGAAGGCAAAAATTCTGGAACGGATCGTAGAACCTGAGCGGACGATTATATTCCGCGTTCCTTGGCAAGACGACCAGGGAGAAGTTCAAGTCAACCGTGGCTTCCGCATCCAGTTCAACAGTGCCATCGGCCCGTATAAAGGCGGTTTGCGCTTTCACCCATCAGTAAATCTGAGCATCCTTAAATTCCTTGGCTTTGAGCAGATTTTTAAGAACGCGTTAACTACTCTACCTATGGGCGGCGCCAAGGGCGGCAGCGACTTTGACCCCAAGGGCAAAAGTAATAATGAAGTAATGCGTTTCTGCCAGAGCTTCATGACTGAACTGTACCGCCATGTTGGTCCGGCGACGGACGTGCCCGCCGGAGACATCGGCGTAGGTGGTCGCGAAATCGGGTTCTTGTTTGGCCAGTATAAACGGATTCGCAACGAAGTTACCTGTGTGTTGACTGGCAAGGGTCGCAACTGGGGCGGTTCGTTGATTCGACCCGAGGCTACCGGCTACGGCGCGGTTTATTTCGCCGAGGAAATGCTTAAAACCCGCAACGACAGCATAAAAGGCAAGGTCTGCCTAGTCTCTGGATCCGGCAACGTGTCTCAATACACGACCGAGAAGATCAACCAACTGGGTGGCAAAGTGGTAACACTGTCTGACTCCAATGGCATGATCTATGACGAAGAAGGCATTGATCAAAACAAGTTGGCTTATGTTATAGAATTGAAGAATGTCCGTCGTGGGCGTATCAAAGAATATACTGACAAATACAAAAATGCCGTCTATACGCCAATAGTCGCCGATGCTGATTGTAACCCGCTCTGGAATATCAAGGCCGACTGCGCCTTCCCCAGCGCTACGCAGAACGAAATCAATAGCAAGGATGCGCAGAACCTGATCAATCGCGGTGTGAAACTGGTCGCCGAAGGCGCTAATATGCCGACTATGCCGGAAGGCGTCAGCATCTTTCTGGACAACAAGATACTCTACGGTCCGGGCAAAGCGGCTAACGCCGGTGGCGTGGCCACCAGTGGCTTGGAAATGTCGCAGAACAGCATAAAGCTGTCCTGGTCACGCGAGGAAGTTGATTCGCGGCTGCACGAAATTATGAAGGCTATTCACAAACAGTGCCTGACCTACGGCACAGAGGGCAACTTCTGCAATTATGTCAAGGGCGCCAATATCGCCGGTTTCAAAAAAGTCGCCGACACCATGCTCGATCAAGGTATCATCTGACTTGATTGAGTTGGCCTTATTACCCTCTGGGCATCTGGCGCTGGTTGATGTCGAAACGTCATCGGAACCAATGATACCAGATTCATTGGTTCCGTTTGTTCGGCAGGCGTTTGCTTTAAGTCCGAGTGAATTATTGCTTTATTTGGCGACAGCCGCGGATCGAAGCGCGCTGTCGCCATCTTTTCTTTTTTGGCGCGGCTTTGGCGAACGATACCTGACCGCGCTGTGCCATATCCCTGAATCTGCCGAAGATTTTGGCCAGTCTCTGTCTGTGTCGTTGAAGGAACTGGCGGCAATGGTGGAATCCGCGCCACCCATGCGCGGCGGTGAATATCTTCGCATTGACACGCTGGCGCGATTCTGGATCGAACTGGACGATTATGCGCGCAAAGAAATCGCATCCGAAAAAGGCGGCTTTAGCGAATGGCTAAAACGGCGCAGCCCGTTGTGGCATCGAGTCGGTCGGGTTTGCTTTCATCTGGCTGAAAATAAGAGCGATCCCGAATACCCGTTCGCTTTCCTGGCAACGTATGCGCCAAAATTACTGGACGGCCGTCGCGTGCAATATCAGCCGCTGGGCAGAGCGCTTGAAGAGTATGCCGGCGCAATAAACAAACAAACATTAGTGAACTTGCTCACCCCCATTCAGCGCGCCTCGGAGCGTTGCGCGTGGGTGCAGCAGTTGGTAGGCTCCGGCGAAATATTTCATCCGCTGGCCTGGACGCCGCAAGAGACGCATCGGTTTCTGCAGGATATACCTTTACTGGAAGAGAGCGGCCTGCTGGTCCGCGTGCCGGATTGGTGGTCGCGGCGAGCGTCGCGACTGAAAGTGAGCGTCTCCATTGGCCAGAAGCGGCAATCGAGATTCAACAAGGACGCGTTGCTCGACTTCAATGTCGAGATGACGCTCGACGGCGAGACGCTGACGCGCGCGGAGTGGGAAGAGATTCTAAAAAATTCTGAAAGCCTCGTTTTCTTGAAAGGAAAGTGGGTTGAGGTTGATCGCGAGAAGTTGACGCACGCGCTGGAGCACTGGAAGCAAGTTGAAAAAGAGACGGCGGGCGACGGCATATCTTTTTTGCAAGGGATGCGGCTGCTGGCGGGCGCGTCCATTGGCTCCGAACATGTGGATGTATTGGAAGGCGAGAGCGCGTCGTGGTCTGAAGTTCGCGCGGGAAAATGGCTGGAAGAGCGACTGCGCGAAATCAGGCAGCCGGAGACGTTACAGAGCGCGCTGCCAGGAGAGCAACTGCTCGCCACGCTTCGTCCCTATCAGGAGATCGGCGTCAAATGGCTGTGGTTTCTTTCAAGTTTGGGACTGGGCGCATGTCTGGCCGATGACATGGGCTTGGGCAAAACTATCCAAGTGCTCGCGTTACTATTGATGCGCAAGCAGCAAAGCCAAGAGAAGTTGAAGCCCGCGTTGCTGGTTTTGCCGGCTTCGTTGTTGGGAAATTGGAAAGCGGAGATCGAAAAGTTTGCGCCATCTTTGAAGTGCGCGTTTGCGCATCCGTCACAAATTCCGCCCTCGCAATTAAAATCCGCCGGAGAAAATCCGTCGGACTATATTGCGGACAACGATGTTGTTTTGACGACGTACGCTATGTTGGCGCGCCAACCGTGGCTAGGCACCATTGAATGGGGATTGGTTGTTCTGGATGAAGCGCAGGCAATCAAAAATCCCAGTGCCAGACAGACGCGCGCGGTTAAACAACTCAAGACTCAAAGCCGCATCGTGCTTACCGGCACGCCCGTGGAAAATAGTTTGAGCGATCTTTGGTCGCTCTTCGATTTCATCAATCCCGGACTGCTGGGTTCCGCAAAAGCGTTCGGGGAGTTTGTCAAGCGACTGGAACAGCGTTCGACCGAGCAGTACGCGCCGCTGCGAAAATTAGCCGGGCCGTATATTCTGCGCCGACTGAAAACAGATAAGACGATCATCGCCGACTTGCCCGATAAGATTGAATTGCAAGCGTTCTGCAATCTCACGAAAGCGCAGGCCGTATTGTACGAACAGTCCGTGCGGGAACTCGCGCGAACTCTGGAAGGCAAGATCGGCATCGAACGTCGCGGCGTGGTGTTGGCGTTCATTCTGCGCTTTAAACAAATCTGCAATCATCCCGCTCAATGGACGGCTTCGGGCTTGTACGCGCCGGAAGAAAGCGGCAAGTTTCACCGCTTGCGCGACATCTGCGAAGAACTCGCCGCGCGGCAGGAAAAAGCGTTGATCTTCACGCAGTTCCGCGAGATAATCGAGCCGCTCGCCAGTTTCTTGAAAACCATCTTTGGTCGGTCGGGATTGGTACTGCATGGCGGCACCAATGTCGGCAAGCGAAAAAATATCGTAGATGAGTTTCAGAACGAAGACGGTCCGCCATTTCTGGTATTATCGTTGAAAGCGGGCGGTATTGGTCTTAATCTAACGGCGGCGACACACGTGATTCACTTTGATCGCTGGTGGAATCCGGCAGTGGAGAACCAGGCGACTGATCGCGCGTTCCGTATTGGCCAGAATCGAAACGTGATGGTTCATAAGTTCATTTGCCAAGGCACGATTGAAGAGAAGATTGATGCGCTGATTAGAGATAAAACGAAGCTCGCCGGCGAGATTCTGGAAGGCGGCGCGCCTTCATTGATCACTGAGATGGGCGACAAGGAATTATTGAATTTTGTGCGATTGGACGTCAACACATTAGAGGAGGATTGAACATGGGGTGGGGAGGATGGGAATGGAGACCTTATGTGCCAGTCGCGCAACGTCGCGCTAATGCCGCAAAAGCAATGGCGAAACTGTCGAAGAAACAAGGCACCGTTGTTCAGCCAGTCAACATTGAAGGGCGCCAGATTGCCACTACGTTTTGGGGCAAGGCATGGTGCGAGCATCTCGAAAAGTTCAGCGATTATGAAAATCGGCTGCCGCGCGGCCGCACGTATGTCCGCAACGGCGCAGTCTGTCATTTGGAGATCGCCAAAGGCAAGATCACGGCGAAAGTCAGCGGCTCGGAACTATACACGATTGATATCACGATCACAACACTTCCAGATACAAAATGGCGCAAAGTAAAAGAGTCTTGTGCCGGACGTGTCGGCTCAATGTTGGAGTTGCTACAAGGCAAACTTTCCAACGAAGTGATGAAAATTGTGACAGATCAAAATGATGGCCTGTTCCCGTCGCCTAAAGAGATTGATTTGGATTGTTCATGCCCCGATTGGGCTGATCTGTGCAAGCATCTGGCGGCGGTGATGTATGGCGTGGGCGCACGGCTTGATAAAAAGCCTGAATTGCTGTTTCTCCTGCGCGGAGTAGATCACGCCGAACTGGTTAGCGCTGACTCAGCCAAAGCCATCATCGCCAAAGCGCCCAAGTACGGCCGCCGCAAACTGGACGAGTCAAAACTGGGCGAAGTGTTTAATATTGACGTGGCTGCCAATGCGCCGATTGCGCCTCAAAAGAAGCCGGTTAAATCGAAGAAAAAAAAGGGCAACAGTTCAGTCTATTTTTAGCCACAGAGGACACAGAGAATTTTGATTTTTAAGTTTCTATTCATCTCTGCGTACCTCTGTGTCCTGCTATGGAACTACCCGTCAAGCCTGTTTTCTCAAAAAGGATGGGTTGCCGTCGATGATCA
>JAZDLP010000062.1:0-10517 GCA_043801885.1 Planctomycetota bacterium | reverse complement strand
TTGGGGGGGTAACTTGGGGGGTAACTTCAATACTATCCAATGCCTTCGGATGAACTGGCAGACGTATCAGAAAATGTGTGCGTTCCTCGTTGGTCTCAAATTCGGGTGGCAAGGAACCGTTCGCCTTCATGGTCTTCAATATCTTTGGGATACCGGTGGATCGGCCTTCAGTGAGTTCAAGCTCTTTAAGAAACTCGCCGATACGGCGATTACGATAGCGGCGGCTAACGGCCTTGCCTTGCCGAAGATCCTCCAATCGGATGGAACGATCAGGGCCGGGAAAACTTAGAATCGTAAGATCTTCCCGCGTGATACGAACTTCAATAGGTTCACGTTGCTCGTATGAGCGATGATACACGGCGTTGACGATGGCTTCTTCAACGGCCTGGTATGGGAAATTCCAGCAACGTTCGGCTTCCGGGTGTTCCGGATGTTTGATCACGATTTCTTTGAGGTAGTTCCGCTGTATAAAAGCAAGGGCTTCGCGGGTCATCCGATCAACTCCCGCTCATCCGCGCCCCTGGCCCTCAAAGTGCTTGATTGCTTTCGCAGGTAAAACGCCCAATCTCTGTTGTCTTTTGAAAGGCTGACCCTGGCTTTATAGGGCCGGGTTTCTCCGCCAGGCGCCCATATGACTAAAATGGTTTTGCCAGCGGCTTCGTACGGCGCGATTAGAGGATGATACATGGGTTGTATGGCATGATGTCCGAGGTTCAGGATATCCTTTTGTATTCTATCGATTCGGGAAGGATCAATGCCCACGGGCGGCAGGACCGGCCGGCCGTTTCTCTCTTCGACTCCAATAAGAATGTAACCGCCACCCAGGTTATGGAAATCGTTGGCAAAGGCGCAGAGTGTATGCAATACATTCTCCGGATTCCATCCCTTCTTGTACTCAAGCCGTTCCCATTCCACGGAACGCCCGTGCAGCAGATCCTTGATGGAAACGGGCAGCGCTAGTATACTCATATGATTACCGGTCCTTTGGCGATGGCAGCCTTCAACTTTTCATGCACTTCTTTCACCCAGACGTCCACGTCTTCAGGCGACTTGAGCATGCGGCGCGGGATGTCAACGGTCTGTGTTTCCGGTTCCAAGGACCTGGCTGCCATCTCTCTGGCGCGGTCAAAGCGGCCGGGAAGGGCATCAATCCGGTCACGCCACATTACCAATGGATGCTGCTCCAACGCGGAGACGAGTTGCTGATCCGGCGAGCCCTTGATCCACTTCATGGTCTTCTCGTGAACCTTTCGGGGCAGAATGCGCGACTGGAGCAGTTTGTCGGCCGAGTCGAAGTACAGAAGGTCAGCCGGGATGACGCATCCCAAGGATGAATCCAGATTCGTCTGAATGACCTTGTGAACCATGCTGAAACGATCCGGATACTTCTTCTCCAGATACTCCTCCAATGCCTCGCGCGAAAAGACCTGCCCCTCTGACAACCTCAAAACAAACGGGGCGCTGACTCTGAGAAGCGGGTCTCGCGCGTAAACGCAGAGGGCGGCAATCAACGGACACCCTTCCGGATCGCGCTGCCAAAAGTATCGAAGGGTTCGGAACAGGGCTGTATCCTGGTTCAGCGCGTAGAGGTCCGCAAGGTGTCGCCGAGTGAGAACCCGGGTCCGATGGGATCGCTTTCTGAGACAATTGTCTTGCTCGATAGCCTGAACGTAAGCAGTGGCCGGTGATGAAGCGGTCGAGACAGAGTTCATGAGATGGCGCAGATGGCCTCCTTGACTTCAAGCGAAGTTCTGATTACTGTACTCGCAGCAGTATTTTTTGTCTATAAGGCGAGACAGCCATGCTTATCGAAGTCGAACTCTTTCAAATTATCATCACCGAGGGCTCGCAGACTCAGGTTATTGTGTTGCGCGAAAAGAACGGGGAACGATTTTTCCCTATTTTTATTGGCTATCAAGAGGCGTTGGCTATTGATCGCAAACTGAAAGAAATCGCTGTGGCTCGGCCGTTAACGCATGACTTGCTGTGCGACATCATCAAAAAATTAGGCGGCAAATTGTTGCGGATTGTGGTCAACGATCTGCGTGATGACACCTATTTTGCTCTACTGGAAATCTGCCGCGGCGAGGAAATTATCCAGGTGGATTCACGACCCTCGGACGCGATTGCGCTGGCGGTGCGCACGTCGGCTGCCATCTTTGTTGAAGAACAAATTTTCAGCCGCACAGCGGCGGTAAATTGATTGATCTTGTAGCGCAGGCATCCTTGCCTGCAAGCGAGACGCCTGCGCTACGAATCTTTAAATTTGGTAACCGTTCACCACAAAGCCACAGAGGACACAGAGATGAAATTCAATAAGATAACGGAACAGATAATCGGTGCGGTGATCGAAGTTCATAACCGGTTGCCAAAATTTTAAGTGGTATGCCATTGCAACCGACTTCATCCGCAAAATCTACTACGTACACCGCGTCGTCCGCCACCATTGATCGATCTGATTTTCAGACGACAGCGGGACGCTTCTTCACTACAGGTTATTGTATTGCATTTGGCGCAGCGGCGCTGATTGCCGCAGCGGAAATCAAAGAGACCGGGTGGGCCGAGTTTGTACGGCAATGGATCATTCCGCCCACGTCGCAAAAAGAACTTTGGGAGTTTTTCGCGTTGGCCGGATCAGCGCTGCTGATCACGGCGATCTCCAAAGGCGGATTCGGCGGCGGCGTAGGGATACTCTCCGTTCCGCTAATGATCTACGCCACAGGTTCGGCCAAACTGGTGCTCGGACTGTGGCTGCCGGTACTGATCGTCTGTGACGCCACTACAATCCATCGCTATCCGAAAGAATGGAGCATGCGAGCCGTTCTGCGACTGACGCCTGGCATGATTCTGGGTATTACTATCGTCACGATCTTTCTTGGCAAAACGAATCTCGATCATCCCGTGGATGCCAAGAGACTGGATGATTGCCTGAAGCTGATTGTCGCCGCCGTCTCAATCGTTTTTCTGGTTCTGCAACTGCGTCCGGCGCGCGCGAGCCAGAACATTGCTTGGCAGCCCAGTTGGTTGGTTAGCTTGCCGGTCGGTACGATAGCGGGCGTCACCACCATGATCGCTCACGCCGCCGGGCCGATTGTGGTGATGTTCTTACTGCCGCAGAAACTCCCCAAGCGCGTCTTTATGGGCACCTGTGGCCGATTCTTTTTTATTTTCAACACGATAAAAGTGCCATTCATGCTGGCCGCCGGCGCCATGACGCTGGTCAGCTTGCGCTATGGCGTTTGGTTGATGCTGCTGGGACCGCTGGGCGTGTGGCTGGGCGCGTGGCTGAACCGGCGCATTAGTCCGCTATGGTTTGTGCGATTGGTACAAGTATCTTTGTTTATAACGGCAATCAAACTGGTTTATGATGTGTTGAAGTAATGGTCGTTCTGTCATGCGAAGAATCGCCGCGCTGGACGGGTACTGATTTTTAAGTATATTCACATAATCTTTCACGTGATATATTGCACTAATAAGAGAATTTGTAACCGTTCACCGCAGAGACAGCACAGGAGAAAAAACTCATGCGTTTAGCAAATCAACTTCTCGCGTTGTTCGTGATGGTTTTGAGTCTAAATGCGGTCGCGGTGGAATTGGTCCAAACCGTTGCCGGTAACGGCGCCAATACGAACTTCGCCACCAGCGGGACGGCAATCGGCATCACTATCTTCCCTTCAGGCAACGCAACCATTGACGCCGAGAATAATGTGTATTTTTCAGATCCGAACAGAAATATGATTTTTTCATTGAACACTGCCGGCGTTCTGACGGTGATCGCGGGAACAGGGATGCCTGGATTTTCGGGAGATGGCGGCCCAGCTATCAATGCGCAATTTTGCAAGCCTGCGGGATTGGTTTGGGCGACGATTTACGAGAGTCCGGATTTGGTTCCGTATCTGTATGTGGCCGATGCCGGCAATCATCGCATTCGCCGGATTAATCTGAATACGAACATCATTAGCACCGTCGCCGGCACGGGGATGGCTGGTTACAGTGGCAATGGAGGTCCAGCCACCGCCGCCGCTCTTAATTTCCCGTGTGCCGTCGCGGCGCAGTCTGGCGGAATGGGAACCTTCTTCATCGCCGATTCAGAAAATCACTGCATCCGTCAAGTCAACTTTGGCAACATCAGCACCATTGCTGGCAACGGCACGCCGGGATTTAGCGATGTTTATCCCGGGCAACTGAATAAACCCACGGGACTGTCCATTCTCAACGACAACCTCTATATCGCCGACTCGGGCAATCACCGCATTCGCAAAGTCTTCAGTATCATCAGTGCTCCAAGCAACATCGTCACCGTTGTCGGCAACGGCGTGTTTGGATTCAGTGGTGACGGTGGATTGCGAACAAATGCGCAACTAGCGAATCCGCACGGCGTAGCCGCTGTGGATGCCAATCACATCTACGTCGCCGATACGGGCAATCATCGGATTCGGATGTTCGCGGATAACAACCCCACAACGGACATGATCAACACTTATGCCGGCAATGGTCAGCCGAGGCCGGGCTTCGGCGGTGATGGCGGCTTGGCCAATGGCGTCGGGGTTCTGTTTAGTTCTCCGTCAGGGGTGGCCGCGAATACTACAAGGGTTTGCATCACCGATGAGGGCAATTTCCGCGTTCGTGAAGTTGGTACTACAAACAACATGCTGACGACCATCGCGGGCAACGGTTCGGGCGCTTACACGGGCAATGGCGGCCCGGCGATGAACGCGTCTTTTCGGCTACCTCAGGGCGTCTTTGTAGATATAACAGGCAATGTTTACGTTGCGGATACCAACAATCACTGTGTGCGAAAGATCGATACATTGGGCAATATCTCAACCGTAGCCGGCAACGGCGGTGTTGAATTCGTGCCCGACAACACGCCGCTGCACTTGGCCACCAATACGACCGTGCCGTGGCCAAAGGGTATATTTGTAGATAACGCTGGCCAGATATTCATCACCGATTCTGCTCGCCTTCGACGTGTCCGCGCCGACGGCTATATCGAGACCATCGCTGGCGATATTATTAACGGTCAGAATGGCTATTCCGGCGACAACGGTCCGGCCACTGCCGCTCGACTCAATAATCCCGCTGGCGTGATAGGGGGCGATAATTGTTTGCTGATCCTGGACTCCGGCAACAATCGTGTGCGCAAAATTGACTCCGGCGGCGTTATCACCACTATCGCAGGCAACGGCACGTTTGGTTACTCCGGTGATAATGGCCCGGCCACTGCCGCTCAAATCAGCTACGCGCGCGGCTTCTGGTACGACTTGAACACCAAGAATATTTATATCGCCGATACTGGCAACCACCGCATTCGTAGAATTAGTCCGAGCGGCGTTATTACTACTGTCGCCGGCAACGGCACAGCCGGTTTCTCCGGTGATGGCGGACTGGCCACGGCCGCGCAATTGAATGCGCCGCTGGGTGTTACTACCACTCCGGACGGAACCATGTATGTCACGGAAGAAGGGAATCTGCGCGTTCGCAAAATCGCGCCGTCAGGTATTATCACTACCGTAAACGGCAATGGCACAGCCGGATTTGACGGCGATTCTGTAATGCTGGCTTCCTCGGCCCGTGTACGGTATGCCTCAGCCATCGCCGCATCCTCAAAAGGTATTTACTTTACCGATACAAACAATAACAAGATCCGCTTAATCAGTAACAATCTTCCGCCAATACTTAATCAAGTTCAAGTCTCTCAGGATCCGGTCAAGGTTAATATCCCGGTCACGTTCACAGCCCTGGCCGTTGATCCGGAGAATGAGCAACTGACATACACTTGGAATCTTGGCGATGGCACACCCATTCTCACCAACAATCCGGTGACGCATACCTTTACCACGGAGGGCGTGTACACCGGCACATTGACTGTCGCCGATCCGTGGCAAAGCACGACCGGTGCTGGCAATGTTAATGTCGTTGCTCCCAACTCCGGCGGCGCTGGAGTGCCCAATATCGCGAACGAGAATCCACTCACAACTACGGTAGTTAATCCGCTGAACGGACTGAGCATTTCGGTCGTCTCCAGTGATGGCGGCGTAATTGAATTATATGTGGACGTCAACGCGATGATTCGCGATGCATACTCTGTCTCGACCGCCTTCGATGGTTCGCTGGGACGAGTATCCACAGTTACTGGTACGCGACCTGTGGTTAAACTCAATCGTTCGGAGATATACGTGGCCACCAGCGTCGCAAACGAAATCGCCACTGGGCTGCTGAAAGGCAAGGCTCGCAAGATGCTCGTTATCAGCAATCGCGAAGTCGGTCAGAATCTGGCGGTCAATGACAATCGCACATCCACCGACATCGTTATGAAAAAACTGAAGGGCAAGTTCAACTTCAAAAGCGGCTCGTCCAGTCTGGCGGTAGAACCGATCTCATTGGAGAAGTGGCAGGCTGGAAGCCTGCGCTACACAGCCGTCAAAGCGGATACGGTAACATTCAGCGGTAAAATTCACCTGCCGGGTGGTTTGAATTTCTCGCAAGAACAGGAAGTCTGGATTGGTATCGGCAACATTGTGGATCACGTAACATTAGGCCCGAAAGCCAAAGCGAAATTGCCCAGCGACAAAGGCTTCATTAAGAGATTCAGCCTCAGGTATCCGAGATTAACTAACGCCATAACCGCCGGCGACGAAATAGCGCAGGTGAACTTCACCGTCAGTCAAGCTGATTTGCCTGCTACCGGGTTTGATACTGAAGGCATTAGCGTGGAGGTAACTGGCGCAAACAAGACGCCGGTGGATCGTCAGATTCAAGTCGGCATGTTGCTTTCGGGCGTGGCTTATCAATCCAGTGTCGGGGCGCTGTTCAAGACCAAAATAAATAAAGCGACGAGTACGCCCATCAGCGGCGACCTAACCGGCCTGAGTCGCACGGGCAAGTAACGATTCAAACATAAGGAATTTTGGAATTTAAAAATTCGTAACCGTTCAGGCTGTTTTTCCACAGAGAACACAGAGACCCATTCGAGGCCAAGCCGCAACCCAAAGGCGTTGTTGACGGGGAGACAGGATGGCTGAACGGTTACAGATTTCTTTATCTGTGTTTATCTGTGGTTTATTTTTTTCGCTCGCTTTTTAGAATCCACTTTTTCCAATCGGTCTCAAAGTCTTCGATGGAGCGAGCGCCGGAGATTTGCAGCAGTTCGGTCTGCATGCCGGCCTTGCGTTCCTTAAGCAGCCCTACCACCGCCGACAGGCTTTTTTGCTGGATAAGATACTCCAACAGAGCATAGCTTTCCGCATAATAGAACTCCGGATCATGCGGATAGTCGCGTGCCGCCAGCAGTTCCATCAGTGGGATGAAGTCCTGGCTCTTCAAACGAATGCTCAGAAAATTCATAAAATAATCGTGCCTGAACTTTGGTTCCATCAGCACGGCGAAGCCTTCATGCAGACATTTTGGCAACGCGTTAATATCGGCAAGATTAGCATTGATGATTAAATGAGCGATCTCGTGCGGCAGCACGGACTTCAGCAGACGCGGCGAAGTTTGCCATGAGTGAATCTGCGTCTCGCCCATGCGCGAATGTTCAAAAGCAACTTTGGAGAATCCGCCGGTCCATTCAGGCTGGCCGGTCTTGGCGGTGTATTCGGCCTGAGTACGATGCAGGAAAACTACGGCTTTGCCTTTCCAGCTTTGTTTGAGATTTAATTCGGTGAGGATGCGAGCGCGATGATATTCTGCCGCGTCGGCCGTCTGCCGAGCCAGCGCGGCGTTGAAGTGATAGACGCTGAAGTTTTCAGTTTCGAGTTTTTCGG
Organism: Planctomycetota bacterium; assembly: GCA_043801885.1. Taxonomy (GTDB): domain Bacteria; phylum Planctomycetota; class SZUA-567; order H5-PLA8; family H5-PLA8; genus JAZDLP01. Next base: position 2,751 of record JAZDLP010000062.1, on the reverse strand, counting down.
CTGGCCCATCCGAGCTTTTGGTGTACTCGGCGAATTGTGACAACTCGGTCTCGATCCGCCATTTATTGCCTTGAATCCCCAGTTCCTGCTCCAGGCGCTGGCGCAGTTTGGCGGTAAACTCGGAGGTCGGATTGGCCACTCGATCACGCAATCCGCGCGCATAATAAGCCGCAGCGGTCGGTACTCGTCCGACGGCTTCTTCCAATCGGCCCGCGACGTACAGCGCGCTTGGATTAGTCGGCGCGAAATTTAAAACACGCTTGAGGTCAACTTGAGCCGCGGCTCCGTCACCGCGCTCGAGACTGGCCAGAATGCCAGGCAAAGCGCAGGAGACGTAAAACTTCTCCAGACTATTGGCCTGCGTGGGATCCAGCTTCAACGCGGCTTCAATATCCGCGGCGGCCTGCATGACCTGACTATTGCGCGCGTAGTCCAGCGCGCGTTTGACGTGGCACTGCGCCATCGCCGGACTGACTGTCTGCTGAGCATCGGGTGTGTGATTGAGAATTTCTTCGTAAGCGGCAATAGCTCGAGAATACTCTTCGGCCGCGGCCAGTTTGCGCGCCTCAATCGCCATCCCTTCCACATTGCGCTGCTGCTTCTGAATCTCTTTCAAATTATTGACGGCGCCGTGTGGAACCAATTCCGCGCCGGGGTCCAGTTTTAATAATTTCTCAAAAGCTTCCCGCGATTCTCTGAAACGATGGCGCTCCCGATAAGCCTTGCCCTGTAGTTCATAAGCGTTGGCCAGCATACGTCGCGCTTCGACGCTCTCGTGATTGGCGGTCACCGCCTGTTCCAGAGTTTGCACCGCGCGCGTGAGATTGCGCTGCTGGAGCAATTGACGACCTCGATCAAGAGCATACTCAAGAGGAGTCTGCCGCTCGATCAGTTCGATATCCGCAGTTTTGAGTTTAATCTCGCCGTAAGGCACGCGAATGACGACGAAGTCATCGTTTTCCACAATCACTTCGCCGTGCAGCGTTTTGCCGTTCTTAAGATGAACAATATCGGCGAGCGCGAAGCGTGAACAACACAGCAGCGCCAGCAGCAGAAATAATAAAAGAGAATTGAGGATTTTGGATTTTGGATTACGGATTAAAGGACAACAAAAGGGAATTTTTGATTGCTGATTGCTGATTGCTGATTGAAGGAAAACAGATCGCTTTTGGCGATAATTTTTGACTTGGGCGACCAACTTTGGGATTCCTATGCTTATATAAACTGGACTCAATAACTGGACTTTTGTAAATTTGCACTTTGCGACACAGGCTTTCCTACTGAAGAACTTATTGACGTTCCCAGCCAGCCCTCTGGGTGCACAATGTGATTTGCAAAAGTCCAGTCAATAACTACTTTTCAAATCTGTTCATCTTTGTGCCTTTGTGCCTTCGTGGTGAAACTTTGGTATTATTGCATTGAACTAAATTAACCACAAAGACACAAAGGCACAAAAAAACTAACAGATTATTTTTTACGGACTCCAAATAACTCCGGTCAAATGCTTTTACGAACTTTAGACGCGGACTCCACCAACACTCGACCAAACCGTAGGGGCGGCATGTCGTGCCCCTACGAAAATGTCGCAACATGCGCGGTATTTTCATTGTTTCCGGGTGGCACACAGCGCCATTGCGATTGTGAAGAATTTTTGGGACATAATACTTACTTGGCGCTGCCGGAGCCGATTAGTTCGATAGTCATAGTGTTGCCGGCCATCTCGGTTTGAGTTTTAACCATGCCGCCCAGAGGCACTTCAGATGATATCCAGGTTTTGGCATTAGTCATAATCGTTTGTCCTGCCACCTTCATAGTAACTTCGACCGCAGTCCATTTCGTACTGTAAGTCTTATCCGCCACCGTAAGATTCTCCTCGCCACTATCCACGATCTTCATCTCGACGTCCTTCGGCATGCTCTGTTTTAGAGGATCATACTTTTCATTGAGTTTGATGACTTGCTGTTGTTTCATCTCCTGTCCGCCCATATTGTTGACAATCTCGAGAGTCACTTCGGTATCTGTTTTCTTAATGACCGTTTGCTTCATGGTTCCGTTCATATGACCACTGGATATCTTATACTCAACCCAGTCGCCCACTTTGGCGGCCTTGAACGGATTTTCTTGTTCCGCCGCGTACGTGGCCATTGTTAGAACTACTACCGCAATCAACACACTCCAGTTTTTTCGGATCATGATCTTTCTCCCTTAAAAAAAAAATAAATAATCAGCTACGCCAATCGTAGTCGAATCAATTTATCTTTGCACAATGGTTGCCCAATTGCCATTATATTTTCGTGCGGTTGAATTACGGCTTTTGTATACTGCATGCGGCTGAAAAACCCGTTTTTTTGAGACTATAGCAAGGAAGTCGGGCTATACTGTGCGCGGGGAAAATTTCGGCTTTTTACCCAGCAGAAAAAGCCGAAATCCTAACTGTGCGCAGTATATTTGCCGCGAAGCGGCAAAGGGAAGTAGCCTGTGGCTTCAGCCACAGGAAGAGATCGTTGTTTTTTTTACCCGCCCTGAAGTGGCGGTGGGTGGTTATGCGCAAGAGACGAACGCTACGTCTGGGACTAAAGTTCCCGCGCCCCTACAGGGCGCATTGGCGTTTTGACATCGTTGTCCTGTGGCTGAAGCCACAGGCTATTACCCTTCACGCTTTCAGCGTGAAGACAACGAGGGGGGTAATTCCCGACTTCGTTGCTACAGTGTCGAAAAACGCTGTATTATTGCTATAGACTCGCCAAAGAC
>JAZDLP010000057.1:0-5807 GCA_043801885.1 Planctomycetota bacterium | reverse complement strand
GGAAAAGAAGTCGCTGGAATCAAAAGCCCCGAAGGGGCGATAGATTTTAGCCCAGAGCGCCAGCTCTGGGTTAGATGTGGTGATTTAAGAGGAGAGCCCTGTAAGGGCGATAGAGAATGTCGCAATCGTACTGGCTAGTGGTTCTCGCCGAACCATCAGTACAATCGTCAATCCAAAATCGTCAATCGTCAATCCAAAATCGCGGATCATTCAGTAATCGTCGCGCTTGTTCAGAGACACGTGCGTCGTTCAGCATCGAATTCAGGTCTTCGCGCGCCATGTTCACCCATTGATCACCAGCAGCTTTGTCGCCGACTTGTTGTTCGTTTTTCGCCAACGCCAGAGCCGCTTTGGCGCGCGCCAATCGCAACGTATTATCTGGCACTAACGCCAGGCCTTCGTTGGCGTAGCGATAGGCTTCCTCTGGCCGGTTTTGCGTCATTCGCAACGAAGACAAATAACCCATCGCCAGTGAACGACCATCTTGTTGACCGCCGGAAAACTCGGCGGCTAACGTCCAGTAGCGCTCCGCGCCAACCAGATCGCGTCGGACATTACAGTCTTCACCGACGGTCATCGCCATTATCGAGTAGATCGCAAATCGTTTAGTATCCGGACATTCGTCCACGCTGATGCGCCATTGTTCTCGCCATTCGCTGCGGTACTGCTCGATCAGCGCCTGGTTATGAGGCGGTTCTGTCCTCAGCGCTTGCGCAGCCTGACTATAGGCCGCGCCCAGCCCCCAGTGCGCAAATGCGGCTTGCGGCTGTTTTTTTACTGCGTCGGCAAAGAGCGTCATCATCGAATCGAAGACGGAACTGCGGACGGACGCCAGCGCGACCAGCATAATCAAATAAGCTGTTCCGACGGCAAATAGCACGCGACTTGATAGGCGCCGAATGCGCGCAATGAGACCAGTAGAGAAATCAACCAGGATCAAGAAAAACGCCGGTGTGCTGAGATACAGATAACGATCCTGCATAAAGTGCGGGATCGCAATCAGATTGAGATTTGGTCCCAGCGCGCCGACAAACCACAGCCAGGCGAAGATCGTGCGTCTGCGGTTGGCCGAGAAGAAAGTAGTCGTGATCGCTGCCGTCGTCAGCAGCAGCGCGTAGCCAATCACGCGGGCGTCTTTAACTGACGTAATCGGGTCCACGAAATACACCGCGCTCAACGCCACCGGTATGAACACATTAAATAGATAGCGAGAGACGATCTCTAAATCCGTCAGCATGGCCGTAAAAATCGAGCCGCCCGGCGGTTCGACTATTGTGGTGGCATGACCAATCAGATTGACCTTGACTACAACGACAGAGATTAGCGCCAGCGGCATTAGGTATCCTAAAACACGCCACCAGCGCTGAACAGCGCGAGGCGCCGGGGCTTGCCCATCGTCCGGAGCGTCGCACGCTTTAAATATTTCCAATAGCGCCAGCACCGGGAATATCCCCAACGCGCTGGGTTTGGCTAGACAGGCCAGTCCATACAGCAAGGCGCTCATCGGCAGACGCCACGCGCGATCTGACCACCGCAGCCACGCCCACACGGCGGCAAACCCGAATAGTCCCGCCAGCGCGTTCTTGCGTTCGGACACCCAGCAGACCGTCTCGCAAGCCAACGGATGCGCCACGAACGCCAGACCTATAAACAATGCCTGCCATCGCGATAGCCTCAGTCGCAACATAATGCGCCAAACAAAAATCGCAGCCAGGATGTGGTACAGGCACGTCATGAGCCGCACACCTGGCGCCCAGTTCTTCAAATGTAGCCATTCCACAAAGACCAAGTAGTCGAAGCGATAGCTAAGTTTGGTCACTGGAAAATAAGTTTCGATCGGCGAGAGCTTGAAAAATTCAAGAGTATCGCCCTGAGTAACCTCGTAATTAAGACTAACGTGTATTTGATCGTCGTAGAATATAAAGGGCACGTTCCAGCAGCCCAGCAGCAAAACCAATCCGCCTACGGCAAGTAGCGCGCCATGCAACCACGCGCTGCGCCACACCGCGTCGGTGATCGGTAGCGATCTTGTGGAAAATTCAGACGAATTGAATGTCATTTTGATTGTGTCACTCCTTTTATAACCGTTTAAAGTAGCGCAGGCGTCCTCGCCTGGAAGTAAGCAAACGAGCAGGCGAGGACGCCTGCGCTACTATAACCAGTAGCGGAGCTGATAAGCCAATTTGTGAAGAAGAATCGTATTCCAAGTTTGCATAGCGTGGAGTTCGCGGGTGACTTCGTGGCACTTCATGATATTGGCGAGAATCTGGTCGCGTAGCACTTCGCAGAAGCGTCGATCCAGCGCTAATACTCCCACTTCTAAATTGTGCAACAGACTGCGATGGTCCAGATTATACGAACCGATGATGGCCCAGACGTCGTCAATGACAGCGGCTTTCGAATGCAGCATGCTAAGTGGATATTCGTACAGGCGCACGCCTTCCGCGAGCAATTCACTATAAAGCGAGCGTGAGGCCATGGCGGCGATTTGCACGTCGCTGTGCAGAGTCACAACCACGGCTACGACTACGCCTCGTTTCACAGCATGGTACAGCGCACGTCTGATGTTGCGGTCGGGGATGAAATATGCGTTTTCAATCAGGATATAACGACTGGCGTTGCGGATGGCTTGGATATAAGCGCGACGCAGTCGCACACGATTCAAAAATTCCTTATTGTTGAGTATTTGGATTAGCGCTCCCCGGCTGGTATATGCCGGCGTCGTCGAATCGCTGGCGGGGGACGGCGTCGGGTTGAGTATCACGTTCGATACAAGCGGCGCTACAACAGGACGCTGATTCGCAGAGCCGGCTAAGTATTCGTCTGCCAACTCCCAAGTTGCCTCAAACAACTTTCCGAGTTGGCGTACGGGCACAGCGCCGTCCAGACGCAGATGCGTGTCGCGCCATTCGCCACCACCTTCTTCGCGAGGAGCGCAATTGTCGCTGATATTCAAACTGCCGGTAAATCCAATCTGCTCATCTACCAGCAGTATCTTGCGATGGTCGCGCCGATGCAGCGAACTTAATCCGATGCGCCAGAACTTTGACAGCGGCCGATAAACCGCGACGCGCACTCCCGTGCGCAACAAACCGGCGATGTATTCGTAAGGCAGTCCCATCGCTCCCACGCCATCGAAGAGCAGACGCGTTCGCACTCCGCGCTCAGCCGCCGCGCTTAACGCCGCGGCAAAGCGGCGACCGATTTGGTCGTCGCGAAGAAGGTAGGTCTCCAGGTTCACTGTCTGTCGCGCAGACTGAATGCTATTCAGCATCTCAGGATAGGCTTGGCGTCCGTCCACCAGTAATTTCAAGCCATCGGCACGCAACAGCGTCGCCTGACGAACTGCATACCGTGACACTGGATCTGCTTCAATCGCACCGACCGAAGGCGGCAGTTGCAACGGCGGCGTATGCCGCACGCCGTTACGCGCCATGCGCGCACGCCAACGGTAGTTCTGAAAATATGTTAGTGCGATCAGACTGATCGGATACGCAAGGAACGCCAGCGCCAAACCGGTGATGAACACTCCCAGCAGCAGCGGGCCGAGCACATTTCTGCTCAGATTTCCTAGCGCGTTGCCTATCAACGATAATGAATCAATGGGAGTCGTCCACGCCCAAGCGTCCAGCACGGATTGAAGACTCGCCAGAGCGGTCGTGGTATCCATCGTCGCGTTCGGCCAGAATTTCGCTCCGATCAGATACTGCAAGTACGCTAATGGCAGCATGGTGCCGGCGTTTGAAATGAACTGCGGGAAAATGGCGACAATTTTATTGCCGCGCGCCAACCAAGCGACAAAGAGACTAAGAGGTATCTGCAGCCCTGGCAATGGAAAGGCCGCCGCAAAAAAACCAGCCGCAATTCCGCGCGCAGTGCGTTCTGGCGACGGATCACTACTAATCATTCTGCGCGCAAAACGCCGCAGGCGAATACTGGAGTAGCGAAACATCTCTATACCATTAATAATGCAAATCTTCGCGGTACGCAAAAAAAAGCTGTAAGCGTTCACCGCAGAGTACGCAGAGAATACAAGGATAATATTAGGCCGAACTTCTATAGGCCAAGTTACTTTTTTCGATTGCCGCGTCGCTTGGACACGATTTTCTGGCCTTCGGAATCATAAGCCAGCGCGTACAGATGCGCATACAAACTGTACAAAGTCTCGAAATCAAACACGGTTTCCAGTTTCTTGGCCATTTGCAGCGTGGTGGTGCCGTCTTTAAGCAACTTGGTTAAATTCACCATGTTGTGCAGCATTTCGGCGGGCGGAAAAACAGCAATACCAAACCCGGCAAGCAGCATCGCCGCCAGTTCTTCGCGGCTGAATATCTCCAAGTCGCTGAGAAAGCGACGAACTTCGCTGTTTTTAAGGCTGTACAGATAGTCCAGGTTCAGATTGCGCTGCTGTATGAAATAAGCTTCTAGAAAGCGTTGTAGTAGAGCGATGCGCGCCGGAGCGCGCGGTTGCCGGCCTAACACAGCCACCAACGTGGTGGGGCGTGAAACTCGTACTTCGTTCCAGTCCACGAAATGCGCCATCAATTTTCGAGCGGCTTCGCTACCTTCCATCGGTGGGCCGTGCAGGCCCAGTACCACGCCTGCAACGATCTGATTATTCTTGGCGGCGACGGCGGCGACAGCGTCAGCGTCGGCCGATGTCGGCGGTGGCGCCAATACCGGCCGCTCGACTTTGCCATAGCGTCGCTCGAGTATCTGGAGTAGAGCGGTTACTTTTCTTTGGAGCGAATCACTCATGATCCGAAGCCTTCTTTATTTAGCTCAAAATGTCCGCTTAAATGAAACATCTTAATAAGTCTTTTGCAAAATATCCCGAAGCAAGAGATACAAGAAACGTAAATTAGGCGAGAACGTCGAGTTTTTCAAGTCAAAAGCTGGAAAATCGTAACCGTTCGGTGTGATTGTTCGTCGGCTCAACCTCCTCGACGCTCACGAACGTCCACATTCTTTGCTTTCAATTGCGAAAAGCCAGTCATATAAAAAGTGATATATTGTCGGATTGATTAGCGCTTTCATAAGGAGAGATGGTTATGAGGAAATGGACCGCGATTGCCGCGCCGATGTTGTTTTTATTGATTATGTGTAGCGCGACCGCTGCCAATGAAGAATTGGATCTGCGTAAAAAAATTGAACGAGCCATGAATAAGGTTTATCCCGCGCTTGTTCAGATATATGTAGTGTCAGTAGCCTATTATGACGGTCGCGAACTGAAGTTTGAGGCGGCCGGTAGTGGCGCTATTATCTCGCCTGACGGACACGTCATCACTAATCATCATGTAGTCGGCAAAGCCAAACTGATTCGCTGCCGACTCTCCAATCGCGACGAACTCGACGCTACTCTGGTCGGCACCGATCCGTTGGCGGATATTGCGGTCATTAAACTGGACTTATCAAAAGTCAGAGACAAGAAATTTAAAATGCCGGTGGCGGAGTTCGGCAACTCCGACGACTTGAAAGTAGGCACACGTGTGCTGGCGATGGGCAGCCCGATCGCCATCTCGCAGTCTGTGACCATGGGCATTGTCAGCAACACGCAAATGACCGTTCCAAAAATGTTCTGGCCGTTTACTTTCAAGTTGGACGGCGAAGAAGTTGGGACACTGGTTAAATGGATCGCTCATGACGCGCAGATATACTGTGCGCGGGGGAAATCTCGACTTTTTCGGTCAGTAGAAAAAGCCGAAATCCTGAACGTGCGCAATATATCTTTTGGCAGAGTATCTTCTGGCGCAGTTTCATCATCCGCAGATCGCGCTCCGAGAGGTTGTTGTCGAACGGCACCGAGA
>JAZDLP010000054.1:0-2781 GCA_043801885.1 Planctomycetota bacterium | reverse complement strand
CGTCCAACAGTTCCAATGACTTCATTACCCAGTCCATTGGACTTCTTCGTGAAATTGACGGGGAAATATCAAAAGATGGCAAAATGTTATGAGCAATAACGGTATACCATCCTTCGAACGCTACATTGGCATCGACTATTCAGGTGCGGAGACGCCGACTGCCAGCCTGAAGGGGCTGCGGGTTTACATGGCAGATCGAGGGGCGGTTCCCGTTGAGATGCAACCTCCGCCCAGCCCGCGCAAATACTGGACGCGGCGCGGTATTGCCGAATGGCTGGTTGAGCGGCTTACCGAAGAGCGGCTGACGCTGGGCGAAACCATTCTCTTGATGAAGGAGATTGATGAGGTCATCGATGCCCACGGCGGTAAGCCAGATGCTTTTAGAAGCATTTAATGTGAATAAAAAGCCATCTACCAGCTGACCTCGATTTCTTCTAAATACCAGCTAAGAGGCAAGATTATGGTCTATGAAGGGAAGGATCAACTATGAAAGCTGAAGATGTTCGATTCATCGAATTATTGGAAGGGCCCAAACAATTTATCGTCCCCATCTTTCAACGTGATTACAGCTGGGGTACGAAGCATTGTTCGCAGTTATGGAAGGACATTGCGCGTATCGGTGCAGATGAGAATGCCAAAGCCCATTTTGTCGGCTCAATCGTCTATGTTGCTGCGGAAGATACCTCTGCAAAAATTACGCGATGGCTGCTCATAGATGGCCAGCAGCGTCTTGCAACCGTGACATTGCTGCTCATAGCGTTACGGAACCTAATATCGACCGTGGACACCAATAATTCACATACGGCTAACGAAGATGATCTGCCCACCAGCCCTGAATTAGAAGATTACTACTTATACAATAGACACGGGAAAGACGAACTCCGCTATAAACTCCACTTGCGCCGCGCCGATCAGACAACTATAAAGGCTTTGATAGATGGGAGCGAGCTTTCCGGCAACATCTCCGAGCGCATACGGGAGAATTTTAAGTTCTTCGAGGAGCAGTTGGTTAATACTGACCTTCAGCTCGTTTATAACGGAATCAAGAAACTGGTGGTAGTGGATGTCTGTCTCACTCGTGGGCAGGATGATCCACAGATGATTTTTGAAAGTTTGAACTCAACTGGACTCGACCTCACACAGGCAGACTTGATCCGAAACTTCGTGCTCATGCGGCAGGATGAGCCGTTGCAAGTGCAACTCTATCAGGACTACTGGCAACCAATTGAGGCGGCATTCGGTGCACGCTACCGAACGGATTTTGACAAGTTTGTCCGTGACTATCTCATGCTTCAACTCAGGCCAAGCAAGCAATTCAGGGCTGACGAGATTTATCAGCAGTTTCGTTCTTACTTTTACGAAGTGGTAAGAAACAATCCTATTGGTAGCATTCTGGAAAGTCTGAAGCAGTTTGGCCGCTACTTCGTCGCGTTTAGTCTCGGTCAGGAAGAGAATGCTAAACTGAAAGAGGTCTTTCGGCGACTGCGTCTTCTTGTAGAAGTCGCGTCGCCAGTTGTCTTAAGGCTTTACGACTGCTACAACCGCGTCAATACAATGTCGCTTGAAGAGTTCATCGAGGGGGTGGAGTTACTGGAAAGTTTTGTCTTCCGGCGATCGGTGTGTGCGATGCAGACACGAAATCTCGGTCAAATATTTGCCTCGCTGGCTTACCGTATCAGAGACGACGTCCCATTACTGAGCTTGAAAGTCGCATTGTATCGGCAAGGCAAGAAGCGACGGTTTCCTACAGACGCGGAATTCCGTGAAGCACTGGAGAAGCGCGATGTTTACGACATGCGCCATTGCCACTATCTGCTTGACCGTCTTGAAAACGACAGCAAAGAGAAAATCAATACATCGAGTTTCACTATTGAACATGTGATGCCGCAGAACGAGGAACTTGTGACGGAATGGAAAACGATGCTCGGTGAGGACTGGAAAACAGTGCAAGAGGTGTGGCTGCATCGGTTGGGCAATATCACGCTTACAGGCTATAACACAAAATATGGAGACCGTCCTTTCACCGACAAAAAGACGATTGATGGCGGATTTAACGATAGTCCGCTTCGGTTGAACAAGTTTATCCGTGAGCAACCATCGTGGACAGAGGTGGAAATGGAGAAACGTGGCAAAGACCTGGCGGCAAAAGCAGTCGGTATCTGGTCCACTCTTACCGTAAACATGGAGGCCGTGAAGGAATCAGAACTGGAAGAGCAAAAAGCTCAAGCCGCTAAATACAGCCTCGATAATTTGGATTTTGATACTGAAGCCAGAGCACTTTTTAACGTGCTGCGGCCGCAGATTATGGCTTTGGGGGACGATATCATCGAACTATATGGGCCGAAAAGCGTAAGCTACTGCGTTTATGATTTCTTCGTTGAAGTTCTTCCACGGAAGCGGCGTCTGTTGCTTAATCTCAATTTCGACTTCGAGGAATGTGATGATCCGACACAGCGGGCTGACGATGCAACGAAATATGCATTCGTCACTCACGCATCGAAAAGCGGTGGCGTGCTCTTTAGCGTGGAAAACACAGCTCATGTTGCACCTGGCGTGTATTTGATTCGACAAGCATACGAACAAGTTTCCGAGTAGTATGTTTCATAATCTAAAATCGGACAAATAAAGGCAGTTTGATATGAGTAATCTGCACCACTTTTTAAATATCTGCTGCATGGTGATAGAAATGAAAATAATAATATATAGGTGCAATGGATGGTTACAAAATATAAAGGTGGCGACGAGGTTCAGTGCATCAGCGATCCATCGTTGATAGGTACA
>JAZDLP010000051.1:0-15019 GCA_043801885.1 Planctomycetota bacterium | reverse complement strand
GCGCATCGACGTTATTTTCAAAAGATCGTCTTTGCGACGCTCCTTGTCCCACCGCAATCTTCAACAGCATCGTTTTGTCGTGCAAATCACAGCCTACCATGATAGTATTTCCCATCGGCCAGCCCTCCCTGAAATGAGTTGAGAAACGTTCGAACATCACAAACTGAACTTTCTGTAACCCATTCCTTTTCGAGGTAACTGGCCTTTTTTCAAGTTCCATAGTAACTCTGTGGCTAAAAATAGGACGTTTCACATAAACTTCGTGCCTTTCCGTGACAAGGCGATAACTTCCATCTGAGCATAGACTTCTGCGGGCTTGATGAATAATTCTTTGCCTTCGCGGATTGACTTGTAAAGTCTTTCGTAGAAATCTACACGCATCTCTGGTGGCGAAGCAGGGACGCGCTTTTCCAGCCATTGCAGCGCTTCGCCGACTACGCCGTACTGACGGCCCGGGACAGCCAGTTTGTCTTCCGCTTTTAACTTTGGCAGCGTCTTTGGATTGAGATATTTGATGACGTAGTTGTCGCCGTCACGCCACAGCGTTCCTAAGTTGCCCATGATGATCAATTTGGATTGCGGCGCGGCAGAAGCGGAGCTTATTTCGTGGTCAAGCACACGGCCATTTTTGCCGCGCATCAGGATTTTGACGTGATCTTCCGCGTCGCCAGCGGTCACGATGGCCTGTAGGTCGCCCCAGACATCCACTACGGGCGACTCCAACAACTGCAGCGCAGTATCAATAGAGTGAGGGCAGGTGTTATTCAATGAGCCACCGCCGTATTTGCGCAACGTTTGCCAGTCATTGCGACGAGCGAAGTTGGTCCAGTTCATCTTGATAAAGAAAACTTTGCCCAGGATTCCGGAATGGATAATAGACATAGCCTGATGCAAATCCGCATGACAGCGGCAACTCTGGTGAATGGTAAAAAGTTTTTTCGTTTTTTTTGCCGCCTGCATCATCTTCCTAGCTTCTTTGAGATTGATGGCCATCGGCTTCTCGGTCACAACATGGAATCCGGCCTGCAATGCCGCGATACTCATCGGCGTATGCTGGTGATTAACGGTGGCAATGATGACCAGTTCCGTATCGCCGGGGTCTTTCAGAAAGTCATTCAAAGTTGCGAAAGAACGACAGCCAAGCGTCTGTTCGGCTTCCTTGCGGCGTTCGGCATCCGGGTCCACGCCGGCGACGATCTTGTAGTCGCTGCGATTTTTAATATTCTCCACGTGAATACCCCACCCGGCGCGCCCCAATCCGACGATGGCAGTCCGAATCGGTTCGTTCTTAGTCTTGGTTGTCTTGGTTGACATGTGTTTACAAAACCTCCTTAATAAAAAACACCAACAATTCCAGCAGACGGACTAGCAAGCAGAATAATCTGCTTTAACCAAGACCGCCAGTACGGGGGGGGGCGAATAATTATTCGCCCCTACTTTTTCGCCGAGCCATTCTTGTTTTTCTTAGCCGTGTAAATTACGGTCAGCGTATCAAAATAGCTATCGCCATCCACAGTTATAATCACCGGCAAATCTATCGAGTTGCCCGGTTTGACGATGTCATCGTTAACGAAACCATAATTTTCCAGCTTGTCGAAAAGATTCTGTTTCTTGACCGTGTAAATGAACTTCAGCGGACTGGAGATATAAACATTCTCTTTCAGTTTTCCAGTCAACTGCCGCTTAAATTTTCCAGACAGTTTCAGCGAGTCCGTGCCGCTAATGGCCTTGCCCTTCGCGTCCAGCGTAAATGTGCTCTCGTAGTCGCCGATGGCGATCACGACTGTCTTGTCTTTCGGAGTAAAGTTCTGCGGTATCGGCACTGTGCCGGAGAAGACAAGCATGTCCGAATTCGGCTTGGACTTTAAAAAGTTTAGTTTGATAAGCGCTTTCGAGATAATAAAATCTTTCGGATCGCCGCCGGGGCCGTCGGCATCGTTGACGCCCAGATTCAGTTCGCGCGAAACACTGGCTATTCCGTCACTGACAACAACTTGCACTTTGTACAATCCAGTGCGAGCGTAAGTGTGCGTAACGCTATTCCCCGCCTCGTAAGCGCCATCGCCAAACTCCCACGTGTAGCCCAGTAAATCGCCATCCGGATCGCTGGCGTTAGCAGTAAAAATTACCTCTTGGCCGACTGTGGCCGGGTTAGGCGAGGCCGTCGGCGGAGCTGTAAACGCTGGCGGATTGTTGACGCCTGTCGCCTTGTGAATCGTCAGCGTCAGTATCTTCGTGTCCATGCCTGCGGCATTCGTCGCCGTCAGCGTAATCGTAGCCACACCAGCAATGGTTGGAGCGCCAGAGATAACGTCGCCGCTAATGATCAATCCCGCAGGTAGGTTCGTGGCATTGAATGTGATCGTCGCCGTGCCTGTGGCCGTGATGGTGTAACTGAACACCGTACCGACGACGCCGTTGGCAGTCAGAGCACTGGTGATCACTGGAGCAATTGAAGGTGGCGGTGGTGGTGGCGCGGCATTCACTGTCACTTGAACGCTGTCGGAAGTCGTTCCACCGCGACCGTCGTTCACAGTTACGGTTACCGTGTAAGTACCTGCTGCCGTGTAGGCATGCGTGACGGAACTACCGACGCCAGTGGTGCTATCGCCAAATGTCCAATTATAAGTCAGCGTATCGCCGTCGGCATCAGTCGCCACAGCAGCGCAAGTGACTGTTTGTCCGACATTAACAGGATTAGGTATCGCCGTCGGGCCGGAAGTTAGCACTGGCGGCGTATTGACTACTGGCGGACTACATTTCCGAACCGTCTGTTTGTCAAAATCACCTACATATACGCGGCCGTTGCTATCTACGGCCACGCCGTACGGTTGAGAGAATCTTGCGGCGCTGCCTATCCCGTCTCTGCTATCGCCTGTTTCGAGACGGTCTGCATTCACCAAGCCAGCCAATGTTGTTACAACGCCGCTTGGTGTGATTTGCCGAAGAGTAAAGTTTTGCGTATCCACCACATAAACATTGTTGCCTGCGGCGTCCACGGCCACACCTTCAGCGGCATTAAATCTTGCGACGCTACCCATCCCATTCGCGCAACCGATTTCACCCGGAGAACCGGCCAATGTCGTTACCACACCTACTGATGTAATTTTTCGAATCGTGTAATTGCCAGAATCCGCCACATAAACGTTGTCTGCGGCGTCCACGGCTACGCCGACAGGACGTTGAAATCTTGCGGCACTACCCGTCCCATTCGCGCTACCTCGTTGACCAGCCGAACCGGCTAGTGTCGTTATCACACCGCTTGGTGTAACCTTTCGAACCGTATGATTTCCCCAGTCACCCACATAAACGTAATTATCGGTGCCCACAGCCACACCCCAAGGCTCGGAAAACTTTCCTATTCCTAGTGACCCATCATCGTTGCCGCTTACACCCGTTGTGCCAGCGAAGGTTGACACTGCGCCGCCCGGTGTAATTTTCCGAATTGTGTAATTTAAATTATCTGCCACATAAACATTACCAGCGCTGTCCACAGCCACACCGTCAGGTTGATTAAATCTTGCGGCGCTGCCCGTTCCGTTCGTGTTGCCTGTTTGACCTACTGCGCCAGCCAATGTCGTCACATCACCGCTTGGCGAGATTTTTCGAATCGTATGATTATAGTAATCACCCACATAAACATACCCAGCGCCGTCCACAGCCATGCCGGAAAGATAGTTAAATCTTGCGGCGCTACCCGTCCCATTCGTACTGCCGGATTGACCTGCTGTGCCAGCCAGTGTTGTCACTGACCATGTCTCAAGCGCGGATTCGCTATCGTTATCAATAATGGTGGCAGTATGCACCGGCGTCGCGCCCCTGAACACGTTGATGGATGCGCACGTGGGTGTGCCCATGGTAACGATGATTTTCTCATTATGTTCCCAAATCGTATCGTTGATGAGTGTGATAGTAATGTTGCCGGTCGTGCTGCCAGCAGAGATGGTGATCGGGCTGGCGGTGATGGTGTAGTCCGCGCCCTGCGTCGCCGTCCCGCTGACTGTGAAAGGCACTGTGACCGCTGATGTGGACGGTGCCGAGAGCTGCGCGGTGATAGTCATCGTCCCGCCACTGCTCTCAGTTAAACTTTGGCTGGCGGTGGTGAACGAGACTGAAACGGAACTTGTTGCCCCAAAAGTCATCGTTGCTCCGCTCGAACTGAAATTGCGAAAGTTTACTCCCGAATCGGTTCCGTCCCACCAATGCGCGTTAGGCGACGAAGTATCCGTAAATTGATTGGTATATGCCGTAGCAGAATTGCCGCTATAGTATAGGTCATAGGCATCTCCAAAATTGTTTGTAGTAGTCTGTAAATGCCACAAGTTGTCAGCCTGTACCAATGTAACTTCGTAGTTGGCGTGATTCGTATTTGGAACCATGCTTTGATTATCGCGATCTCCAAGTTCGTCAATATGCCAGATCGCGATGCCCGAGGCCGGCAGAGATGCATCCCGTCCGTTTCGTTGCCGATTCTCCGCCAAAAAATACTCCGTAGTCACGCCTGGTTTTCTGAATCGGTAGAAATTATTATAACCAGTCATCGGCGCGGCAGACAACGTGGCCAGACCATTTGAGGCACTGGTGAGATCAACGACTGTGCTCCAACCGGCGGCTTGTTTCAGATACGCGCAGATTTGTGTTGGATTGGTGCGAGTGCTTGGAGTACTAGCTCCGCAAGCCATTAGACAGAACATTCCTGCGCCGCCTACGGAGTCATCGCCGTAGTCGTAAATGTCCGGAAACCCGCACAGCAGATGGCCGTTTTCGTGACAGAACGTTCCGATGGCCAACGAGTTGCCGATGTTGGTTATTTGATAATAACGAATAACTTTTCCGCCCGCAGATAATTCCACACCCGGGTAGGCCAACTCCCAGGAATGCGGCCAGAGTCCGCCGACATTTGTGCCACTATTAGCACCGGCAAAGAAGACGTTAAACGCGACTACTTGATTATTGGCATTAACCGTGATGTTGTTGAAAGCTAGCAGAATATCAGTGTTATAATTCGACAAATTTTTCATAATGGTCAAGGCGTCTGTAATCAACAGTCGCGCACAAACGCCGATATCCACACTCGTGTTATTATAGTAACTTTTGGGCTGCGCCATGCGGATGTAAGCCGTCACTACGTTTGTATAGTTGAGCTGGCCATTCGAATTATCTTGAAAGTATTTTTTGATTGAGCCGTTGTTGCCATAGCCGGTATAGCTGTCGCCGTTGCAAAAATTATCAATATCAGCTTGTGAGATCGTTGACGGATTATCCGGAAAATCAATGAGCAACGTTATTCCGATTTTAGTCCCCGTGGTTGTGGAGCTTGGCGGCGCTCTGTGAGAAACGCCAGCGGCCAATTCAGCTTGCCGACGCGCCGCTTTGAGTTGTTGCCAACGCGCGGATGTGCCTGTCGCCTGTTCCCACTGATTACGTCGCTCTGCGCTCTGTTTCTTTCTAGCTTCCGGTTTAATGCGGAGATGCTTGGCCATGACAAGAATCGCGGGGTTGCCTTTGCCGATCAGCGTTCCACTAGCAACAAGCTCATTGCCATCTGGCGAAAGTATGGCGTAATGATATGCTCGCGTCGCCGGATCAAAGACGACGGTGTAGCCGTCGAGTGTCTCAAAGACAGCATAAAACTCATCGCCTTCGCCCCAGAGTTCGATCTGAGTTCCGTCCGGCTGAGTGAACGGAATTTTTTCCGCAAACGGCGCCGCCCACAACCATCCGGGCCACAAGCAAAACAGTGCCATTACAACAAACAACGAAACTCTGAGTTTGCAAGGCATAACCACCTCCTAAAACTCATGTAACGGAACCATGCAGAAACTTATTTTAATTCTAAACTATTCCATTAACAATGCAAGTCTTCGTGACACAAAAGTTGCGTTGCCACTTTATACCTTTCGTCCTTTCAGTCGCCCGATACGATCCACCCATTTTGACCATTGTCGTGCATCTGGCGTCGAGTCGGCACTATATGTTAATAGAAACAGATCACGATGCTCCAGTGTAAAACCCAGCTTTCGACGTTTGGGCAGGAACGAACGAATGATTTGATAAAGATTTTTGGCGCGACGCAACGGTGTCAGCGTCGGCCGGAACAAGCCGCCGAGCAGATCAATGATGTAAAACTCTTCAGGCAGCGAGGGGCGGTGTGGAAAGATCAGCAGGTGCGTCGCTTTGAAGTTGTCGTGATAAAAACCCGCGTCGTGAATCTGCCCCACCAACTGGCCCAGCGCGATCAGCAGCTCTCGGCGTTGGCTTTCCAGATCGCAGCGCATCCAGCGATCTAGAGCAGATTCGACATCCGGCAATGCTTCCGTAGCCAATAGACTGTAGCGCGATAACGCGCCTTTGGCTTCAGCCAGCCACACTGGGCGCGGCGTCTTAAAGCCTTTGCTCATCAACTGCCAGCCCAGGTCGAATTCCTTTCGAGCATGTGTTTTGCGTCCGATGCGCCAGATCCAGTGTCGCCAAGTGCGGAAATTATAGCGTTTGACATATACTTCAACCGGCGCGCCGAAATGGCCGGCTGCCAGCTTGACTATTTTACGACTGCGACTGACCTTGACGACGCGTTCGGTCGTTTCTAACAATTCTTCCAAATGCTCCCACGGAATATCCAGACCGCGAAACTTCTTAAATGGCGCCAATGCGCGGACGCGATACTCCCCGGCGTCAAACTCCGCCCAATTTTTCGCGTCAAACGCAGCGGATATTCGCTTGCTGCCCGGATTAGTCATTATCGTTCAATCTAAAATCTAAAATCTAAAATTCCCTATAATTGACTGATAAAGATTCTCGTGCGCCGTGGCCCAAATATCGTACCCGTATCCGCTCGCCGCCTTGTCGCGTGCGGCTCGGCCCCATACCTGGCGTTCGGATTGGCTCGCGCTTAACGCGCGCGTCAGCGCCACGCTCAATCCCGTTACGTCTTTTGGCGCAACCAGTAACCCGTGCGTGCCGTCTTCAATCAGGTCAGGAATGGCACCGACGCGCGTGGCCACGACTGGCAACGCTTTGGCAAGGTATTCGAGCACTGCGCGTGAAAAACCCTCGCTGCCAATGCTCGCCAGCACGCCAACGTCCGCCGCGTTCAAGAGTTCGTCAACGTCATAGCGTCGGCCTAAGAACGAAACGCTCTCGCTCACGCCCAAACTTGTCGCCAACGCCTGATTGTCGGCCATTAACTGTCCTGCGCCGACCAGTATCAGGCGTGCCGCGGGAAGTTTTTCAGACACTTGTTTCCAAGCCGTCAGCAGCAGCGAATGCGCCTTGACTATGGCAAAACGCGCTACGCATATCGCCACGAGTGCGTCCGGTTTCAAACTCAGGCGCACGCGTGCCGCGGCTTTTTGCTCCGGTGACGCCGGCGCAAACGCATCGAGATCAATCCCGCCAGGTATAAAACGCAGGTTTTTCGAGTACATCTCCGTGCGTCGCGCATCTTCTTCGACCGCACGCGATACCACTATCAGCGCCGCAGTCTGGCGCGCCAACCAGCGATTGGCTACATTGCTGGAGAGTGGCGTAACGACGTGGCGTGTGCGGATCACAGGCGCACGCAAGCGATAAATTTTTTTAGCCAGCGTCGCCTGCCAGTGATCTTTGCCGCGATGAGCATGGATAATCTGAATGTCATGCTCTCGCGCCAACCGCGCGATTTGACGAATATCCGGCATATCCTGTGGCGGCCACCAGCGATGCGGCATATTAAAGCTGATCGGCTCTAGGCCACGCGTCGTGGCGCGATTATAAGTTTCAAAATTCTTGCGCAGTCCCAGCCAGACGTTGTGCCCGCGCCGGCGCAGTGCTTCGGTGAGATTCAATGTATGCGCCGCCTCGCCGATATATTTGCGCGCGCTGTTCAATTGGAGAATCCGCATAAGTCTGGCCTCAGCCAAACACAATTGTCTTGCTGCCGCACACCGCTACGCGATGTTCCAGGTGCGCTTTAATCGCGCGAGCCAGAACCATCTGCTCTACGTCGCGGCCGCGCGCAATCAGATTATGCAGACTATCGCGATGTGAGACGCGCACGACATCCTGTTCAATAATCGGACCGGTGTCGAGCTCTGCGGTAACATAATGACTGGTTGCGCCGATTAGCTTCACGCCGTGTTCCAACGCCTGATGATAGGGTTTGCCACCGGCGAAAGCGGGCAGAAATGAATGATGAATGTTGATGATCCGATATGGATATTGCGCGATAAATTGCGGCGAGAGAATTTGCATATAGCGCGCCAACGCCACTATATCCACGCGGTATTCGGCTAACAGTTCGAGTTGTTGCTGCTCGGCAGTGGCGCGATTGGCTGACGTGACGGGCACATAGTGGAAAGGAATCTCAAAATGTTGCGCCACTTTGCGCAAGCGCTCGTGATTCGAAATCACCAGCGGAATCGCGCAGCGCAGTTCGCGAGATTTCTGCCGCAATAACAGATCGTACAGACAGTGTTCGACTTTAGAGACGAAAATAGCCATGCGCGGAACGTAATCGCCATAATGCAGCGTCCAGGTCATCTGATAAGTATCGGCCAGTATGCGCAAGTCGTCGTGAAGTACTTGGCGTTCGGGCCGCATCTCGGAGACATCGAATTGTACGCGCTGGAAAAACAGATTGGTATCAGCGTCGCGATGTTGTTCAGCGTGGACGATATTCGCGTTGTGCGCGGTCAGAAACTGCGCCAGCGCAGCCACCAGTCCGTGCCGATCCGGACAGGAGACCATGAGAGTGGCGATAGACTCGGGATGATCACGCACGACTTGCTCCTATAGTTAGTTCAACCACTGGAGCTTATCAAACATCTACACCATTGACGATTGCGGATTGACGATTTGCGATTTGCGATTAACGATTGGCGATTGACGATTGGCGATTGACGATTGGCGATTGACGATTGACGATTTGCGATTGACGATTTGCGATTGAGGATTTTAAATTAGGCCGCTTTTGGCGGCAACTTTTACTTTGGACAACAAACATTAAAATTCGTAACCGTTCAGTCCACCTTTAATTCATCGGGTTACACGGGCAACAAACAACCACTACCCGTGATATCCGTCAGATTCTTCGGATCTGTCAAATTGAAGAAGCTGAACGGTTACAAATTTTTCTAATTAAGGTTTAATTGCCGTAAACTTAATACTAACAATTTTACCTTGAACAGCTTCAATATCTTTTTCATCGGGTGCAGGGATAAACTCTGTTCCCGGACAAACAGACATCGCCATCAGTTCTTCCGAGGTAAAGAGGTGGCGACTTACTATCTTAATATGCTTAAAACCAGATTCCTCGACTATCTTCAAATAATCTTTTTTCTCAATAGCTCCTCCCAATATCCCTGCCCATGTGGACTGAAACCGTTCCTTTACATCAGGGCTTATTTTTTCCGTAAAGACAATATCGGAAATAGCTATTCGTCCACCAGATTTCAAGATTCGAAAGGCTTCTCTGTAAACCGTATCTTTATTGGGGCATAACACAATAACACAGTTGGAGATAACAACATCCGCAAGACTATCTTGCAACTTTAATTTTTCGATGTCCTGTATATAGAATTCTATTTTTCTATCCTGAAGACCAGCTTCAGCCACTGCTTGCCTTCCTTTTTCAATCATTTGAGGTGTAATATCTACTCCGATTACTCTTCCTTTTTGTCCGACTTCATGAGACGCTAAAATCACATCTATACCGGCTCCACACCCTAAATCTACTACCACTTCCCCTGTCTTGAGTTTCGCAAAATTAACAGGATTACCACAACCTAAAGCAAGATTATTAGCGGTCTTGGGGACCAAAGAGAGATCTTGTTTATTGTAGAGTTCCTCAATTTGTTTCTTTCTGATAGAGCAAGGATTTCCAGTATCTGCGTATTTTTCAGCGAATTTTCCGTAACGATTTGCCACAAGATTCTTAATTTCCTCATCAGTCATTTTCTTGAGTTCTTTTTTAAGGATTTGCTCAGATAGAGATGGTTCACCGATGCCTTGAAGTATGGCACTTTTGCAGTAAGATTCTGCATCTTTGACCTCCATGCCACGAGAAAGTGACCACTTACAACAGTTGGCATAAACATTTTTAGCCTCATCTTTGACAAGATTCCAATGTTCTTCAATATCTTTTTGTGGTATGTTATACCTTTTGCTTAGCTCCTTAAATTTGGCTTCAAAATTATCCTTAATTTGTTCCTTGCCCATTTCCGCAACATTAGCCTTAAAACCAGCTATCTTGAGAGCTTCAATTAGCTGTTCAGTAGTTACCTGACTAGGTACAACTTCAACTTCAGCTATGCCCCTCTTAAAACATGCGGACACTTTCTTAACCCCTTTAACCTCCGACAAAACCTGTTCTACCCTAGGAACACAACAAGCAGAAGTCATTCCTTCAATTGCTAATGTTACTTTTTCCAATTTCTGCTCAGCACTGCCATAAGCCATAGCGGATAACAATAGACCAAAGACGACAAAAATACAAACTCTTTTCATAATTTAACATCTCTTTTCTTTCATGGGATAAGAGCCTATCCTAATATCAAAAAAAACGATACCTTCAAGGGATAACTCTTGGAGGAACTATAAATGAAGGAGAGCAATTCGTATAGAGCCTTTACTTCCCAAGGCAACGAACACACATCCGCGCGGAGGGGGACGTATGATCCTGACCTGCCCCAAATTTATGTACCAATCGTTATGAGAGTTTTTGTTGTTTGTTGTCCTGTGCGTTGCGGCGGGCGGAGCGTAGCGGAGCCAGCCGCAACGCACGCCGCCGCGAAGGCCGCCGGAGTATGATACCCCAACGCACTGTGCGGACGTTCTTCGTTATAACTCCTCCGGTATTGCTCCACCAGTACCTTCGCCTCCGTCAAACTCGTGAACACCTCCCGCTTCAGCAGTTCGTCGCCCAAGCGGCTGTTGAACGTCTCACTGTACGCATTCTCCCACGGACTGCCAGGCGCAATAAACAACGTCTGCGCTCCCTCACCTTCCTAGACGACCACCTCCTGCCCTCGACCTCCTGCGTGACAGGCGTCTATCGGGCAACGTCACGACTCTCTTGTCCCTCAAGTGCTTCCACAATGGCCCCTTGCTCCCCATCCTCCACCACAGGCCAGCCATCGTTTTGGTGAAAACGGGATAGCAATGAACCCGACTACCTTCGCTACAGTCTCTGTTTATCTGTGATTTCATTTCTCAGTAAAAATAGACTGAACGGTTACTAAAATTCTAATCATTGAATTATTGCGGCGCAGATGAATACGCTTTCTTCACCAAAAGTCCAAACTGCATCGTTCTCGTTTTCAATTTCCGCTCATTCATCGCGTTTCTCCCAATCGTCAATCGCAAATCGTCAATCGTCAATCGCAAATCGTCAATCCTCAATCGCAAATCGTCAATCGCAAATCGTCAATCCTCAATCGTCAATCGAAACACGCCTTTCTCCGTGATGTGCGCGGAAATCAACTCCGACGGCGTCACATCAAAAGCCGGATTGAAGACCGCGGCGCCGACCGGCACGGACACCCGGCCATAAGATTCGGCAATCTCCGCTCGATCTCGCTCTTCAATCAAAATCTGCGAACCGTGACGCAGCGACAGATCGAAAGTCGAACTGGGCGCGGCGACAAAGAACGGTACGCGATGGTAACGAGCCAGGATCGCCAGCCCGTAAGTGCCGATCTTGTTGGCCGTATCGCCGTTGGCTGCGATACGGTCGGCGCCCACGATCACCGCGTCCGGTTTTTCGGCGCGCAATACGCAGGCCGCCATATTGTCGCAGATCACCGTAACGTCAATGCCCGCTCGAACCAGTTCCCAGGCAGTCAGCCGTGCGCCTTGCAGCAACGGCCGCGTTTCATCCGCAAAAACTTTGAGCTTGATGCCCATTTTTTGCGCCGCGTACAGTATCGCCAGAGCCGTCCCTGAACCGCCTGTAGCCAGCGCGCCGGCGTTGCAATGAGTGATGACTATGGCGTTTTTACGCTTGCCGATCAGACGGCGCAACAGTCGCGCGCCATGCAGTCCGATCCGCGAGCACATTCGTCGGTCTTCATCCAGAATGGTCTGAGCTTCAATCTTCAATCCCGACAGCAATTGTGATCGTGAACTGCGCGCCTGAATCAATTGTCGAGCCGCTCGTTGGCAACGCGAGACCGCCCATTGCAGATTTACCGCCGTCGGTCTGGTCTGCGCCAGATGCGCGCAGCGCGCGGTAAAATCTTTCCACCAGGTTCCCGTCAGATGCGAACCACGAACTTCACGTGCGATCAAGACCACGCCAAACGCCGCCGCGCAACCGATCGCCGGCGCGCCGCGCACCACTAGGCGTCGGATGCAATCCTCCAGCGTGTTCACATCTCGTACGTCAAGGTATGTTTCTTGCACGGGCAGGCGCGTCTGGTCGAGCAGGCGCAGCGCGTCACCGCGCCAGGCTAGCGTGATCGGGATGGCATCATTCATCTGGCAGTTCGTCGAAACCAAGAATGCGGCCACTGGCGCTGAACACATAGATCCGCCGGTTAACAATGAGTGGAGAACAGAAAAAGCCTTTGCTGGCCGCATCCAACTGATAGACCCAGCGTATTGCGCCTTTTTCGCTGTTCAAAGCATACAAGCGGCCGGAGTTGGTGACGAAGTAGAGACATTTCTCCAGCGCCACCGGCGAAGTCGAGACGCCGCCTTCCAGATCCTGGCTATGCCACTGTTCTTTGCGTCGGGACAGATCAATGGACCAGAAGCCTTCGCGCTGTGTTAGTGTAGCGCCGACGTAAATATGCTTCTTCAACAGAAGCGGTTCGCTGACAATGGCGCCCTTCAGCTTCACTTCTCCAATTTTGTAAGATTTACTGAGTGCTTTGGCGTTGAAAAAGTAAAGTGTGCCGTCATCCGCGCCGGCTACCAAACTGTCTTCGAATGGGATTAGTACCGGCCGGCCGCGAATAACGGCGGCCTGAGCATTACTGCTCCATTGCCGCACAGTGTCGTTAGCCAGCGTAATGCCGTATAGATTACCGTCGCCGCAGCCGACGACAATAATCGTACGATTCTCGATTAGCAGCGGAGACGCGGTAACGGTCTGTTGAACGTTCAGTGAACAAGCCGCCGCTCCGGTCTCGCATTCGATCAGCGTCAACCTGCGATTCGTCGGCAGCGCGCAGACCGCGCGACCACCCAATAGCGCCGGTTTTAGGATAACGGGCTTGGCGGTAAGCGGGTTGGAGGGATCGCCCTTGACCGACCAGATTTTCTTAAATCCGTTTTCCGCCGACAGCAGTCCAAAACAATCGCCAGCTTTGGTGCAATAGATAATCAAATCGCCTTTGGGCGTGTCTTTCAGAATAAAAGGCGAGCCATAGACCTCGCGGTTCAGACCGGTGTCGGTCAAGTCGTGACGTCGAAGAATGGGGACGGGCTGATTACTGACTTGGAGCAGTGAACCTTCTGATGTACCGACGTAGAAAATCTCGCCATCCGACGCTACATCTCCAGTCAGAGTTACGCCGCCGGGAAGATCAAGATCAATGCGTACACTTGGAGCGCGTTCCGGTTTCAGCACGCAAGTCGGCACCGATTGTTCGGAAATATTGATTGTTACGGATTTATAGCCGACCGTTTTGAATTCAAGCCGGTGTGAGCCGAGGAAGGGATAGCGCACGATATTGTCAAACGGTTTGCCGGTTTTCTTGACGGTGCCCCATGGCCTGCCATCCAGAAAGACATTGGCGCTGTTGATCTCCGGCTGAATATGAAATGGCATCGTGATCTTGTTCATATCGAGCAGTTCCGGGTTGGCCTTGAACGTTTCGACGTAGGCTTTCTTCCAGGCAATCTCTTCCTCGATTGTGGCCCATTCGGTGTTAGGGTTTTGCTGTAGTTTGCGCGCGCCTTCCTCCAGTTGAGTGATCAGGCGACGAGCTTCTTCGCTGCCGGTTTTGGCCGCGAGTTTCTGCTCTTCGGAACTAAATGTATTTTCCAGCATGCGCTCGAAATTTTTCCTGGCGTCGTAAATTCTTAAAGCTTTTAAAGCCAACTGAGCGGCATTAAGGTTCATCCGGCTGCGCTGTTCTTCTTTTTCCGTGCGTTCGGCGATTTTATGCTCGGCTTCCTGGATTCCGCGATTCCCCTCATTAATTAAATTTCGCGCCAACTGGTTATACCTCTTTATCGGCGAGAACAAATTGGCCCACGGACGCAATAATATGTTGCTGCACTGCAATTTTTCAATCGCTTCAGAGAATCGCTCGGCTTTCAGGTCCTCGCTAGCCATGCTCAATAATGGCTGCGCTTCCCGTTCCACTTCTTCCCATTTTGCGGAGTTTATATGCTCAAACAAAAATACGCCGCTGATCATCAGCATCGCCAATATTATGCTCACAACAATACCGATCATCCGACGTTTGCGCGCGCGCCGGTCTTCCTTGGTGAGCATGACGTTGGCAAGCTTCTTCTTCAAATGCTTGCTATTTAGCTTGAACTGCATAGCGCGGCGGTAGGAGTCGGCGGCCAGCTTGCTGTTGCCGACTTTAACGGCTTGGTCGCCCAGCAATTCAATCTGCTGCGCCACTAAATCCTTCTGCTGGTCGGCAATCAACAAATCAATCAAGTTATTGCGCAGATCCGTGCGGGTTGGATCACAATCCAACGCGAGGAGCCCGGCGACTCGCGCTTCTTGCGAGCGGTTTTGTTCACGCAGCGTTTCGAACAGCTCGCGATAATGGATGAACGCTTCGCCTTTCTGTCCCTTTTTAGCGTATATCGCGGCCAGTTGCTCGTGAGCCTTGCCGTGTTTGGGAGAGAGGGCCAGTATGTGGCGGCAGAGTTCCATAGCGGCATCTTCGTGACCGTTTTGCCGCTCGTTATCAATCAATACGTCGTAATGAGTGCAAGCCTTTTCGATCTGTAGTTCTCTGGCGAGCAATTCGGCGAGATTTTTGCGAACGAGTTGATTCTCGCCGCTCAGCGCCAGTATGCGCTCCAGAATTTTGATGCGTCGTTTGGGCTGGTTCTGTCGTAAATATTCCTG
>JAZDLP010000017.1:0-2191 GCA_043801885.1 Planctomycetota bacterium | reverse complement strand
TGCGCCTTCACCGCGAATCCTCCGTTTAGGCATGCTCACAGAACATAAGTCTGCGCCCCGTGTTATTCAACGTTTTTTCCAGGGCTTCTTGTGCCTTCGGCACCCAGCCCAGCGCTTCGCTCTGGGCTGGGCCACCCGCCGCAATTACTGTTTGTCAACTTGTTCCGTAGCAGATGTATCAAAAAAAGGAGGAAGACATTTTTTTGTCGCTTTCGTCACAGCAGCAAAAATACGTGAACGTTCCGAAGGAGTGTATCGTCCAAGAATAAGATAATCTCTTAACTCTTCGTACCGAACTGGATATTTAGAATATGCCGCTATAATTAGTCCTTCCATGATCGGAAAATCATCCTCTTGAAATGAAGCAAGCATCCCCTGTTCCAGATTCATTCTTGCATTCTCAGAATGCTCCTTCAATATCGCATTATGCTTTTTCATCGCAACTTCGTTCGTAGAGTCAACCCAACTACATGGATTCATTAAGGCATGCCTCATAACATAATTTGGGATCGTCTTGCGTCGTACGCGTTCAATCACAATCATTACTAAACGGAAGGTTATGGATCGCATGTTATCTAACGTAGCCTCATCCGGTATTTCATGTGGCAAATTGGCTAATGTCATTGCTACTCTCATTTGAGAACCCAGAAGATTAGTCTCTTCTTTAGTAAAAAATCTTCCGGCAATCGTCTGCATCGTCGCATACCAATTTTTGCCTCGTTGCTCACGCCTTTCAGTTGACCCTTCAGATAACTGGAAACACAATTTTTTAATAGTCTCTGGGTAACTCTGTGAACGTTTCGCAGCCCATTCTTCTTCCGCCTGATTGGCAGCCGAAAGAAAATATTCTGAATCGCCAGGCGTGGTCTCCTCGGCAGCGAATACATTAAAAGCCACAAACAAGATTGAAATTAATAATAATCGCATGTCTTCATCTCCCGATAGCTGTAAACTAACTAAGGTGTTCGACGACACGTTGCGCAATTCGCCCCGCCTTGTTGCCCCTTGGTGACAGTCGCAGTCCCACTTTTTTTGTCAAGAGTGAAGTGTTGTACTGTGTCGCAGAACCAGTGCGTGGGTGCTCCTGCCTTTTGGCGTTGATAGTGGTTTTTTATGACCCAATCAAAAGATCCATTCGCCCACGGTTTTGGCAATGGTGCTGTATATGCTTTATCATAGCCAGTGTTGTTTCCTCCGTGACCGAGCAGGTGATTGGTTTCATCAATTTTTAGCGGATTTGGATTCGCGACGTGCTTTAATTGCTGTGGAGTAAACTGCTTAAAATACCCTTCTAAGTTAGAACCTATTCCATCCTTTTCCAGCCACGCTATTTGCCAAAAATTAACATGCAGTGGGAGGAATTGCAGATGCGTCTTCATTCC
This sequence comes from Planctomycetota bacterium, assembly GCA_043801885.1. Taxonomy (GTDB): domain Bacteria; phylum Planctomycetota; class SZUA-567; order H5-PLA8; family H5-PLA8; genus JAZDLP01. The sequence goes on along the minus strand of JAZDLP010000017.1, from coordinate 809 downwards.
GGCTCCCGCATCGCCCGGAGCCCACAACGCTAAATCTTGAAACCATGTAAAGTTAATGCCGTCCGGTGGTATCACGGTTAATACCAGAGTACACGTAGCGCCACCAGTGAAAGTGGCTGTTATCGTACTTGTTGATCTAATCTCGTCAGCGGTGAACACTGTTTGAGTTCCCGAAAGGGGATCAACCTCGCCGCCGCCTGACACCGACCAATTTGCACTGATAGAGGACGGGTTAATGGTAATTGTTACCTTTTCACAAACTCCGACCGTTGTTCGTGTATCCGGCGTGATGCCGTCTGGCGCATGTTTTTGCGTTGTTGATACAATCTTGACGACAGTCACCGTAATTGTATTTGTCACTTCTTTCTTGTCCAGCACGCCATTGGCATTGGCGTCGCCGCCGAGCTTGACGATGAACGTGCGATTGTTGACAGTGGGAGTGAGCGTGACTGTGAGCACGCCACCAGTATAATCGCCATCCTTCGGCGCAGCGGTGTCGCCTTCCACTTTCCACAACACGAGCTTCTTGGTGTCGTAGTTATCGGGACTGAACTTCGCCTCGATCTTGATCTTCGCGTTGCCGGCTTTCGTCTCGCAGACCACCAGCTTCGTGTCCGGCTTGTTGGTCGCCGTGACTTTCGAGTTGGCCGCATCCGTGACGGTCAGCTTCTCCACCTTTAAAACTTCAACGGTTATATGCTGCGTTATTTCATCTTCATCCAGAATCTTGTTCTTGTTCACGTCGCAGCCGATCTTCACTTCGTAGCTTCGTACGCCGGGCTTGAGCGTACACAAGGCCGTATTATTAG
>JAZDLP010000357.1:0-9718 GCA_043801885.1 Planctomycetota bacterium | reverse complement strand
CTTCTTTTCTTCTTCTGTAAATTGTATTTGAAGCATGGCAGACTCCAGAACAAGAAACGGGTTGTATCAACAAGCCTTTATCTTGTATCGTCTGATTCATGCTGTAACATAAGCCGAAATTTCAGCCGCGTGCAGTATACTAAGAATATGGCGACCTATCCCGATGATAGGACGAAGATGATCTTCTGCGATTGGCTGAAGGCACAGGGACTCATCTACTCAGATATTGATGAGCCAAAAAAGACATACAGTCTGGTAATGCCTCTGGAGCCAAAGCGGATCGAAAAACGAAGTGAATAAATGTCAATCAGTTGTAACGATCTTATTCAGTCTTCGGAATGACATTCAGTCCCTTTGGCGGATCTTGAGGAACGTCCAAAACCAATTTTTCATTGAACTTGGCCGTTGTTACCGCCTCCTCTAGCAACTGTTGTATCAACTGGTTCATTTTTTCACCGGTAAGATAGTCTTTGACGTCGCTTTTTAATCGGACGAGCATCTCGGCTTTCATGGACGCTGGAGTGCGCAGGCCAATCATCTTGATGATGTGGAATCCAAATTCAGTCTCAACCACATCGGTGTAATCGCCGATTTTTTCAAGTTTGTATGCGGCAACGGAGAACGGTTCGGTCATGGCGCCTTTACGTGGGAAATAGTCGAGATCGCCGCCTTGCGCCTTGCTGGGGCAATCGCTATTTGCTTGAGCCATTTTTACAAAGTCCTCGCCAGCTTTCAGTTTCTTTAAGATTTCATTGGCGGCGGATTTGGCTTCTTCCTTGGTGCGAGTGATCATCTCTGGCGCGCGTTGGGCGCCTTTGTACATGAACAGAATGTGCAAGACGTGGCGCAGTGGAAGTTGATCGGGATCCTCCTTTTCGATCTGGTCCACTTTGCCTTTGTGCTGCTCGAATGTTTTGATTATGTCTTCTTCCTTGACGCCTTCGGCGACCTTGACTTCTATGGCGCAACTAGCGGTCAACACTCGATGGAACTCTTCGGCGCTGATTCCATTATCGGTCAGAAATTGCTCATGGCTGGCGCCTTGCCGAGCTATATCGTTTTGAAACTTTTCAAACTGTTGAGCTACACGTTCTTTAGTGACGGAGAGTTTGTTGTCTTTGACGTATTTATCAGCCAAGGCATTGTGTAGCAGGCGGAAAGCCACATTCTTGCGCAGATTCATTTGCCACGCTGGTGTCGTCTTTAATTCCGGATCGCGTCGCTTACTGGCAGCCAACAGAGCTTTCTCGTGTTTTTCCACATCGGTCAGCGACACTTTGATCTCGCCGGCCTGCAAGACCACACCGTCTTCCAGCGGCGCTCTCGGAATGCCTCGAAGGATGGCGTCCGCATCGCGAGGCGTAGGCGGTTTCTTTTCGTTAGCTTTCTCTTCACCGTCCGCCGCCGCGCCTCTCTCCGCAATATGCCAGTAAATGACGGCAGCCATCAGCAAAGCGGTGAACGTATAGATTAATGACTTGTATGAAAACATTTTTCTCCTCCTGATAAACACTTTGTCCGGTATCTAATGAAGTGTCTGGTGAAACGGAAGTGGGCAACGCTCTCCGAGCGACCCACTGAGGGATAACCAGATGCTGTGAGAGAAGCATATTTATGAATCCTCTAAAAATCAATCCTTTTCCGCGCTGGAACGAGTATTTTTTTTCGGCGCAGTGTTCTCGGACGGACTTTCGTACAAATGTGGCGCACAGAACTCGCACGGGATTCGCCCAGCTCGTTCCACATCCAACACCGAAGCGTAGCCGACAGGCGATTCGAGCGAGGTAGCATACGGACAGTCGCGAGCATGATAAATTCGCGACTGCTTGCCCACCACCAGCGGCGCAATGCGCGCATCTATAGTCTTGATTTGTAGCTGATTTACAGACTTGGATTTAGCGCATCCGCTGCCGAACAACGATACGCTACAGATTAATATGAACATAAGGGAATTTTTGATTTTAGATTTTTGATTGTGGATTAAAGGAAAAAATATCTCTTTTGGCGGCAAATTTTGCCTTGAGTGCCAAACTTTGAAATTCCTGTTTTTTAAGAATATCTGTCGCATTGCCGATAGTATAATCTCGCGCCGACTGAAGCGCAACCGTAGAATAAAAGGGGATTTTGGATTTTAGATTTTTGATTGTGGATTGACTGATCCTTTCAATCATAAATCTAAAATCATCAATCTAAAATCTCAAAACTGTTATACTCTTGCTCATGGCTAACAAACTGCGAGTGCTGGCTGTTGGGCCGATACCGCCGCCGTATCATGGAGTGGCCACTTTTCTGCGCGACTTGCTGGCTTACGCGCCGTGCGAACGCATCGAGTGGCTGCATCTGGATACATCTGATCGCCGAGACGCCTCTAATCTGGGGCGCTGGGATTTGACTAACCTGTGGCTCGGTATTACTCATCTGGCAAAACTGGCCAACCACTGCTTGCGCAACAAAAAAGAACTGGTTTACCTGCCGCTCTCGCAAAACGTCCCCGCCTTTCTTCGCGATGCGCTGTTTATTCTTCAATCACGATTACTGTGTTGTCGTGTGGTTGTGCATCTGCACGGCGGCTATTTCAGAACGCTCTACGACCGCGACACTGGACCGCTGTTTCGCGCATTCGCTCGATTGGCCTTGCGGCGCGCTGCCGCAGTCGTGGTGCTGGGCCAGGAGTTTCGTTCGATTTTTACCGGATTATTGCCTGAAGACCGCGTTCACGTAGTGGAAAATGGCGTACCGGACCCCGGTGCCTGGCCACTGCGAACATCGCAACCCGTCAGTGCCAGACTGTTGTACATGAGTACGCTTACGCAGACCAAAGGCATCCTTGAATTGTTGAGCGCCGTCAGCCTGCTGCGCTCCACCTGGCCATCCGCGCAGTTGAAAGTTGCCGGGCAGTGGTCGGACGAGACGACGCGACGTGCGGCGCTGGCTCTGATCGAACGCGAAAAACTCGCGTCGCATGTCTCTTTTGTGGGAAACGTGGAGGGCGCGAGTAAAGCCGCATTCCTGGCCGATGGAGACATTTTCTGCCTGCCCACACGCTATCCGTATGAAGGCCAGCCGTTGGTGATTCTCGAAGCCATGGCAGCGGGGCTGCCAGTGCTCGCCACGGCGCATGGAGTAATTTCAGCCACAGTGCAGGAGGGCGTTACTGGTCGGCTGCTGCCGAAAGACCTGACTGCCGCAACACTGGCTCAAACGCTGGACGAGATGCTGCGCAACGAGATTGCTCTGCGCGCTTACGGCGAAGCCGGACGTCGGCGTTATCTGGAACACTACACATTGGAGGCGTGTCATCAGCGCTTGATAGCGGTTCTGGAAAAGGTCGCATCATCGTAACTACGTGCCGCTCATACGCTGCTGTGCCACCTGATTATTCAAGAGATTGCGCAGGCACATCGGCAGATGTCCCTTGGCCTTGTGGAACGGCGGTTCTTTACAGATCGGCCAGAAACATGAGGGTTCGGTCGGCGAACCCGGGCAGGGCCTCATGGCCGAAGTCGGGATAGACCACAAGCTCCTTGCGGGACTTGATCTTATTATACGCGGCGAACTGAGTCGAAGGCGGGCAGACTTGATCCTGCAGTCCGATGCCCCACAGGATGCGGGCGCGAATGCGGCACGCCAAGTGCTGGACATCAATGTACCCGAGCTTGGTGAAGATCGCATCCTCCCGTTCGTGCAGGAGATCGAACTGTCGAAAGTAGGTGCCCAGTTCCTCGTAGGCGTTCTTGGCAAGGTCCATGTTCCACACCCGGCGATAGTCGCACAGGAACGAGGAGGCTGGCACGGCGCGTTTGATGCGCGGCTCGAGCGCGGCGCAGGCCAAAGTCAGACCGCCACCCTGACTGCCACCCATGGCGCCCACTCGAGCGGGATCAACATCGTCCATCTCCATGACAATGCGCGCGAGCTGAGCCGTGTCAAGGAATATCTGGCGGAAGAGGAGTTTGTCAGGTGTGTCGTCGAGGCCGCGGATGATATGGCCACGATAGGTGGCACCCTTCGTACCGCCCGTGTCCTCCGACTGGCCGCCCTGTCCGCGGCAGTCGAGGGCCGCCACGGTGAACCCTAGCGCTACAAAAGGCAGTTTTGTCTGCCAGTCGCCGGCATTGGTGGTGTAGCCGTGAAACATCACCACGGCCGGATGGCGCTTAGCGACTCGTTTCGGTCGCAGAAGCATGGCGTGTACCCGTGCGCCACCCACGCCGTAGAAGTACAGGTCAAAGCACTCAGCATATGGCACCGTGAACGACGCGGGCACGAGAGTGACTTTTGGGTCGAGGGCGTGCATTTCACGGATTCCTTTATCCCAAAACCGGTCAAAGTCCTTTGGTCGCGGATTGGTGCCCTTATATGTCTTGAGCTTTTTCATCGGCATGTCGAACATGAGTGGCATAGTGTACTCCTTACATTAAAGTGAATGACTGACAATGACATCTTATTTCATCATCTCGTCTGATGATATGCAATCACTTTCTTTTTTCTTTTTCCTTCCTAATATAGTTCCATGACAAAACGCTCAAACCTCTCCCCGCGCGCCATTTTCTTCGGTTTGGTGATTGTGGCTTTCGTCGGCACTTGCTCCTGCCGTCAGATGTCACGATCATCAAAATTATTACCGACGTCGCCATCTTTACCTTCGACACCGCGCATCGCCACACCGGCGTTACCGGTGCATGAAGCGGTCGTCAAGACCGCGCGTCCACAAAACATTCGTGTGGCGTTAATCAAGGATGCGCCCATGATCCGTATCAGCGGCGGCAAGAATAAAAAATTGTTGAATATCTCCGGACAGATACTGCAGCAGTTGCCCGACGAAGCCGTGCTGGAAGCGCGTTTTAACGCCGGGACTCTGATTCTTAATGGTGTGTCCTTGAGCGGCGAACCAGCCGCCATTATCGAAAGCGCCGCCGACGCGCCACTGCGCGTGAATGATCAAGAAGCGTCCGCCTGCGTCCGCGTCGTTCATCTGCCGCGCGCCACCGGCCTAGCCGCGATATTGCAGTTGAACGTCGAAGATTATCTGCCCGGCGTGCTGGCTGGCGAAGTGCCCTTTGAACGCTGGCATCCGGAAGCGCTAAAGGCGCAGGCCATCGCCAGCCGTTCATACTCATTGTATCAAGCCAAAAAGAATGTTGCGGAGGCGTACGACGTCGAGAGCACCGTGATGAGTCAGGTATTCCGGCCGGGCTATCGCGCCAATCCGATCTTGCGTGGCGCGGTGGATTCCACGCGCGGTCTGGTTTTAACCGTCGCCAGCGTACCGTTCCCCGCATACTTCCATTCCACCTGTGGCGGCCGAACTTCAAATAGCGCGATAATCTTTCCCGATCAGCCGACATTCAAACCGTTATGCGGCGTCATCTGTTCTTATTGCAGCGCCAGTCCACACTATCGTTGGAAATGCGCGCTGCGGAAGGATGCTCTCGCCGAAAAATTGCGCGTCTATTCAAGCGCCACTGCATCGGTAGTGAAACTGATCGGTCTTGAATTCTTCGACGCAACGAACCAATCGGTTGGCCTGACACCGGGGCGATTGGAGCGTGCGACGCAGGCGCGCGTCCGGCATAGCCAGGGACTGCTAAACATTGGCGGCAACCAGTTCCGTCTGCTAGTCGGCGCAAGAGAGCTTAAGTCGTTATTGCTCGAGCAGGTTGCGGATGGCGGCGATATAATTAATATCTCCGGCGGCGGGTTCGGCCATGGCGTGGGCATGTGCCAGTATGGTTCGCAAGGCATGGCTCAAGCGGGCGGTTTGCATACGCAGATTCTGGGGCTATACTACCCTGGAGCAGAGCTGACGAAGTTATATTGATAGGAGCATCGTTATGCCTAACTTCACTGACTATACAATTTTACCCCGTCCCGGCGTCGAGAACGTGGTTAAACGTTATGGACATTTTGACGTTGCCAATCGCGAGTACGTCATCACACGGCCTGACACGCCGTCGCCGTGGCACAACTATTTAACCAATGGACATTTTACGAGTTACGTGTCGAACACCGGCGGCGGATTGTGTTTCTGCGACGACGCACAGCATCGGCGCATCCTGCGCACGCTACTTCATAGCCGACCGGTGGATCAACCCGGTCGTTACTTATACTTACGCGACGCTGTAACCAAAGAAATATGGTCGGCGACTTGGGCGCCGGTCTATACGGATCTCAAAAAGTTCCAATATGAATGTCGCGTCGGAGCCGGCTACAATCGCATTCGCAGCGAATGTCACGGCATCGAGACAATCGTGACATACTTTGTAGCGCCGGATGTAAATGCGGAAATCTGGCGCGTCTCCGTTCGCAATCTAACCTCACGCCCGCGTGTCATTGACTTGTTCTCGTATGCTGAATTTCTGCTTTGGTCTCAGCCGCGCGATGAAGATCTCGACGCCGCCTACAAATGCACCAATGTGGTCAAAGAAGGCAACTGCATTATTCACCAGAGTCTCTACGATTTTACCGGTGATTGTTATGGCTGGAAGCCGCAGTATGCGTACTTCAGCAGCTCCGCCGCGCCAAAAACCTTCGACGTATTGATGGATTCGTTCATCGGCGTGTACCGCGGCTATGACCGGCCGCTGGCCGTCGAACGCGGTCGCTGCGCCAACTGGCTCAATCGCGGCGGACATCCGTGCGCGGCGATGCATTTCCCGCTACGCCTGAAACCGGAACAGACTCAAAATTTCGCCTTCAGCGTCGGCTACGTTTACAATCGCAAAGAATTGCATCCGCAAGCGCAACGTTCGGCGAATGTCAAATTTGTTGACGCTCAATTTAAGAAATTAAAGACTCACTGGAAGACATATCTCGATCAGTTCACCGCTCACACCGGCGACGAAATGCTCGACACGCCCTTCAATACATTCGCCATGGTTCAATCGCGGACGACTTTCCTGCTTTCGCGCTCGATCTCGCCTTATCAATTAATGGGTTCGCGCGGTCTGGGTTTCCGCGATAGCAACCAGGACATCCTTGGAGCAATTTCCCACGCGCCGCCGCAAGAATCGCGCGAGATGCTTGCGTCACTATTGTCGGTGATCTATGAAAGCGGCGAGGCTTGTCACACTTTCTTTCCCGCCAAAAAAGAAGGTTCCGGCTGGCACTGCTTCGATGATCATCTCTGGCCTGCGCTGACCGTCAATAGCTACGTTAAAGAGACTGGCGATCTGGCTTTTCTCAAGCGAGTTATTCCGTACTGGAAGAGCAAGCGCGAAGGGACGGTGTTGGAACGACTGGAACGGACGCTGCAATTCACTGATCGCCACTTGGGCAAACATGGTTTGCCGCTGTTGGGCTTCGCGGACTGGAACGATTGTCTCAACGCGGCTGACGGTTGCGAATCGGTCTTCACCGCGAGCCTGTATTGCGCCGCAGCGAAAGCCGTCGCCGAACTGTATCGCGCTGATGGCGACGAACGCAACGCGCAACGATGCTTTAAACGCGCGCAGACGATGGCTGATCGCATCAATAAATTCTGTTGGGACGGCCAGTGGTATTCGCGATTGATTCTCAACGACGGCCGGCGCGTTGGCGCGAAGAATTCGCCCTACGGGAAAATATACATTGAAAGCAACGTCTGGGCGGCACTCAGCGACGCGGCGCCGGAGCAGCGTGCGCGCCAGGCTCTGGATTCGGTGCGCAAGCATCTTGGCACACCATTCGGCTTTCGGCTGCTCACGCCGCCGTTTATGAAGTACGCTCCCGAAATCGGCTCGATCGGCGTGTTCGCGCCGGGCTTGAAGGAAAATGGTTCGATCTTCTGTCACACCAATCCATGGCTGATCGCCGCCGAGTGCGAGTTGGGCCGCGGCGATAAAGCCTTCGACGCGCTCAGCCGCATCAGCCCCGCCGCCAAAGACAAGATACAGTGGATTCACGGCAGCGAACCCTACGTGATCAGTCAGATGATTGCGTTGCCACCAAATCGCGAAGTCGGGCGCGCGCGTAATCCGTGGCTGACCGGCGGCGCCGCCTGGTTCTATCTGGCGATGTCGCAGTATATCCTGGGCATTAAACCGGACTTCGACGGACTACGCATCGATCCGTGCGTGCCTGGTTGGAAACAGTTCAAAGTCAGTCGCGTCTTCCGCGGAACGCGCTACAATATTACAGTGCATAATCCAAAACGAGTGTTCAAAGGCGTGGCGGGACTCTCGGTCGGCGACAAAGAACTGATTGGCAATCTGATCCCGACGGCTGATCGCGGCGCGACTGTGCAAGTGGACGTCGAGATGAAGTGATTGTAGCGCAGGCGTCCTCGCCTGCATGTTTGAATCACAGACGAGATGTCCGCGCTACGGCAAATTATGAGTGCGCATGTTTAAGCGATTTAGCGTCCATCAATTCGATAACGGCCTGACCGTTGTGCTTGAACAAATGCCCACCGCAATCTCCACAGCGGTGGGTTTTTATGTCAAGACCGGCGCGCGCTTGGAAGACGCTCGTCTGGACGGCGTCTCGCATTTTCTCGAACACTTATTATTCAAGGGCACCGCTACGCGAACCTGGCGGGACATCAACCGTGAATTTGATCAGATGGGCGCGCGCTACAACGCCTTCACCGATTACGAAGAGACCTGTTACTACGCGTGGGTATTGAATGAAGAAACGTCGCGTGCGTTGGAATTGTTCAGCGACATGCTGCAGCCCGCGTTACCGCCGGATGAATTTGAAAACGAGAAGCGTGTCGTGCTCGAAGAGATCGCACGGTGCCACGACTTGCCGGAGCGCATGGCATTCGATGCGGCGATGAAGCTTGCCTTTGCCGGCCAGCGTCTCGGCAGCGCTATTATCGGCACGCGTAAGACTGTCGAGCGGCTGACACGCGCTCAGCTGCTGGCGTATTATCAGGCGCGGTATGTGCCGGCCAACATCATCGTGTTCGCTTGCGGCAACGTAAACGAATCGCGTTTGCTGACCGATATTGAAAAGCTGTGGTGCGAACGCCATGGGCCGTGCGTCAAGTTGACGCCTGCTCCGGCGGTCTTTTGTCCTGGAAAGAAAATCATTTGCCAGCGCAATATCGCGCGCCAGCATCTGGTCATGATGTGGCCGACTCTGCCGCTGGAACATCAGCGCAGTCCGGCCGCCGCGCTGTTGGGCGCGATCCTCGGCGATGATCGCAACTCGCGCCTTTACTGGGCGCTGAAGCATTCGGGACTGGCCGAAGAAGCCGGCGCCGGTTACTGGGGCTTCCGTGATGCGGGGTTGATCACCGCGCAAGCGGCCTGTGATCCAGTCAATGCAGGTCGCGTGGTGACAATTTTGCGCAAGGAAGCCGCAAAATTAAAGAAAGGCATCCGTCAGGATGAATTGCAGCGCGTCAAAAATCGCGCTCGTACGGCGTTGATCTTCGCTGCCGAGACGCCATTTGATCGCTTTCAGCAATTAATACAACAATGGTCATTACGACGCGAACTGTTGACACCCGAAGAGATGCTCGCTCGCGTAGAAGAAATCACTCTGGATGATCTCTACGAACTACTCGCTCAGTATCCCCTTGACGCTACGAGCGCATTGGTCGCGCTGGGACCCGTGAAGCGGCTGAATAGTTAGTTTTCAGCAACCATTCAGTCTATTCTCACCACAGAGCCACAGAGTTACTATGGAACTTGAAAAAAGGCCAGTTACCTCGAAAAGGAATGGGTTACAGAAAGTTCAGTTTGTGATGTTCGAACGTTTCTCAACTCATTTCAGGGAGGGCTGGCCGATG
>JAZDLP010000356.1:0-2888 GCA_043801885.1 Planctomycetota bacterium | reverse complement strand
GCCGTGCGCGTTAGCCAATAGGGGCGGTTCGCGAACCGCCCCTACATTACTATACCATGCGCGGTGTTATTCTGCGCGATCTATAGCAGTCCACGATCAAAATTAGCAATCTGGCCGCCGGACACGTTTTTTCCCGCGCGAACCAGACGCCACACATCACGCGATTCCTCGGGTTTATAACGGCGATACATGAATTCCGCGCGCATACACATCGCTCCGCTCGCAGCCATATCCTTAAGTCGCGGAGCCAAACAATAAACATCCCGATTGATCACAATTGTGCGGCAGTGGTAGTCCAGAGCCGTCATTCTCTCGCCATAACCATTCACCATGTCCATGCTCTCGAAGCGACACTGTCTCTTCCCCGGACAACCACCGATGATATTCGCATAAGCGCACGATTCGGCGATCAATAGTGGCGTATCCTGATACACAATGACTGTAGCTTGAGCGGCGAATTCGGACAGCAACGAGCGCATATTTTCCAAACCGTCTTCCGGTGAAAGAGTCAAACGTCGCGCACCCATGGCGAGCGCTTGTAGCGCCGCCGCGCGATTGACGACATAGATAGACCAATCCGCGGATAGGTCTATGCTTGTCGAAGCGCTTGGATCAGTATTTAAATTTAAATCTAAAAATGTCCAGGCTGAAAGGTTAGCCGCTTCCCACTTCGACCAGCCATCTGCGCGCAGCCGCTCGATCTTCTGCCGCAATCCCCGTTCTTCCCATAAGCGCGTAATCGCCGGCAGAGCCAGCCGGATGCGATCACGCCCCACGATGGCGGCGAGACGTGATAGCGTCTCCGCAAGAGTCGCGAATTGATCAGCGTCAATATCAATCACGACTTCATCCAGATCGCGCCAATCGTCGGCTTCAAAAGCGTCCAGAAAACCACAGCGATCCACTTTGACCGACCAGCGAAATGGTTGTTTATGGATTGGCGAGAGGACAGATGCGCCGCAGATGACATCCTTCACTTGCTGTGCTCGATTTGTCAACGCTGTAGTCAACTGTGTCTCAACCGTTTCGGTGATCTTGCGGCGCAGCGCATTGAGCTGTGATAATGGCACAAAGCAGTCGCCGGGATTATCGAGAGTAAAATGGCGCAGTGCCAGCGATGTCTGTCCCAGTTTTTCAAAAGCGGCGCGCGCCGCCGCCGTGGTTTTCGCCGCATCTTGCGCGCGTCCGAACGGGCCGGGCAGCGTTTGGCAAACTTCGATGGTGTCTTCGTGCGAATGTCGAGCCTCAATCCGTGCCGTCACGGTTAATGCGCTCTCGGTAAGCGCGACCGTTACATCCATCGCGCGCCGAGCGCTGAACTGGCCTGGCTTTGGGCGAGCGTAACGATAGCGGCGTTTCACGGACTGCGACGACGCGCAATAAACCGTAGCGCCGATGGGAATCTCGGGTCGCTCCGCCGGTAGCGCCACTTCGATCATCGCGCCGGCTGGAGCTTCGAAGACGCTGACTCGCGAACCTTGTTCCGCCATGCTCTTCACCAGCCGCAACGCGTTGACCGCAAAGCCGAATGGTTTACCCAATCCCGGCACGTCAATCTGCAAGCCATCGTGCCGTTCAATAGCCTGCGCTGTCTTGAAACGCAGCCATGTTCCGCCTGATCCGCCGCGAACCACGGCTCCGACCACGCCAATTGGATTGCCGCGGTGGCCGACGGTATCGCGGTCGGCTACCTCTTTGTCCTTGTGCGATTGCACAAACAAGCGTGTCCAAGGGCGACTGAAGACAGTCTTCATATCGGCTTCATGCGCAGCGCGATCTTGCGGCGTCAATTTGCCATCGAGCAGTTGGCGATAGTAATCTGTAGTCGTAGCGACGTAGAGCGGACTCTTCTTGCGGCCTTCAATCTTCAGCGCCGAGACGCCTGCCGTGCGTAGCGCTGGTAGATAATCCGGCAACGCCAGGTCTTTCATGGAAAACGCGAAGCCGGAGCGCGGGTCGCGTTTGACGCGCGTTCCGTCGCGCAGCGTCTCCGGCGCGCCGGTAATCGCCATCCGATCTCGACAGGCGTAAGTGCACCGGCCACGATTGCCGCTGCGGCCGGTGAGTTGCGATGAAAGCAGACACAGTCCGCTGTAGGCGTAACAAAGCGCGCCGTGAACGAAAACTTCGATCTCGAGATCGGTAATCGCGGCGATCTCGCGGATTTCATTGAGTGTCAATTCGCGCGCCAGAATCACGCGGCGAAAACCCATGGCTTTCAGCGTTTCGGCGCCTGCGCGATGATGCGCGGCCAGTTGAGTGCTGGCGTGTAATTGAAGTTCCGGAAAATAACGTCGGACAATATAATACACGCCGAGATCCTGAATGATCAGCGCGTCCACGCCGATATCGGAGAGCGCGCCGAGTGTCTCGATCAGCTCCGGCAGCTCTCTCTGCAGCGCCAGCGTGTTGACCGTGATGAAGACGCTGCGCCGGCGCGGCTGCGCGCGCGCGAAGGCGGTGATTTCAGCGACTTCGGTGAGCGTGAAGTTCTCCGCCTCGGCGCGCGCGGAAAACTTTTTCAAGCCAAGATAGATCGCATCGGCGCCGTAGTGGAACGCCGCAAAGGCCGCGTCCAGGTTGCCGGCGGGAGCGAGTAGTTCCAATCGGTGTTCACTGACGACAGGGAACTGCGGAATCCGTAGCGGCGACTCGGGTATCTGAGGATTATACTCGCCCTGCGCCTCATGCGGTTCAGGCGTGCTCTGATCAGAATCAGGCGACGTAAGTAATCCCGATAACCCACTTTGGGTGTTGTCACCGAGCCGGGATGCATCCTGAATGGCTACTCTGCTGAATATATTTCCATCCCCTTTTGACGAATCTCATATATCAAAGGCACCCATGTATTATTCTCATAAGACTCTAATGAGATCGGAACTGGTTCC
>JAZDLP010000340.1:0-5188 GCA_043801885.1 Planctomycetota bacterium | reverse complement strand
CTTCTTGTTCACATGGATATACAGAATATGCAGGATTTTAACACTTAAATTATTACAGCTTTCTTTATCCTGCTCATCCTGTTTATCCATGTTTGAAATCTTTGCTTCTTGTGAAACGCTTGTATTCGAGTTTTGGATTGCCAAAGTTGATCAGCAGGCCAACTTCAATCCCTGTGGCATTCAGATAATTGATGATCTGTGCCTGATGCTCCGGAACGATGGCCTTGACAGCCTTCAGCTCAACGATCACATTCGCCTCAACAAATAAATCCGCATAAAAATTACCAACGCATTCACCTCTGAACATCACCTTGATGGGATGTTGGGGTATCGCAGACATCCCTTTTTGTATCAGCGCCAGAAGTAAAGCCTTCTCATAAACCGATTCAAGAAATCCTGCGCCAAGTTCGTTGATCACTTCAAAAGCGCAACCGATCACACTCTTGGTGATCTGCTCATGTTTCAATCCCCTATCCTGTACATCCTGTACATCCATGTTCAATTAATCCTCTATCCTAATTAGCGCGCGAGCTTCAGTGGCGAGTTTTCTAAAGATTTTAGCGAACTCGTCATATTTGTCCGCTTTCTTGCCGCCGCCGCCGATCTTGACAATACCGAAGATGTCAACCTCGCTCTTCTTGCCAGTTTTTTCCGCGCGGGTTTCGCAGATTTGCGCAGCCGCAGAAAGATCGTTGGCCAGTTCTTTGGCGTCGTTCTTGGCGGTTTCGAGACAGCGACGCACGCTTTCGTAATTATAATCTTGCGCCATCGGTCGTATCAGGCTGGCGCTATTCGTAAAACGCGCGCTCAAATCCAAAAGACTGCGCCTGAGTTTGCGAGCCTGCTCATCATCGTCTTCGTCGCGCATGTCGCGCACTTTGTCTTGGCCGGATGAACTAATTTTCTGCAACTCGGCGTAGATGTTGGCGCTAGTCCGCATTTGGACGATGGCTGTTTTAAATTTTTTAAGATCGGCATGGTCAGGATCGGCAGTCAAGCCGGCGTTCAGTTCGGCCAGCGCCGCTTCATCCTTGCCGTCCGCGAGCAACGTCGCCACTCGACGCAGCATGATCGTAGAATCGGCAACGCGTGGCGGCGTGGGTTTGGCGGCGGCTTCGAGGCGATCAATCTCCTTCTGTTGAGCGATGGCTTCCGTATTGTTGGGCTTCAGATTGATGGCGATATCGAGCTGAGCACGAGCGCGCTGATAATCGCGCGTGGTGATCGCAGTCTGCGCGGCACGCATCGCGGCGGCATAAAGAGCGTTATTTTCGACGGCATTGGCGGCCAGTTTTTGAACATTATCCAGTTTGGCGGAGACGGCTGGGTCGGCTTTGATGCCAAGCGCGCGGCTATACTGCGTCGCGGCGGTGGCATAATCAGTCTGGCTTTCGGCGGTGGCGCCTTGAGCCAGGTAATGCTGACGACGGCATTCGGAAGCATTATCGGCGAGCTTCACGCGCGCGGCGCCGTCGGTGAGCGCGGCGGCGCGCGCATAGCCGTCGGCGGCGATCTCGTACTTGGCGTCTTTTTCAGCAGCACGCGCTTTTTCGATCTGCTGTTTGCGTTCATCATCGCGCTTCGAGGACGGCATCGTGGCGTTGCTGGCGATTCTTTCATAGACTCGATCAGCCCATTTTTTTGCCGTCTCGCCTTCATCCAGCGCCACGGCCTCGCTATAGCGCGTGGCGGCTTCATCCAGTTCGCCCCGAGACTCAGCTAATTCGGCTTGTCGCATCAACTCTTTGAACTTCATCGCTTTTTCAGTGCGGGCGAGGCGGGTTTTTAATTCGGGATTCTGTGGCGACTCGGCCAGCGCTTCGCGAAAAATTTCCAGCGCTTCGGCATAGCGTTCGGTAGCAAAAGCCGCATCGCCGCGAGTCTGCAAGTACAGAGCAGAACTGGTGACTGGCGGACTGACGATCAATTCGTTCAGCGAACGTCGTTCACGATGAAAGAGGTACAGTCCGATACCGACGATCAACACGATAATCATCGCCGCGGCTGGCAGGATTTTCTTACGCGTTGCGCGCGACGAAGTCGTCAGTTGAGTAGAGATGCCCAGAGCAGAGCCGCTCAGATCGGCGGTCGCTGCGACGAAGACTGGCGGTGGCGAAATCTGCCGTCCGCATTTAATACCCTCGATCATCTCGATCAGCGCCTGCGCGCTCTGCGGGCGATCTTCACGCTTCTTGGCTAACAGATGCAGCAGCAAGTACGCCACGTCCTGCGACAGTTCCGGACGCAGTGAGCGCGGATCCGGCGGCGCTTCGAATTTGTGTTTAAACAACAGGTTCATCACTGTAGTCGAGGTGAACGGCGCCTGGCCGGTGAGGATGCGATAGAAAGTGACGCCCAGCGAATATAGATCAGTACGCGCGTCAGCTTGTTCGCCGTCGGCTTGTTCGGGACTCATGTACATAGGTGTGCCGAGGCATGCGCCGGTAACGGTTAACTGCGTCGTCGAGGTGGATTCCATGACCAGACCAAAATCTCCGATGCGCAGCACGTTATCTTTGCCCAGCAACAGGTTTTCAGGCTTTATATCGCGGTGGACCAAACCCTTGGCGTGCGCGGCGACGAGACCTTTGGCGGCTTGTAACAGCAGCGCCAATCCTTCCTGTTCGGGCAAGCGGCCTTTGCCTTCGGCGTACTTGAGCAGATTTTCACCATCCACCAATTCCATGGCGATGTAGTATTGCCCGTCTTGCTCGCCGGCATCGTAAACCTGTATGATGTTTTCGTGCTGCAAAGTAGCGATGGTGCGCGCTTCGCGAAGGAAACGCATCACGTATTCAGGATGATTAGCGAACTCGGCGGGCAATAATTTCAACGCGACCGGGCGTTCCAGCGTGCTGTGCATGGCTCGAAAGACCATGCCCATGCCGCCCTGTCCCAATTTCTCCACAATACGGAAATTGCCAACGCGTTCTGGTATTGCCGCTGCCATATTCAGTTCATCCGAATGGAAAACGCTACAACTTCTTTGTATACTCTGCGCGAGTGAAAAACCAGCTTTTTTGCTAAGTGTCTGTCGCAGATAAAAGGCAACCTTGACTTTGGAAATGTGGGTATGAGAATCGTAGTCGCGCTATTCAGGAAGCAGTGAGTGAAAAGCTGTCTCGGCTTGAACGGGGGTGTTTAGAGCTACTGCATTTGTCAAAACAGGCAGGCGCAACGCTTGCGTTACGGTTTTATCTCCATTTTTAGAGACAACGCTTCGCGCTCCCAGTCGGACTGGGGATATTTTTGAATGATCTGATCCAAAAGAGCAAGAGCTTCCGTCTGCATACCATTGGCGCGGTAGTTTTTGGCCGAAGATAGCCACTTGCGGCACTCGGCATTCATCTCGACGGCTTTTAGCGCCGTGACGATCTTCGGATCATCCATGAAAGCTTTTAACTGAATGGTAGCTTTCTCGGCGCTCGGCGTTCCGGGGTACAAAGCCACGACTTGTTTGAGAATATCCGAAGCCTTGGGATAATCTTTTGCCTGAAGTTGTTCCAGCGCACGAGCTAACAATTGTTCGGCCGCGGACGCCGCTTCGTCTTTGCTTTTTTGAGCGGCTCCAATCGCGAGATATTTCTTCACTTCTTCGTTGTTTTTCAGCTCGACAATCTTTTTTTCCGCCTCTTGAGCAAGACGATGACCCTTGTATTGCGCAGCGAACTTCTCGATGAGAGCGATAGCGTCGTAGTATCGTTTCTGATCAATAAGCGTCATAGCCGCATCCCATTCCTGTTTTGTCTGAGCTAGAAGCGCGTCGAGTCGTTCATGAGCGCTCTTTACCTCCGGATCGGTCAAAACCACACTACCCAAAGCGAACGCCTCTTCGTAAAGCGTCATAGCCTTGCCTAGACTTGTCTTCTCCATATCTTGAGCTTTTTTAAGAAGTTCTAAGACTGCCTTCAGTGGCCCCCATTCTTTCAACCACTCCTTCAACAAGACATGCGTGTTCTCAGCTTTAGGCACGTGTCCTGCGCCTGGAATAATAACTTGTTTCACAATGGCGCCAGCTTTTTCAAGAGCTGGTTTCCCTTTATTGGCTACCTCGATATTTGCGTCTTTCTCGCCGTTGAGGAGAAGGACAGGCAACCCTTTGGCCACCGAAAAATCCACCTCGTCTTGTCTCATTGGGCCGGCAGCGAGGATGCAGTAGCCGCGATAAAGCCCCTGCGCCTTCTTGTTAAAGCCGTAGTAATTCACTCCCCAACCACCCATCGAGAATCCGGCGAGAAAAACTTGTTGTTCATTGAATCCGTAGGTCTTTTTCACAATTTCCCGAACCTGGGCGATGTATTGAATCATGGCTGCGCAGATGGCCGGATCGCTTCTGATGCCGTTCGCGCCGCTATCTGCCACGCCGCCATATGCCAGGCCCACAACAATGTATCCTTCTCCGCCGGTGGCCTCTTGGAACAGCCACGTGTTCGGTTTTCCGCCTGCTCCGTGCATGAAAAAAATGAGCGGAAGTTTCAGGCCATCTTTGTAGTCATTCGGAATGTAGATAACAGAAGCATATTGGTTGCCCGGCACTTCTATTTTGCCTTTTTGTCCCGGAGATACCTTGGCCTCCTCGCCAGAAAAAAGGGACGTAGTGGCCGCGCAAGCGATGAGAAAAAGAACGATTACTGAATTTTTGATTGTTGATTTTTGATTGCAGATTGTTGATTTTTGATTGCAGATTGTTGATTGAAGGAAAACTATACTTCGAAAAAAAGATTCTTCGACTGATTTCGCTGCTTTGTGTCATTAGCCTGCCTCCTCGTTATTTGTATCCGTTCACCATATAACTCCATGCGGTTGAAGTTTCGGCTTTTTTACCCAGTAGCGAGGTGCTGGCACTCCTCCGGAGTGCGATCAATAATTGAATCCATCTTCCGGTGGTGTCGCTTCGCTCAACCACCGGCTAACAAGGGCGGGTTTGGAACCTGCCCCTACGAATCTGCGGATTCTCGCCGAACAGTAATTCTTAATTTTTAATTCTTAATTCTTAATTCGTAATTCTTAATTCTTAATTTTTAATTCTTAATTCGTAATTCTTAATTCGTAATTCTTAATTCGTAATTTCCTTTTCTCGCACTACACGGTTACGAAATTTCAAAATTTTGGAAGATCCTTGTATTTCGACTTCGGGCCGGTCATCTCGTCATTAAATCGTTTGACATCCTGCTGTCGTTGTTCTTGC
>JAZDLP010000321.1:0-4626 GCA_043801885.1 Planctomycetota bacterium | reverse complement strand
GTATTTGAACCATGCTGATTCATTGAATTATTTTCTCAGCAACTAAGTTTTCTGGATATTCCATTATCTCCACTATCCCCATTATCTCCTTATCCCCTTTCTTACACATCTGACGTATAGGCTGAACGGTTACGAAATTTTTATATTTCAAAAAGCGCCGATCCTATTCGCACCAAAGTAGCGCCCTCCTCCACGGCAATCCAATAATCTTGCGACATGCCCATCGAAAGTTCAATAAGCGGATGCGAATAGCAGCGCTGGTCATTGAGTTCATCGCGCAATTCACGCAGTTTCTGAAAAATCGGCCGCGAAACAGTTGCGTCGTTCTCCACGTAAGGCGCCATGGTCATCAAGCCCACAATTCGCAACGCGCTCAAATCATTCGTCACCCGCAATATCTCCGCAATCTCCGTCACCGTTGGCGGCAACCCAAACTTGCTTGATTCACCGGCCACGTTGATCTCCAGCAAGCACCGCAACGGTTGACTCATCTTCGTCTGATCCGCCAGCTTCCGCATTTCTTTATGCAACGCCTGCGCTACGCGGATCGAATCCACGGAATGAATGGTCTGAAAGAGACTGGCGGCCTGGTCGGCTTTGTTAGTTTGCAAGTGGCCGACCAGATGCCAATGCGCGCCCGCCGCCGCTCCGAGCGCCATTATCTTTTTCTTCGCGTCCTGCGCGCGCGACTCGCCGATCTCGGTCACGCCCAATTCCATCAACGCTTTGATCTCCGCCACGCCGACGGACTTGGCAATCGCAACCAGTTTGACCGTATCCGGCAGCCTGGAGACTCGTGCGGCAGCCGCGGCGATTCGCTCGCGTACCTGCATGAGATTTCGCTTTAAAGACGCGATGGGAATGGCGCCGACCATTTTAATCATTATACCGCACGCGATTAAAACTCCATATTGTTTGTAACCGTTCAGGCTATTTTTTCCACAGATGACGCAGAGAGACACAGATGATTTATTTTTTGTAACCGTTCAGTCTATGTTCACCTTATTAACCACGAATACACGCGAATAGACGCTAATATTTTTTTCTTCTGTGATTCGCGTTCATTCGCGTTTATTAGCGGTTTATTGCTTGAAGGGACTGAACGGTTACTATTTTTTTACCTATTGAGTCTGGCAAGCGAGACGCCTGCGCTACGCTTTAGTCAGCGCCAGCATGGCCTTTTCGTTGTCCACATCTATCTCCAGCGTCTGCCAGCTCGCGGGCGGGTCCGCAATTTTTAATTCGAGAGCGACAGTTTGTTCGCAGATGTGCTCGGCGAATTTGCGTGCCACGTTCTCAAGTTTCGGACTGCCTTTAATCGCCAGTCTGATGCGCTGTTCATATACCAAATTCAAATCGCCACGCCAACCGTTGATGCGGTTAATCAGTTCGCGTGCCACGCCTTCGTCGAGCAACTCCGGCGTCAGATGCGTGTCGAGAACCACAACGACAGTACGCCCGCTGGCAGCAGCATAGCCTTCTTTGGCTTTTAGCGAGACGGCAATTTCTTCGAGCGTCAGTTCAACAGACTGGCCGCCTATCAGGTCAAGATTCGCCTTCCCATTAGCTTCCATTTCAATACGCAATTTTGACGCATCGGCGGTCGCCAGCGCACTCTTGATCAGCGGCACTAATTCGCGGCGCTTGGCGCCGATGGCCTTGAAGTTCGGTTTCAGTTCATAGTTGACGTACTGATCCGCTTGATGCGCGATCTCTATCGCCTTCACGTTTAATTCGTCAAGCAATACTTGCGTATGCTTACGCACCACTTCGTCGCGCCCTTCGCCTGTCAGCACAATGACTACTTTCGACAGCGGCTGGCGCGTCTTCAGCTTTGCGCCCGCGCGCGCCGCACGACCGAGACTGGCGACCTCGCGCACTAGCGCGATCTCATCAGCAAGCTGTTCGTCAATCACACTCGCATCCGACTCCGGATAATGACAGAGATGCACGCTCTCTGGAACTTTGTCGCCCAGCGGCCCACGCGCCAGATTCTGCCAGAGTTCCTCGCTCATGAACGGCACAAACGGAGCCGCCAGTTGCGATATGGCGAGCAAACATTCATACAGCGTCCAATACGCGCTGAGTTTCTCTTGATCATGCGCGTTGCTCCTGTCTTGCGTCTGCCAGCTTGACCAGAACCGATCACGTGAGCGTCGCACGTACCAGTTCGACAGCGACTCGACAAACGTGTTGAGGCTCTGCGCCGCGACGTAGATATCGTAATCGTCCAAACGCGCACGCGTCTCGGCGATGGTTTTGTGTAACTCCGACAGCGCCCAGCGGTCCAGTAACGTTTGGCCTTGATTGGCGGTATCGAGCTGACTGGGATCGAAGCCGTCTATGTTCGCATAGATTACGAAGAACGAATAGACGTTGCGCAGCTTGATCAGAAATTCTTTCTGCGCTTCGCGTACTCCTGACCGCGAGAATCGCGCGCTGGTCCATGGATTGGTTACAGAATAGAAGAACCAACGCAGCGCGTCGGCGCCTTCCTCATCCAGGATCGCGTTTGGATCGTACTTTGGCGTTCGGTGATCCGGATTGCTTTTGCTGAGTTTCTCGCCCTTCTCGTCGCAGACATGCCCAAGCACCAGACAAGTCTTGTACGGCAGCGGATACGCCGCCTTCTTCCCCGACGTCTTCGCAAAACTGTCGTTGAGCAACGTGGCTTCGGTGATGAGCGAATAGAACCAGCCGCGTGTCTGATCTATCGCTTCGCTGATGAAATCCGCTGGAAACGCGAGATTGAATTTCTCTTTTGAACCTAGCGCATGCGGATACCCCCACTGCGCAAAAGGCATCGCGCCACTGTCGTACCAACAATCAATGACTTCCGGCGCGCGTCGCATCTCCTGGCCACATTTTGAACACGCAAACGTCGCGGCGTCTATCCACGGCTTATGTACGCGCAAGTGATCGTTGAGTGTTGGGTCTTTCTTTTTCGCGAGATCAAAAGCGTCGAGCCCCTTCGCGCCAGGTTTATGTTTGAGTTCTTCAAACGAAGCGATGGCTTCCTGATGGCCACACTCGCACAGCCAGATATTCAGCGGCGTGCCCCAGTATCGTTCGCGCGACAACGCCCAGTCAATGTTATTGTTCAAGAAACTGCCAAAGCGTCCGTCGCGGATGTGCTCCGGATGCCAGTCCACTTTTTGGTTATTCTCGATAACCTGCCGGATTTCGCGCGTAGTGCGAATGAACCAACCGCCGCGAGCATAGTAGATCAACGGATTATCGCAGCGCCAGCAGAACGGATAGTCATGTTTAATGCTCTCGCGTTTGAACAATAGTCCTCGATCTTTCAGGTCCTTGATAAGATCCTTGTCTGCGTCTTTGACGAAGCGGCCGGTGAATGATCCGCAGCCTTCAACGAACGTGCCGTCAGGCCGCACAAGTTGAATAACCGACAATCTTTCTTTCTGTCCCAACGTGTAGTCGTCAGCGCCGAAGGCAGGCGCCAAGTGGACAATGCCGGAACCGGTGTCGAGCGCGACAAAGTCTGCGGCGCAAACTCTCCAAGTATTCGTACCCTCGTCCGGTACGTACCAATCAAACAACGGTTGATAGCGGCGTCCGACTAGCGTGCTGCCGAGTTCGGTCTTGACGATCTCGTATTGGATTTTGCCCATGACTTGCTTGACCAAAGCCGTTGCCATGATCAGTATTTCAGATTCGACTCCAACGCCACCGTCAACTTTGACATAGCTATATTCAGTGTCGGCTTTGACGGCTAGGCCAGCGTTGCTGGGCAGTGTCCAAGGCGTCGTTGTCCACGCCAGGAAACTGGTTTTATTTTGCGCCCAGTTCACATCGCGGAACGTGACGAAGACTGACGGATCTTCAACTTCCTGATAACCCAGGCCGACTTCATGGCTGGACAATGCTGTCTGGCAATGCGGGCACCAAGGCAGGATTTTGTGCCCTTTGTAGAGCAGATTCTGCGCGTGCAATTCCTTCAGCGACCACCAAACGCTCTCGACGTAGCTCTGGTGATACGTGACGTAAGCGTCTTTCAAGTCAATCCAAAAGCCAATGCGCTTGGTGAGATTCTCCCAATCAGTTGTATAGCGAAAGACCGAGTCCATACATTTACGCACGAATGGTTCGACGCCATATTTTTCAACTTCGGTCTTGCCGTTGAGCTGCAGATCTTTTTCGACTTCGATCTCGACAGGCAGCCCGTGAGTATCCCATCCGGCTTTGCGCGGAACGTAATAGCCGCACATGGTCTTATAGCGCGGGAAGAGGTCTTTGACGACGCGCGTCAATACGTGTCCTGGGTGCGGTTTCCCGTTGGCCGTCGGAGGGCCTTCGTAGAAAACCCAATGGCGCGAATCCTTGACGTTTTCCCTGATAGTCAATGATTTATGGAAAATATCGTGTTCCTGCCAGAATTTTAAAATCTCCGCTTCCAACTGCGTAAACTTCATACTTGTATCAACAGGCTTGAAGGCAGGAATGAGATTTAATCTCCGACATAAATTAGAAATTGCGCGCCCAAAAAAAAAGAGCCACTCGTGTGGCCCGTTGATCCTCTTAACGATTTAATAAAACACGGATACGCGCAAAAGTCAAGTATGCCTCTGCGTGGACTAGGATATGGGTATAGACGAACAAGTTGCT
>JAZDLP010000296.1:0-3128 GCA_043801885.1 Planctomycetota bacterium | reverse complement strand
TGAAATTAAGACTGCGCCTACGCTGACACAGAAGAGTTGAATTTAAAATAATATCCCCCTATCTCCATAATCTCCATATCTCCCTTTCTTACACTATCTGAATGGCTATAAACCGTTGGATAAAAGATAAGGACTGAACGGTTACAAAATTTCGTAACCGTCTACGATGGGTCGAGCGATATTTTTGAAGCAGATTGAAGGAGATAAGTGATGAAGCATACCATTTCCGGCCTGGTCAAAAATCGCACGGGGGTTCTGGAGCGAGTAGCTCACGCTTTCAGCGCGTTTGAGATCAACATTAAGAGTATCGCCGTCAGCGAAACGGATCTGTTCGATACGTCGCGCATGACGATCGTGGTTGAAGGTCACGACCATGAGGTGCGGAAGATTACACAGAAATTGAAAAAATTAAAAGAGGTGATCAAAGTTGACGATCTGGCGCGCAAAGATTTTGTCGATCGCGAACTGGCGCTGATTAAAGTGAGCACGCAAACAGAAACGATCAATCATGTGTCACAGATCGCGGAGTTATTCGGCGCACGCGCTATTGCCGTGGGACGCAGCACCATCACTCTGGAATTGGCCGGCGAGCCGGAGAAGGTTGACGGCTTGATCGCTATGCTGCGGCCACTGGGCATCCGCGCTCTCGCTCGAACCGGTCGAGTGGCGTTGGTGCGCGGCGACGAGGTTTGATGACAATGCCTAGTACTAAACACAATCGAATCGGCAATCTCGACGATTTGGTGGCGACAGTCAAACGCCTGCGTCGCAAGCCGGTGTTGGCGGTCGCGGCCGCTGAAGATGACGCCGTGCTTAAAAGTATCAGCGTCGCGATGCGTGAAGGCATCGCCGAGCCGGCGCTGTTTGGCGATGCGCAGAAAATTAAACGCCTAGCTCGTTCATTACGCATCTCGCTGCAAGGCGTGAAGATTGTCTCTGAACCGGATCCGACAGCGGCGACGCTGGCTGCGGTGAAGATGTGCCGCGCCGGTGAAGCTCAAATTCTGATGAAAGGTCTGGTCTCCACCGCAGTGGTGTTGAAGGCCGTGCTGGATCGCGAGAACGGACTGACGACCGGTCGGATTTTAAGTCATGCGGCTGTCTTTTACTCGCCGCGGATCGGACGACTAATGATCCTGACGGATGCCGGAGTTAATATCAATCCGGATATCGGGCGTAAAGTGGAGATTATTCGCAACGCCATTGCGCTGGCAAAATGCCTCGGTATTGCCAGGCCAAAAGTCGCGGCGCTGGCCGCCGTCGAGACGATTAAGCCGGACATGACCGCAACCACCGACGCGGCCATCCTTACGCAGATGAGTCTGAGCGGACAATTTGGTGATGTTATCGTGGCCGGGCCGTACGCGCTGGACCTGGCGCTCTCGCTCAACGCCGCCAAACACAAAAACGTGCGCGGCCCAGTCGCCGGCAAAGCTGATATTCTCTTGGCGCCTGATATTGAAGCTGGGAATATCCTTTATAAGTCACTGGTCTATTTTGCCGGACTGGAGATCGCTCCGGTCGTGCTCGGCGCCACGGCGCCGATCATCGTAACCTCGCGTTCAGACAGTAGCGCGTCCAAACTATACGCAATCGCCCTGGCCGCGTTTATGGCGAACGATGAGTAGTGACTGGTGGCCGGTGACTGGTGGCTGGTGACTGGTGACCACTAGCCACTAGCCACTAACCACCAGCCACTAACCACCAGCCACTACATGAGGCATTCGATGACAACAACATTCGTCGTTCGGAAAAAAAACGTTTTGATCTTGGTTATCAATCCCGGTTCCACATCTACCAAGCTGGCGGTTTTTCGCGGCGGACGCTGCTTGTTCGCAGAATCGCTGTTTCACACTCGCGCTGAATTGGCGCCTTTCAAACGTATCGCCGATCAATACTCGTTTCGCAAGAATATGATACAGGCCTGCCTGAAGCAAAAAAGCTACGAGGCGGCGGATTTCGACGCTATTGCTGCGCGCGGCGGACTGACCAAGCCCATTGACGGCGGCGTGTACGCCATTAATGAACAGATGATTGCCGACTTGAACAGCGCGAAGTGGGGCGAACACCCGTGCAATCTGGCCGCGCCACTGGCGGCTGAACTGGCCGGAATCGGTGGCTGTCCGGCGTTTATTCTCGACCCGCCGATCGTGGATGAACTGTGGGACATCGCACGAATATCTGGCTATCCGGACATTCCGCGTATCAGCAAGTTTCACGCGCTGTCTCAGAAGGCAGCGGCGCGCCACGCGGCCAAGGCGCTCAAAGTGCGCTATGAAGCGGCCAACTTTGTCGTCGCGCATATAGGCGGTGGAATCTCCGTCGGCGCGCATCACAAAGGCAAAGTCGTTGACGTCAACAGCGCGTTGGATGGCGAAGGCCCTTTTTCGCCCGAGCGTGCCGGTTCGCTGCCGGCCGGTGATTTGGCCCGGCTCTGTTTCTCGGGCAAATTTAAACTCGACGAAATATTACGGATCATCTCTCGCGCCGGCGGCTTGGTTGCTCATCTGGGCACAAATGATTGCCGAGAAGTCGAGAAACGAATCGTTCAAGGCGACAAAAAAGCGGCAATTATTTACGAAGCGATGGCGTATCAAATCGCCAAGTCAATCGGCGCGGCGGCGACGGTTTTATCCGGAAAAGTGAACGCGGTGGTATTGACCGGCGGCCTGGCTAATTCAAAAAAGATGGTAAGATTGATAAAAAAATACGCCGCTTTCATTGCGCCTTTCAAAGTTTATCCGAAGATGGAAGAAATGAGCGCGTTAGCGGCAGGCGCGCTGGCCGCGCTGAACGGCGCCATTAAAGTTAAGGAATACCGCTGAAATTTCGGTCGCGCACAGTATGCTTGAGTTGCAGACGAAAGGTAAAACATGCCAGAAATATCAAGATTTCTTGGAATCATTATCTCAATGTACTTTGATGAACATAATCCACCTCATTTTCATGTGCAATATAATGAATATCGGGCATCAATAGACTCTTACTTATGTGGGAAACGAAAGAATTTCATCGAATTCAACCACTCGTATAAAGGGAGAATAAATTATCCCATCTTATTCATGCTATCATTGCCGTCAAGAATAAAATAATTTCTCGCGAATGATGTTGTCCGAAATGGCTGTAAT
>JAZDLP010000261.1:0-2578 GCA_043801885.1 Planctomycetota bacterium | reverse complement strand
CATCGTCTTCACGCTGAAAGCGTGAAGGGTAATAGCCTGTGGCTTCAGCCACAGGACAACGACGTCAAAACGCTAAAGCGCCCTGAAAGGGCGCGGGAACTCTAGTCCCAGACTACACACCCACCGCCCCTTCAGGGCGGGTTTGGAACCCGCCCCTACGAACTCTCCGGGTTCTCAACAAACAGTCATTCGCCACTCATCACTCACCGCTCATCACTCATCACTCATCACTCACCGCTCATCACTCATCATTTATGAGCCGCCCACGCCGGTTCGAGTTCAATAAAAATGGTGTGGATGCCGTGGCGAACAAAGAATGTGACATAGCGCGGCCGTTTCTCCGCGACAGTCTTCATATACGCTTCCAATGCGGCGACGTTTTTGATGGAATGGCCATCTATCGCCAGGATCAGGTCTTGAACGCCCAAATGCGCCAGCGCGGCCCAGCCGCCAGGTTCGACAGCCGTTACTATCGCGCCGGTCTGCTCCGCGCTCCAGTCTTCTTTGACGCGGTCCATGTAGGTGATATCCCGCGCTTCAAAGTCGAAGTTTGTATCTTTATAGCTTTTCATCTGCGCTGATGATCGAGGCCGTTCCACCAGTTTGATTTTGAGCTTCGCTTTCTCATACTTCGGCTCGCGCAACACGGCAAACTCGACCTCCGCGCCAATCTTGTACTGCCGAATCATCTGCGCCAGAACCTCGATGTCTTCCGGCTGAGAACACTGAACCGCTTCGTTGTCCAAGTGAGTGATAATGTCGCCGATCTTCAGCCCGGCCGCTTCGGCAGTGGACTTCGGATAAACCTGCGTGATACGCACACCGCAGACGCCTTTCAGTTTCAGACCTTCGCTCAGATCGGACGTCAGCACCTGATAAGCGGCCGGCAACCAGGCTTTGCTCACTTCGCTGGATTTATCGTCGTCGCTGCTGATACCGAGTTTCACGACGGTCAGCATACGTTCGCCTTTGCGTTCAAAGTTCACCACGGTAGGAACAGGCTTGGTCTGGCCTTTGACGATAGACTCGGTAACTTCCTCCAGATGCGCCAGGCTTTGAATCGGCGTGTTGCCCACGCTAACGATGACGTCTTGAGAGATAATGGCGGGCTTGGCTTCTCCGGCCGGGCCACCGGGCCGAACCGACCAGACAAACGCGCCGGTCTTGTTGTCGCGTTTTAGTTCCTGAGCGGCAAACGTAGTGATCTGCCGCGCGGTGATACCCCAAGGTTTCAGTTCATGTTCTTCGCCGCGAGCCGCTTCGCGCAACGCAATCGTCAAATTCACTTTAATTTTCTGGCCATCACGCAGAATTTCCAGCCGCGCTACCGAGCCGACGAGCATATTGCTCATGCGTTGGTTGAAATCGGGGACATCTTCGACAAAGCGCACGCTCACCGGTTTGCCGTCGTATTCCAAAATAACGTCGCCGGCCTTGATTCCCGCGGCCTCCGCCGGAGAATTTTTGAACACTTCAGAGATTAGCGCGCCACGTTCAGCGCCCGAACTTTTGAGCAACGGCTGGCAATTAATACCGATCCAACCGCGCCGCACTTGTCCGTTCTGAATAATTTGATTGGCGACTTCGCGGGCTAAATTTGCCGGAATCGCTCCACCCAGCCCCAGAGAGATTTCGTTGATACCCACGATCTTGCCATCCATGCTAACCAGCGGGCCGCCCGAGTTGCCGCCGAATATACTCCGCGCGGTTGAAAAGCCAGTTTTTTCACCCAGTAGAAAAAGCTGGAATCGAACTCGCGTGCAGTATATTTGACGAGAACCCGGAGGGTTCAAAGCTATTAGCCGGTGGTTGAGCGAAGCGATACCACCGGAAAAAAATTGATTTTAGTCGCACCCCGAAGGGGTGCCAGCATGCCGCATTATTGAGCAAAAAACCGGTATTTTCAGCCGCGTGCAGTATAAATTTAAAAGCTGGGTTTTAACCCGTGCGGAGTATAGTTCATGGATTCAGGTGACTGTTCTGAAGGTATATAATTTCAGTCAACTAATTTTCCGACACACTCTAAAGGAGTTTTTGTAGTGCGTAAACGCAGCAGCCGCAAGACACGCAGTCTGACGTCGTTGGATATTCGCGACTTGTACACGATTGGTTTGTGCTCAAACTTGTTTGATGCCATTGAAACTTCCGTGTCTGACGATGTTGACTTCGATATTCAATTCTGTCAGGAAATTTTACGCGCTAATGCCGCGCATTTTGAAGCCTTGTCGCTGCTTGGCGATTTATACACTCGCAAGGGCGAATACCAGAAAGGCCTAGAACTGGACATCAGTCTTTCGCGCAACTGCCCCGAGAATAAACTGGTTCATTACAACCTGGCTTGTTCCTACGCTCTAACCGGCCAGAAAGAGAAAGCCATTCAGGCTCTTGCGCAGGCCGTTGAATTGGGTTATCAGGATATTGAGCATTTGCGCCATGACCGAATGGCACATAGTTAAGGAATTTTAATTAAGGAATTTAAAGTTTATGTAAAGAAAAAATCCTCCCTTGCCGAAGAAGTATTTGGTGAACACTTCTTTTGGAGGGAGGATGACTATGACTAAATCTTTTATCGTCAGAC
>JAZDLP010000226.1:0-10487 GCA_043801885.1 Planctomycetota bacterium | reverse complement strand
TGAAGCGCCTCTCACGACGCCCGAATCAGTGGATTTGCATCGGTATCTGCGCACTATGACCAATGCCGGTTGTGGTGTCGCGATGATGGAGACGTCCAGCCATGCATTATGTCAGCAACGAGTTGCGGATATTGACTTTACTGTGGCGATATTCACCAACCTGACACAGGATCATCTGGATTACCATCGCACCATGGAAGCTTATCGTGATGCCAAGGGGACATTGTTTGGCAATCTGTCGGCTCACGCGGTTGCCGTGCTGAATCTGGACGACGAGGCCGGTGTTCACTACGCGCAACATACACGCGCCAAAGTTTTGGGATTTTCGATGGCGACTGCCGCGTCTGATCGGCGATCTTGTTCGGCTGAACTGTTCGGACGCATTCGCCGCATGGATATTCACGGCACTTGTTTTGAACTGGAATCGCCGTGGGGAAAACGAGAAGTAATTTGGAATTTGGTCGGCGCGCATAACGTACAAAATTGCTTGGGCGCTATGGCGGCGGCGGTCAGTCTGGGCGTGTCGTTTGATCAAGCCGTGTCGGGAGTGACGAGTTTTCCAGGTGTGCCGGGGCGCCTCGAGGCTGTGAGTGATCCAACTGGCAAACTGCCCTTCCGCGTGCTGGTGGATTACGCTCACACAGACGATGCGCTGCGCAGAGTGCTGTCCGCGTTGCGGCAATTAAATCCGTCGCGTCTAATCGCGGTCTTCGGCTGTGGCGGCGACCGTGATCACGGCAAACGGCCAAAGATGGCGCGTGTCGTGGAAGAGTTGGCGGATTTGGGCGTGATCACCAGCGACAATCCGCGCACGGAAGATCCGCAGGCCATCATCGCGGAGATTTGTCAGGGCATTCATAACGAACAGAAGTTCATTGTGGATGCCGACAGAACTCGCGCGATTGATTTGGCTATTCGCGAAGCGCGTTCGGGCGACGTGGTTTTAATCGCTGGCAAAGGGCACGAAAACTATCAGATATGCGGCTCTGAAAAGCGCCACTTCTCGGATATGGAACAAGCGCTCGCGGCCATTCAGCGACGCCAGGTGGATGAAGGATGAATTGTGAATTATGAAGGATGAATTATGAAGGATGAATTACGAATGAGCGAAGCGGTACCGCCGAGAAACAGGAGTAGCTCAAGATGACTGAACGACTGGATATTCTGGCGCTGGCCGCCGGGGGCAGAGTGCTTTCCGGCGATCCCAACACATTGATTAGCGGTATCTTCACCGACACGCGCGCTCTCGTTCGCGGCGGGCTTTTTATTGCGTTGCGCGGCGAAAACTTTGACGGAAATCGGTTCGCTGGCGACGCCATTCAAAAATATGGCGCCGCGGCCGTGCTGTTAGATAAAGCTGAAGCTGCTAAAAATCTGCCTGAAAATGCGGCTGTCATTCTGGTGGAAGACAGCCGCAAGGCTTATCTGAATCTGGCGTTTCATCATCGTAGCAATCTTTTATCCGCAGTTTGGTTTGGCATCACCGGTTCTGTGGGCAAGAGCAGTGTCAAAGAGATGCTGGCGCATGTATTGGAGCAAGCCGCGGGTTGGAACGCGCACAAGGCTCCCGCAAGCTTCAATAACGCAGTGGGACTGTCGCAAACTGTGCTGGGCGCGACTTCTGAACATCAAGCTGTCGTGTTGGAACTTGGCACCAACCATCCCGGCGAGATCAAGGCATTAGCGGCTGTAGCTCGGCCAAATATCGCCATCATCACCTGCGCTGCGGAAGCGCATCTGGAAGCGTTTGGTTCAGTCGTCAACATCGCTCGCGAAAAAGGCGACCTGCTGTCTTTTCAAGATGATCAGGACGTGGCAGTGCTGAATGCGGACGATCCACACCTGCCGCTTTGGCGATCTCTCGCGCTCGGAAAAATAATCACCTTTGGCCAGAGCGAACAGGCGGATGTGCGCGGCAAGCAGGCGTGCGTGAACGCCACCGGTTGCGTCGAGTTCATGGTCCGTTGCGGCGATTCGATTGCCGATTGCAGGTTGCGAGTACTGGGCGGCCATCAAGTCATGAACGCGCTGGCCGCCATTGCGGCGGCGATAGCGGCGGGAGTCCGCCTCGAAGACGCGGCGCGAGCCGTAAATACCTTCGAAGGCGTTGCGCGTCGGCTGGCTTTGAAGGAAACACAGAGCGCCACATTGATTGACGATGCTTACAACGCCAATCCCGCCAGTTTTGCCGCGGCGTTGGCTGCGTTGAAGAATTTGCGAGCGCAACGCAAGTTTCTGATTGCGGGCGATATGTTGGAATTGGGTCTGGACGCTCCGCAATATCATCGCGAGCTTGGTCGCCTGATTGCGGACTGCGCTCTGACTACCGTAGTGACTGTTGGTCCGCTGGCCGCTTTAGCCGGCGCCGCTGCTGTTAAAGATTGCTCTTCGCCGCTGAACTGGATTTCGTGCAGCACGCCGCAGGAGGCTGCGCAAGCGCTGAAACCATCGTTGCGTCCTGGCGATGTCGTTCTGCTCAAAGCTTCGCACGGCATCCACCTGGAAAAATGTATGGAGATTCTGAGCGCCTGATTAACACGCCCGACGATTGACTGTACTCTTACAATTGCATACTCTTACAATTGCATACTCGTACAATTGCATACTCTTACAATTGCATACTCTTACAATAAGGATCGAGGGTTATGACTTGGGGTCAGAAACACCGCCGTTCCATTCGTTTGCCGGGTTACGATTATTCGCAGGCTGGGGCGTATTTTGTAACAATCTGCGTACAAGACCGGGTGTGTCTCTTTGGCGAAATCGTGGATGGCGAAATGCGGTTGAACGATGCAGGACGGATGGTGGAACGATGGTGGGCCGAATTGAATCGCAAATTTTCTGCCGTTCAAACGGACGCGTACGTGGTTATGCCAAATCATTTTCACGGCATTGTTATCATCGTCGTAGGGGCAGACCTACGTGTCTGCCCCTATTCCGCACAATTACACGCACAGGGCGCACACGCACAGGGCGCACACGCACAGGGCGCACACGCACAGGGCGCACACGCACAGGGCGCACACGCACAGGGCGCACACGCACAGGGCGCACACATAGGTGCGCCCCTACCGGAAATCGTTCAATGGTTTAAAACGATGACCACCAATGAATATATTCGCGGGGTGAAAACATCTGGTTGGCCAACCTTTCGCGGGCGATTGTGGCAACGCAATTATTACGAACACATCATCCGAAATGATGAATCCTTGCAACGCATTCAGCGATATATTGCCGAAAACCCGCTGCGATGGGAGATGGACCGCGAGAATCCTAACACCACCAAAATACGGGTTAGCTAAAGAATAACTGTGCTTCGCAGTAATTTTTGCCGATAACATAAGAGTGCTTTACTATCTGCATTTTCTGGCGGACGACTGGTGGACGGTACTGGCCGTCTTCAAGTCAGTCTCATTTCGATCCGCATTCGCGGCGGTTACCGCATTTTCGATCTGCGTAATCGTTGGCCCATACTTCATCGCTTTTTTGCGCAAGAAAAAAATCGAAGAGGACATCAGCAAGAAAGACTCGGAATTTCTCATCGAGAAGCATGCCTCAAAGAAGCATACGCCCACAATGGGCGGCATCATTGTGCTGCTAGCGACGCTTACGACCATACTTATCTGGTGCCGGCTGGATATTCTTTTTATTCCGCTGTGCTTCTTCACCATGCTGGCTTTGGGCGCGGTGGGCTTTTACGACGATTACATCAAGCTGACTCATCAGAAAGAAGATGGGTTGAGTAAATTTGAAAAGCTGTTCTTTCAGATTCTCGTGGGCGGCGGCGTTGGTCTGTGCCTTACTTTGTATGGCGAACAGCCACTGGCGACGACGCTGGTGATTCCTTTCATAAATTCGGCCGGCTGGCTGGCTTTGAGCGCAGGCTACATCGGGTGGGCGGCGTTAGTGATGACCAGCAGTTCGAACGCGGTGAATCTAACGGATGGTCTGGATGGTCTGGCCACGCTCTGCGTTACGACCGTGGCGGTGGCCTTTGGTCTGATCGCTTATTTTGCGGGGCATGCGGGCATTGCTGAACATCTTAATCTGGCGCGTGTGCGCGGAGCGGCGGAACTTTGCGTGGTCTGCGCCGGGCTATCCGGCGCATGTCTGGGGTTTCTCTGGTTCAATGCGCATCCTGCGGAGATATTCATGGGCGATGTTGGTTCGCTGCCATTAGGCGGGTTGGTGGGCTTGGTGGCGCTGTGTATCAAACAGGAACTATTACTGATCCTGATCGGCGGTGTGTTTGTGGTCGAGGCGTTGTCGGTGCTGATTCAGATATTCTCATTTAGATACTTCGGAAAGCGCGTCTTCAAGATCGCGCCGCTGCATCATCATTTTGAGAAGGCGGGGTGGTCGGAGACCAAGATCGTGATGCGCTTCTTTATCATTTCGGTGCTGCTGGCGGTCTTCGGTGTGGCTACTTTGCGCTTGCGATAGCCGGATGCATAAGTGAATTTGTAACCGTTCACCACAGAGACATTGAGTGCCAATTATGGACAATGCGCGACGCACAATCTTGATGG
Organism: Planctomycetota bacterium; assembly: GCA_043801885.1. GTDB lineage: Bacteria > Planctomycetota > SZUA-567 > H5-PLA8 > H5-PLA8 > JAZDLP01. The sequence goes on along the minus strand of JAZDLP010000226.1, from coordinate 5,958 downwards.
TTACTGGCATCCTGCTGGCATTTGGCATGGTGATGATCTATAGCGCCAGTTTTGTTGTCGCTGAAAAAAAATTCGGCTCGCCGACTTATTTTTTACAGCGTCATGCCATCTATCTGCTGGCTGGCTGCCTGGCGCTGGCAGCCAGCAGTTTATTGGATTACCACTATCTGGGACGATACTGGAAATGGTTTATCGTGTTGGCCGTTGGATTGCTTGCCGCAGTGCTCGTGCCCGGCTTGGGCACAAAGTTGAACGGCGCACGCCGTTGGTTTTCATTTGGCGGTCTAACTTTTCAACCTTCGGAAGTGATCAAGCCACTGATGATTCTGGGACTGGCGGGTTGGATCGTTCACTCCCGCGAGAAAATTTCCACATTTCGTGATGGTTTTTTGCCTGCGGCGGGGATAACTGCTGGAGTAATTATATTGGTGGCGTTGGAGCCGGATTTTGGGTCAGCCGGATTATTAGCCTGTCTGTTTGGCGCGCTGCTAATGGTTGGCGGTGTGCGTTTGAAGTACGCTTTGCCTGCGTTTGCGATGGCGTTGCCGTTGGGCGCGCTTTTGGCGTATCACAAACTAGGTTATATCCGAGCGCGCTTGTGGGATTTTTGGCACGGATCAGCTGACCCGCTGGGGCAAGGTTATCAAATCTCACAAGCCATGATGGCGCAAGGTTCAGGTGGAGTGTTTGGGGTCGGCTTGGGTCAGGGTCATTCGAAGCTGTTCTTTCTGCCGGAGATACATAACGACTTTATCTTCGCTTTAATCGGTGAAGAATTTGGCCTGATTGGCACACTCTCACTGCTGACGCTCTTCGGGATTTTTGTGATCCAAGGCTGGCGCGTCGCGCGCCGCGCGCCGGACACGTTGGGCGCGCTGATTGCGTTGGGAGTGACGCTGTGCATCGGCTTCCAAGCGGCAATCAACGTGGCCGTAGTGACTCATTCGATGCCGACGAAAGGTATCGCTTTGCCGCTAATTAGTTACGGTGGCTCGTCGCTGATATTCACGCTGGCTTCTATCGGACTATTGCTGAATGTTGCTGCGCATCCCGCCTGTGATGCATTGCACGAACCGGTCGGCGCCATTCCGCGCCGAAGACTGGTGAATCTCGATGACTAATCCAAGGAGGTTTGTTTTATGCGTTTAGTAATTGCAGCCGGCGGGACTGGGGGTCATCTGTTTCCTGGATTGGCGCTGGCCGAGGAACTATTAGCGCGTTCTGCCGAACACGCTGTGTTATTTTTGGGCGCGCGTGGCGGCATGGAAGAACGCATTGTGCCACAGCATGGCTACCGACTGGAATTGCTGCCGTCGTTAAAAGGCGGGTTTCTCAATTTCTCCGGCCCACGCAAAGCTTGGTTGAGTTGTGGGGGTTACCTTCAGGCGCGTCGTATGATCTTAAATTTCAATGCGGACGCGGTCGTCGGTTTGGGCGGCTATTCTTCAGTGCTGCCGATACTCGCGGCGTGGGGCGTGGAAGTCCCGCTCATGTTGCTTGAACAGAATGTTATTCCAGGTCGCGCGAACCGTCGCCTGGCAGCTCTGGCGAACGAAGTCGGCGTTCAGTTTATCGAATCAGCGCGACGCTTTCCCAACCAACGAGTTGTGAAGCACGTTGGCAATCCGTTGCGGAAGAAAGTGTGGGATGCCGCGAAAATTGCTACTCAGCGCAATACGGAATCACTCGCAACGCCGCGCGAACCATTGGCGCTGGTCGTCGGCGGATCGCAAGGCGCTCGAGCGTTGAATGACATCGCTGTCCGAGCCTGGCCGCGGCTAAAACAAGCGGTCCCAGGCGTGCGCATGATTATTGTCGCCGGTCGCGCGGATGAAGAGCGGACCACGCAGGCATTTGCGGCGGCTGACGGTAGAGGCAAAGTGATCGGTTTCACCGAGTCGATGGAAGAATTGTACGCGCAGGCGGATGTCGTGCTGGCGCGCGCAGGCGCCACCACACTGGCGGAGATCGCCGCCTTTGCCTTGCCTTCGATTCTGGTTCCATATCCGCTCGCGACTGATAATCATCAGGTCGAGAATGCCAAAGTTTTTAGTTCGCGCGGCGCCGGATGGATGATGATGCAAAAGAACCTTGAAGTGGATCGCCTGGCGCAGCGACTGGCCGATGCCATTTTGCAGCCGGAACGCCGGCGTAAAATGGCGATGGCGGCTTCCGCTCTGAGCGCGCCGCGAGCCACCGCGGAGACGATTGACCGGCTGATGGCTTTGACGAGCAAATCCGTCGCGATGCCGGAGGCGCGACCGTTGTGCGAGACTTCGGATCAAGCCACCGCAGTGTCAGAAGTCGCTTAAATCATTAATCCTTCAATGAAGGCGGCGAAAGAGTTTCGGAGTCTGAAAATGTGGACGGCAGACCGATGTCGGTCAGTTGCGACGCCCGTGCGTCCGAGCGCTATTTTAGCGACATACAAGCCGAAGCCTGCCGTTAATTTCACCGGCAGACGCATTCACTTCATGGGTGCCGGAGGCATCGGCGTCAGCGCGCTGATGGAACTGTGCGCGGCACGTGGCGCAGTAGTAAGTGGATGCGACGTATCGGCCGGTGGCCAGGTGGCCGATTTACGAGCCAAGGGTTTTAAAATACAGATCGGTCATTCGCCGGATCACGTAGCGAATTGCGATGAATTGGTCTACACGGCGGCGGTGAAGTCTTCTCATCCGGAAGTTCAGCAGGCAAAAAAAGAAGGCCGTCCAGCAAGCGTTCGCATGCGCATGCTGAGTCGGATTGCCAGTGGGTTGCGTTCTATCTGCGTCACCGGCGCGCATGGCAAAACCACGACCACCTGGCTGATAGCTCATGCGTTGATCGGTGCTGGCCGCGATCCGTCCGTGCTGTTGGGCGGTGTGGTAACAGAGTTGAAAGGCAATGTGCGCATTGGGCGTGGTGACGAATTTGTCGCGGAAGTAGATGAGTCGGATAATCGGTTGAATGAAGTTGTTCCCAGCATTCCCGTGCTAACCAATATAGATAACGACCATCTGGAGCATTACGGCAGCGTTGAGGCCATCGAAGAGGCTGTGGCGCGCTTCATGGCTTCCACAAACGTTGCGGATCCGCTGGCCGCGCTGATTGGGTGTGGCGACGATTTACGAGTGCGGCGAGTTCTGACTGCCGCCGGGTCGGAATGTGGACTACCGGTCATAACATATGGTTTCGGACACAACTGCGATTTGCAAGCCATCAATCTGCGACCTAAATATCTGGGCTGGCGTTTTGACGCGCGGGGACCTTTTGGGTTATGGCGAGAACTGGAGTTGCCGATGCCGGGCGAACACAATGTTCTGAACGCGTTGGCGGCTGTCGGTGTTGGCTGGCATTTGGGGCTGGACTACGAGTGTATTCAACGCGCGTTGGCCACCGTTGAACGAGTGGGCCGTCGTTTTGAGATCAAAGGTCTCAAATCCGGAGTGCGCGTGATTGATGACTATGGTCACCATCCCACTGAGATCGCCGTTACTTTGCGTGCGGCGCGCGCTTCGACTGAAAAGAGGCTTGGCGTTCTTTTCCAGCCGCATCGTTATACGCGCACCGCCGCGCTGCTGCATCAATTTGCCGATTGTTTTGACGCCGCCGACGTGATTTTTCTACTACCGGTGTACAGCGCGGGCGAAGAGCCTGTCGGCGGCGTAGATCATCACGTTCTGGCCGGAGCCATTCGAGCGCGCAGTCAGAAACTGGTACATGTTGTGGCGAGTCGAGCCGAGGCGGTGGAGAAGGCGCTTGCGTGGGCCGAATCGGGAGACACGTTGATAACTCAAGGCGCGGGTGATATCACGAGGGCTGCGGATGAGTTGGTGGCGGGGCTTTGAATCTTTTATCCGACCGAACGCGCCGCTGGCGGGGATGACCACTTATCGCGTAGGTGGTTCGGCGGAACTGTTGGCGGAGCCGACGGATGTCGCCTGTCTGGGCGCGCTGCTGGTTCGCGCCGCAGATGAGAACATTCCTGTCCGACTGCTGGGCGGCGGTAGCAATGTGCTGATTGCTGACACGGGTGTGCGCGGACTGGTAATTCATCTGCCGCGGACAGCGTTTGGTTCATGCAGCCAGAATGAGGATTGCATTCTGGTGGGCGCCGGCCATAGTTTGCCGACTTTGGTGAATTGGACTGCGGCGCAAGGCTTGCGCGGGCTGGAGTGCCTGCGTGGCGTGCCGGGCACTGTTGGAGCCGCCATCAGGATGAATGCCGGCGGCAAATATGGCGAGATCGCTCGCTACGTTCGACGTGTGCGAGGCTTCGAAGGCGACGGCCGACCGTTCAATCTGACCGCAGACGAGTGTGAGTTCGAATATCGCAACTCGAATCTGCGTGATCGCATTGTTACCGAGTGCGAACTGCAACTCTCCGCCGGCGACCCGCAGCTCAGCCGCTATCTGACGCAGATAATTCTGCGCGAAAAATCCGAGACGCAGCCATTGCAGGTTCGGTCCGCTGGTTGTGTGTTCAAAAATCCGCAACAGCCCGATGTGCCGCCCGCGGGAAGACTCATTGACGAAGCCGGTTTGAAAGGCTGGCGCGTGGGTGGCGCTTCAGTTTCGCGTCTGCACGCCAACTTTTTAATCTGCGAAGGCCAGACGACCGCGGACGATCTGGCACAGCTTATTCGATTGATCAGGCAGCGAGTCTATGCGGCGCGTGAAGTAAAACTGGAATTGGAAGTGAATGCGTGGGGTTTTGAGCCGGAAGAATTGCAGCCGCCGAATTGGAAAGTGGCATAAACTGCAAGGCTCGAGAACGTAGGGGCACGGCATGCCGTGCCCCTACGGCGGGTCGAGTGATATTTTCAGAGTAGGAGAGCAAGATGCCGAATAGATGCGATCTACTGAAGGGACTGGCCATTGGAGTGCTTTATGGCGGACCTTCGTCTGAACGGGAAGTTTCGATTGAATCAGGTGAGAACGTGGCCAAAGCTCTTGCCAGCGCCGGACATGATGTTCATCGCGTTCTGCTGGATGAAACGTTTACTTCCCGAGATGCTCGATCGCTAGGGATTGACGTCGCGTTTCTTGTTGTGCACGGCGAATTTGGCGAAGACGGCAGACTTCAGCAGATTCTCGAAGAAGCGGACATCCCGTATACAGGCAGCGGCGTGGATGCGTCATCCATGGCTTTTGACAAGGTGCTGGCCAAACGCGCTTTCGAGAAGCACAACGTTCGCACACCGACCTGGATGTCTCTCGAAGTGAACGAGATTGACCGCGTCGGCGGGATCAGCGACATGTATCTGATGCCACCGCTGGTGGTCAAACCGGCGACTGGCGGATCGAGTTTGGGAGTGACTATCGTACGGCAGGAAAACCAGCTCGAACCGGCTATTAACAAGGCATTCGAATTTGGAGACAGCATTTTGTTGGAACGATATATCAAGGGGCGCGAACTCACCGTCGGTGTGCTGGGCCAGACGACTTTGCCGGTGGCGGAGTTGAAAGTGCCGGGCGAGTTCTATGATTACAACGCTAAATATAAGGATGATCGCACACGCATTGTTTGTCCCGCGGATTTGACACCTGAGGCAAGAACGGTCGTCGAAGGAATGGGACTGGCGGCTCACCAGGTGCTGGGCTGCAGAGACGTTTCGCGGACGGATATTATTTTGAGCGAAGACGGTCTGGCATGGGTGTTGGAAGTCAACACGTTGCCCGGCATGACCGCTCATAGTCTGCTGCCGCACGCGGCGGCCGCGGTGGGCAAGAGTTATACGGTATTGTGTGAGGACTTATTGCGTCTGGCACTGGAACGTTCAGTGCGTATCGAGGAACGTCAATAAGAATTACGAATTACGAATTACAAATTACGTAACCGTTCAGCCTATACGTCAGATGTGTAAGAAAGGGGATAAGGAGATAATGGGGATAGTGGAGATAATGGAATATCCAGAAAACTTAGTTGCTGAGAAAATAATTCAATGAATCAGCAATGAAGTCGAAAAAGGGCGC
>JAZDLP010000180.1:0-4712 GCA_043801885.1 Planctomycetota bacterium | reverse complement strand
CTCTTCTACGTCTCGTCCCTGTTAACTTCTTTATTGGTTAGACGTTATGAGTTCGGTATTCCTTCAATAAATTCGTGTCGTGAATAAGATGGGTTGATTCAACCAGCAATGGTTGAGTTTATAAGGCATGATCTGCTCAATCAACCGCGCAGTGTTCTCATTTCATCGTAAAGTTGGCTCGGAGAGAGAATTCGAATGCCTATATCTTTTGCGCGTGAAATAAACGCTTCAAGCCATATTCCTTTTGTTTCAAAGAATGCCTGTTTGGTGGGAGTTCTGTGATCGTGGCTGCACAGATTCCAGATCCAGTTATTCTCTGAAACGGTCTTGAGCATTGAGAAAAGGTAATCCTGATAGGTATTTCCGTGCAAACGATCATCGAATCGTGCCCAGTAAAAATCGTCCTGATATCCCTGTATGCCAAGCTCGAGAATCTCCGGAAATCCTTGATCAGCATAGAAAAAAGGCTGTTCTTCAAACGGAGTGGGCTGACAATCATGGTGATCCCGCCCATTTGTGCGAATCCACTGAATGTCATTGTCGTGTAGAATTTGTAGGATATCAGGACGGTCAACCAGTCCTCTATAGTAACACCATGGCCCGGTCAATCCGTGACATTTAACTCCCAGTCTGTCGCGCATGAGAGCTTGTGTCTTGGTAATTTCCTCGTTTATTTCGGCCAGAGATCCGCCTTTTCTAAAGTAATTTGGACATGAACCGTGGATTGGCTTGCCATCGCCAGGGGTCATATAGATTGACTTGAGAAGCATATGGCTATACGTGTGCTGGCCAACAGTCAAGAGCGGGTTATTGACAAACCTTCGTATACTCTCTTCACATTTTTCGATGGTTTTACCTGTAAGATAGATCGTCCAAGGCGCTTCATATTTGTTATGAAGAATCTCTGCGCCCTCAAGAAAACCTGTAGTGCTCTCAGATGCACTTTCGATGTCGTACCCCAGTAGAATTATTCCACTCATGAGCGATCCCACACGATGTTCGCGAATTGTTTGTTGATTTTTTCAATGGTTTCTTTGATTTTTTTCTTTGACCAGTCGTAGGGCGAGTGACAGAGAACCGTGCGCTTCAAATAGTCATCTGTTTGGATCATCGGTTTCAAGTAATTAGTCTTGATATTCTTGTTTTTGGGATGACGGAAACAGTCCCAGTCACGATGATGACCTCCGATCCGACTGTTCACAACGCCCCAAGCCGAATAAACATGCCGGCCCGAATTTATTGGACGATGCGTGGCGATATGTTCCTTCATTATCGCTTCAAGTTTTTCAGCGTTATTTATATTCTCCGCTTGAATTAGAAAACACACGCCGCAATTTCCATCTTCATCATTACTTTTTATAAACTTGAAACCATTCGGCAGTTCAATCCCTGCCAAGAACATGGATCGCGATTGCCGAATATCCGTCAGTATTCCATCCAATCGCTTAACTTGTTCCAGGAGAATGGCAGCGTTGAGTTCATTGAATCTGTAATTACCCCCGCAGAAAAAGGCTTCGCTCATTTCGCCGGTTCCCGGCCAAACACTGCAGCTTCCGTCCTGCGCCATGTATGCTCGTTCCGCGTACTTCTTGTTTGATGTTACGCATACTCCGCCTTCACCGCAGCTAAGAATCTTGTACTGATTAAAACTATAGGCGCCCATGTCGCCGATTACTCCAAGCCGTTTTCCCCTATAACTGCCGCCGAGCGCTTGACAACAATCTTCCAGAACGAGGACTTTGTTTGCTTTTGCGATCTTACTGATTGCCTGCATGTTGCATGGCATGCCTTGCATATGTACTGGTATTACACAGGCGGTATGCTTCTCTATCTTGCGCTGCATATCAATGGGGCACATCGTGAGCGTTTCGTCAATCTCTGTGTATATCGGAATCGCTCCTACGGATGTTACAGCTAAAGCAGTGGCAATAAACGTATATCCGGGAACCAAGACAGAGTCGCCAGGACCGATACCCATTGCCTGCAAACAGACTATAAGAGCAGCAGTTCCAGATGTAACGGCAGTCGCCGACTCAATACCCATCAGTTCCGCCCATTCCTTCTCAAAAGCAACAACTTCGATGCCTTTGTACCGAAAGAACTTGCGCCGATCAATAACACGTTTTGCCGCGTTCAGTTCTTTTGCGCCAATCTCGTACATGCTGTGTTCCCTCCTTAATTTGCAACCATTCATACTCGGAAAAAAAACACTTTTAAAAGTATACCCCTTTGTCTAGACCCAAAAAAGCTCTTTTTACGGATACCGTCGTTGCGTTTTCATTTTCCCCTCCTAGACTATTTTCCAGTAGCAACTTGCCTTAACCGCAGGTCTAGTTTTTGGGGTACATTATAATGCCATGAATAACTCTTTGCGTGTGATCAAAGTTGAACTGGGTGATCGCGGTTACGATATTGTAATCCAGAATGAACTGATCGCTCAAATCGGTTCGATGATTGCTTCGATATTAACGAGCCGTCGCTGTCTGGTGGTGACGGATCGCAATGTGGGGCCAAAATATGGCCATAAACTAGCCAAGAGTTTGCAGTTGGCCGGCTTTGATGGCTCTGCGATGGAACTCCCGCCCGGTGAAGGCGCCAAGAGCCTTGATGTCGTAAAGTTCATGTATGACCGCTGCTTGGAGGCAAACTTGGATCGTGATAGTTGTCTGATCGCTCTGGGCGGCGGTGTGATCGGCGATCTCACCGGCTTTGTGGCGGCGACGTTCTATCGCGGTATACCTTTCGTTCAAGCGCCAACCACGCTGTTAGCCATGGTGGACGCGGCTATCGGCGGAAAAACCGGCGTGGATCATCCGCAGGCCAAGAACGCCATCGGCGCATTCTATCAACCAAGAGCAGTGCTAATTGATCCCGCAACGCTCGTCACTTTGCCTCATCGTGAGCTTCAGGCCGGATTGGCCGAGGTGATCAAGTACGGCGTCATTGATGATCTCGAACTCTTCGCGTTCGTCGAACAGAACGCTGACAAATTGCTGGCCAAAGACGCTGAAGCTCTGGCTTATGTGATCGAACGTTCCGCGGCCATCAAAGCTCGCATCGTCAGTCAGGACGAGCGGGAACGGAGTGGCGGGACGCGCGCGCTGTTGAACTTTGGTCATACTTTCGCGCATGCCATCGAGTCTTCGACGAGCTACCAAAGTTATCTACACGGCGAAGCTGTGGCCATCGGCATGATTCTGGCCGCTTCGCTGTCCGTAGAACAGCAACTGCTGTCGCAAGCTGATCGAGACCGAATCGAGACGTTGATCGTCAGGATGGGGCTGGCGACGAATCTAAAGCCCGGCGATCCTGATACGAACACACTTTACGCCACGATGTTTAAGGACAAAAAAGTCGCGCAAGGCAAATTGCGCTTTGTGCTGCTTGAAAAAATTGGCAAAGCCAAGGTCGTCACCAATATTCCAGAGGAATTGGTTAAGAAAGTTTGGAATGTCGCGCAGCGAGGATAAGCCGCAACAATCGTCAATCATCCCAGTCGCTGTGCCGATCTCGTCAACGCATGTTCGACCGCGTCCCACAACGCCGCTTCGCCCTCAAAAATTTCAAACCGAACTGACAACGCCAAAATTGGAAAAGAAATTCCTGTCAGCAGCGGTTCGAGTTTAACGGCGTCTTTTTCCGTAACTACTATCGCCGAAGCGCCGATCTTCTGGGCCTGTGGAATTAGGCGAGAAGCGATCTCCCGAGCATCGTATTCGCAATGGTCATCAAAGATTGTTGCTTGCAGCGTGTTTGCGCCCGCTTGTCGCAGAGTATGAAAGAAGCCTGATGGATTGCCTACACCGCAAACCGCAGACACCGGCAGCCCTTTGAGCTTTTCCAGCGGCAACGCCGCTTGATTGCCGTTGCAAGCGCGCAAGGTGATTGGCGCATGTCGCGCTTTGGCCAGCACAGTTTGCGGCGCATATTTGCGAACATCTTTTTCCAGTTTGGTCAATTCTTCCTTGGTGATCGCATCCGCGCGCGTGATGATGACCACGCCGGCGCGCGCCAACGACTCGGGTTGCTCGCGCAGCCGTCCCCACGGCGCCAGATGCCCATCGCTAAATGGCTGAGTGGCATCCACCAGAACGATGTCTAGATCGCGCGCCAGACGCCAGTGCTGGAAACCATCGTCGAGCACCGCCACATCGCAACCCTGCTCACGCGCTTGTCGTGCGCTGTTCAGACGATCAGCGCCGATGATCACCGGAACATTCAGGTCGCTGAGCGCGCGAGTAATCTCTACGGCTTCATCTATGCTTTGTTCCTTATACCCGCGCAACAATGCCGCCGGTTTGCGACCTCGTTCCGCCAATCCGCGCGCGAAATATTTTGTCGCAGGTGTTTTTCCCGTCCCGCCGACGGTTAGATTGCCAATGCAGAGCGTGGCTATCGGTGCATATTGTGGTTTGGCCAATCCGCGATGAACACGCAACCCTAATCCATAGCTCAGCGCCAGAAAAGGCCCCGACCAGCGCAGCCACGGCGGCAGCAAACTCGAAGATAGCCGTGAAAGCAATTGACCGTTGGAGTTCATTTGCGTTTAGTCACTTCCCACAACGGCTTTTTCGTAACGAAAACGTCCCGCTCACAACCCAATCGTTAAAATCTTTGCGTCGCGTAAAGGTTTTGACGATCAGTATATATTAAGTTCTCATAAACGGTTACAAATAAAATCTTCTGTGTCTTTCTGTGTCCTCTGTGGCAAA
>JAZDLP010000154.1:0-3375 GCA_043801885.1 Planctomycetota bacterium | reverse complement strand
TGATAAGCGATCAGGCTTCTTAATGAAACGCGAGGATATTGACGCTTCACTGAAACCTGGCGAAGTGCCGGTTACCGAACGCGCGCCGGTTACCGAACTCATTCAAACGCTCGAACAGCTTCGTCCGCTGGTCATCCGGCCACCGACGGAACTGCCCAATCGTTTGTTCCCCTATCGTCTCGGACAAAATCTGATGTACACAATGCGCGCGCGACGCGGAGATCGGACGAGTGAATGTTGTTTTTAACTCGGTTCCCGAGCACGATCCCGGCCCATTTATGACTACGGCGGCGGTCAGTGTTGATACCGGTAGTTCGCTGCGGCACGAAACCGCCACAACTTACTTCGACCGCGAGTGGCGCGCGATAGTTTACAATGCGCGTGGCGATGAGAGCGTCGAGGCCAAGGCAAATTACGACATCGCCGCGCATTTCAATCAAGAGAAGCTGGAGGTAACGCTGCATCGAGAACTGTTGCCGCCGCCGATTGAGGTAACCAAAGCGCCTGACGCGCCCGCGCTCGATCCACGCAACGCGAACATAAAGGTCAATACCGATGGTTGGCAGGATCCGCTGCGGCGTGTGCCGGTCGGCGACGAAGACACCGCGGCTCAAGAGAAGCGTACTGAGGCGCCACGGCTGACGCAGTGGTCCATTTCGCGCGCTCTCTCATACGGCACATATCTTTACGACTTCAATCGGATCGAGCACATTGCGGCGCTGGCTTACCGTTTGCCGCTGCCCACGCTGAAACCCGGCGAAAAGACTGCGCCAATCTATCAGAACGTCGCGATTTTCAGTGTGCGCCAGAACCGCTGCGCCATGCTGCAATTTGAGATTAAGCCGGAACAAAAACCGGCGCTGACAAAAGCTCAACAACGCCGTCTCGATCCGCGCGACCGCGATGAGCCGCAGTTATACATCGCCACCTCCTCGCTGGCCCTGTTGCCTTGTCGCTTACTGCTAACCGGCGACGGACGATTACTGGAACTGGTACTCAAGTATGGTTCAGGCGACGTAACCTACACGCTCGACGACCCGATTATGCGCCGTCGCGCCGAACGCGCTAATAAACAGAAGTTACAGGAAGGGCCGCAGTTATTGCGTCCGCCGTGGTGGTAAAGTTTTGCAGGCAAGATGCTTGCGCTACTGTTGCGTCCGCCGTGTGGTAAAGTTGCCCTCTCCCCCACCCCATTCTGAAGCGTTTTAGGCAAGTGTTCACGCGGAGGCGCAGAGTACGCAGAGTTTTTTTATATACTGTGCGCGGGGGAAATCTCGGCTTTTTCACCCAGTAGAAAAAGCCGAAATCCTGGCCGCGCATAGTATAGTTGAGGACAATAAGTTCAGTTCCTTTATTTCGTTTTTTCTCTGCGCCTCTGCTACGAAATTACCGCAGTGTGCGCGGTATTTTCATTGTTTTCGGGTGACGCGCCGCGTCTCCGCGTGAAATCGTGGAATACGGCGCTCAATTATTCTCAAAAAAAACGAAAGGAATTTGGACGATCCTGCTCAATATAAGTAAAAGCGTTCGGAGGGCAGGCGCATGTCGGGATCGGCCGTTCTTTGTATGCAAGATGTGGGATACGCATGGAGAATACTTCGACCAGAGATTTCGAACGTCTCGCGGTGGCGGAGCGAGAAGGACTGGTCCGCTTTGCGTGGGGAATGCTGTCGGATGCCCATGAAGCCGAAGACATGGCGCAAGAAGCGCTGACTCGGTTGCTGCCAGTATACGGACGCGCGGAGAATCCTCGCGCATATCTGTACAAGACGATCACGAACCTCTGCCTCCAGCGATTGCAACGCCGGGCGCGGAGCGCGCCAGTCTCGTCTCAACCGCAGGACGACGGCGAAGACCCCGCGCTTCGCCAGGAGAGCCGTGAAGCGGTCCGCCGAGCGCTCGATTCGCTGACAGAGAACGAACGAGCGGCGGTGCTGCTGCGCGAGGTCGAACATCTGTCTTACGCTAAAATCGCCGAAACTCTGAACGCGACCGTAAGTCAGGTAACGAACTGGATTAGCCGTGGAAAGAGTGAACTTCGTAGAAAGCTTTTACCATACATAGAAAAAGGAGAGATGCCATGATGTCAAGTGTTTGTTCGATGACAGATGAAATTTTGATCGCATATGACGACGGCGAGTTGGCAGATGATCGGGCGGCCGAGGTCGCCACGCACTTGAAAGTCTGCGCGATGTGTACGCAGAAACTTCGGCAACTCCGCGTCGCGATGGGATTGTTGGCCGAGTACTTATCTGATCGCGTTGTAGCCGTACCGCAGGCGTCCCGCCTGCCTTCGTCCGTACCGCAGGCGTCCCGCCTGCCTTTCGCCCATGAACCACCGTATTTGTCAAAACAAGCAGGCGAGACGCCTGCGGTACGCGAAAATAGTCGTTATAGCGCTAGGTTGCCAGCGCGACGCGCGTGGAAGCTGATCGCCTGGCCGGCCGTCGCGGCGGCGCTGGTTATCTTCGTGGCCGGCGGAATCGTTTTTCTATCGGGAAACCTGTCGGGTCGGACCGCCAAGGCGGCTATGGCTGAGGTCGCTGAGGGGCTTGAAAACTTGAAGGATTTCACGGCGCGGTTCGAGAGAACATATACTTACGTCGCGCCGAAATCGAGCGGGTACACTCGCGCGCAGGCGACAGGATTGGTGCGATGCCAAGTGCAGCCGGAAGTGAAACTAGCCTGCGAAGAGAACTGGAAATACTTCGACCAAGATAACGCTGAAATCCCGGGATTCAATGAGAAATACACTTGGGCGCGCACAGGGACAAGCTCGTTTGATCGGCGTGATTGGTCTGACGGGCACAGTTTTTCCGGCGTATTTCTGAAAGGCTGGCAGGATGAACTGTTGAATCCTGACATCTTCCTTTGTTCTCAGGACGGGGAGATGTTGACTCCCCAAACGCAACGTGCGGCATATGAGCTGGCGTGCATGTTGTCCGGTATTGCCAAAGATGAGTATGGTCAGTGGTTCGGAAAGGAGTGGAAGAAAAAAAGTTATGTGTCCGATAAGAAGAGCGAGGTGTTGACATATGAGGCTCAGTCAGGGCGCGAAATATGGACGCTGATTGTGGAGATTCCCACAGACGGTGGGTTAATAATTAGACTGGACCAGACACTGATGGACTCGAACGATAACTCAATGGGCACGACAGCTATGCGGTACGAGATCATCGGTGTCAATACCGGCTTGGCGAATTCGATATTCGAGAATCCGGACATGCAGAATTTGTAACCGTTCAGCCTATACGTCAGATGTGTAAGAAAGGGGATAAGGAGATAATGGGGATAGTGGAGATAATGGAATATCCAGAAAACTTAGTTGCTGAGAAAATAATTCAATGAATCAGCATGGTTCAAATACGCAAGCGT
>JAZDLP010000153.1:0-6390 GCA_043801885.1 Planctomycetota bacterium | reverse complement strand
TTTTGCTCAAAAGTCGCCAAAAAATCTTTGCGCCACGCAAAGATTTTGATGGTTAGTAGTACAGAGACGAAATTGAATAAAATAACAAAACAGGTCGCAGACTCAGTCATCGGATCAAGAGACAGGATGGCTAAAATTTACTTATTGAGTCCAGTGTTTCTAATGTAGCTTTGTGCTACTTATAACGCACTTAATTTTAGATAAACTAGACTCAATAACTACTTTTCAAATCTGTTCATTTTTGTTCATCTTTGTGTCTTTGTGCCTTCGTGGTGAACGGTTACAAAATTTAGGCTGCTGATATAACACATGAAAATTGGAATTGTAACCATCTCGTTCAATCAAGGCCAGTTTCTTGAACAGTGCATCAAGTCGGTGGTTGACCAGCGTTACCCGAATCTCGAATATATCATTGTTGATCCTGGTTCGACAGATGGCAGTCGTGAAATAATCAACCGATATTCGAGATTCTTCGCGCACACAATATTAGAGCCGGATAAGGGGCCTGCCGATGGTTTGAACAAAGGCTTTGCGCTGGCTACAGGGGATATTTTTGGCTTTCTAAATGCGGATGATGTTTTACTCCCGGGCAGTTTGAACATAGTGGCGCGCGCATTCCAGGAACGACCTGACGCCGCGGCGATTGTCGGCCATAGCTTAATTCTTGACGAGAACGGAATTATACTGCGTAAAAGCTACTCAGATCAACCGAGATTACGCGCTATCGCATATGGCGGCGCCGTTCTGATGCAAGCTTCGACTTTTTTCAAAGCGACATATTTTCGGCAATCCTCCGGTTTTAATATTGAGAATCGGAGCAACTGGGATGGGGAACTGTTTATTGAAATGCTCCTCAAAGGCCACACATTCCGCATGATCAATAAATTTTTAAGCGGCTACCGCGTTCACAGCCAGAGCATTACTGGGTCTAAAAAACTGCACGAGCAGATTCAACAATATCAGGCAAGGATGTTCAGGCGAATAATGGGACGTGACCGGCGCGTTTTTGATCGCTATATTGCGCTATATTATCTCGCTCAAAAGTACATTCGTCGGCCTGCGAGCTTATGTGAAAGACTCTTGCATGGTCCTGTCTATGGGCGCAAGCGCGTCGCGCCAAAAGGAGACGTATGTTCACGCGATGGATAGTTTTGTTTTCATGGCTATTTCCTTGGTTTCTGCGACGGCGCATTCTTAAGGTGTTTTGCCACTACGAACTCCATCCCACCAGTCGCATTGGCTTCGCGCTCATTTACCCAAAACGTCTTATTATGGAAGCGCACACACGAATTGATCATTTAACAGTCTGCAAAGGTCTCGATTTGCTTCATTTGAAAGAATATGCTTCTATTGGAAAGTTGAATTGGATTACAGGCTACCCGACGGGGTTGTCTGGCCATTACGAACACTTGATAGATCGAAAACCACAATTAGTAGTCGGCAACTACTCAGCGATTACAAATCGCCACCTGATTGATTGCACTGAATCAGTTATCATCGGCGAGTTTAGTATCGTCGCTGGGTTTCAGTCGCAAATCTTAACTCATGCGATAGATTTGGAACTTTGCCGACAGTCGGCCAAAAAAATAGACATTGGGAACTACTGTTTTGTCGGAACTAATTGCGTTTTGTTGGGGGGGAGTCAATTACCAGATTTCTCAGTCTTATCCGCCAAGTCTCTGCTCAATAAACGCTACGAGGAAACGTATTGGCTTTATGGTGGAATCCCCACCAGGCCACTGAAGAAGCTGTCCGATGATTGGCTTTATTTCCGAAGACAAAAGGGGTTTGTTCAATAGACAAGAAACAATGATGGTAATTTTATCGAATGGCAGCAATAAGTTTCATCTGGCTTCGGCGGCGGCGGAGCTGGATCGTCGCGGTTATCTGAATTGCCTGATTACTGGCGGGTATCCGACCAGGCGCGCGCAGTGGTTGGCGTGGTTCAATCGCTCCGCACGCGTGGCGCGGCTATTTGATCGAGGCGAACCCGATCTGAACGAAAGACGAGTGGTGGCCTTGTGGCTGCCGGAGGTGATACTTCAGTCCGCGAGTCTGCTGCGTCGGTTTCCCGCTACGACGCGCTGCTCTGAATTTTTTGTTAATTGGGCGATGCGTCTGTACGGTGATCAAGCTAGGAAGGTGGTTAGGAATAGTTCTGCGCGTGTTTACCACTACCGCGCCGGTTTTGGACATGCTTCCGTCGCGGAGGCGAAGAAGCGTGGCATGCTCGCGCTCTGCGATCATTCTATCGCGCACCCGGCTTTGGTGGAGCACTTAACTAATCATTGTGGGCAATTTCCGCAAAACGGGCAGGCGCCCGCTAAAATTAATTCATTTTGGCAACAAGTGCTCGATGACATCTGTCAAGCCGACCATGTTGTAGTCAACTCTGATTTTGTGAAGCAGACTTTTGTCGCGCTGCGCTGGGCGCCTGAGCGAATACATGTAATTTATTGGGGGGTTGATCAAAAATTTCTCGATCTAGTTCCAGCGCTTATTCCTAAAACCAGTTGTATAAACGAACCCTTGCGATTCCTCTTTGCCGGAGCATTCAGCGCGCGCAAAGGCGCTGACTACCTGGTTCAAGCGTTTCAATCTATTCCGGATCTGCCATGGAAACTCAGCATCGCCGGCTCGATTGAAACGCCCCAAAACTACCAGGCTTTTCTCACTGATCCACGTGTGTCCTGTTTGGGAACACTGACCAGAACAGATTTAATTAAGGCTTTAACGCAGACGGATGTCTTTGTCTTTCCCTCACTCGCGGAAGGTTCTGCGCGCGTAGTTTTCGAAGCGCTGGCTTGCGGTTGTTTTATCGTGACCACTCCTAACAGTGGCACCATTGTCAAGCATAACGAACATGGATTGCTCGTCGCGCCTGGAGACGCGTCCGATCTGCAGCAGGCGCTACGAAATGTATTGGCGATGGATCGCAATCGCATTGCCGAAATTGGGCGCAAGAACGCCGAGTTGATTAAAGCAAGTTATACGCAGACGCATTACGGAGATAATCTGCTGCGACTATACCACCAACTTATTGGCGTGTAGCACGGACGTCTCGCATGAATGATCTGAAACAAAATGACAGCGTCACAATCAGCGACACGATCGCTTTTGCGCTTCCGTGTCTTTCTTTTTTAGAAATACAACTGGTTGGCCGTCTTTTTATCTCGGAAATTATAATGCTGCTGGTGATCGCTATTAAAGCTATCGGCAGCGGACTAAGTATTGATAGGCGCGCTGAAATTATACTTAAGCTTGCGGGGGTTTGGCTGTTTGCTCAAATAATGACAGACTTGGCGCGCCAATCAGCATTCGAGGATTATAGTCGCGGGTGGGCAAAGATAATTTTTTTTACGGCGAATTTATGTTTCATGGCGCAATTTCTGCGTACTTCGCGAACCATACTTATATTTGCGTTGGGGTTTGCCGCCAGCACTTTGCTTGCATTTCTGATCAATCCAAATCTCGCTCCGAATGCCGATGGTTACTGGAAATTCGGATATAGTCACTCGGTAACCATCGCCGGTCTTGCGCTACTGATCCCGCTACGCAAACACACCACGTTCTGCGGAATGGGGCTGCTCTCGCTCGCTACGGTGAATCTCCTGCTGGGGTGCCGATCTATGGCCGGACTTATCGTCGCCACGATGATGATTCAGTTTATGCGGTCGTCGGACGACCAGTCTGCCATAGCGGACACGCCATCGCGCGTATTTCGAGTCGCTTCCGCGCTGATTTTGATTGGCGTAATCTTTACGTCAATATATGAGTATGCGCTCGACAACGCCTGGACTGAGTACAGTCTGCGGGACAAACAGAACAGGCAGAGCGGCGATTTCGGAAGTATTTTCGGCGGCCGCGCGGAAATCTGGGCGTCCTCACGAGCCATAATGGATTCGCCGATAATCGGACATGGTTCCTGGGCTAAAAATCCGATTTACGCGGAGTACTTGCTTGATCTTTGCGATTATGGCTACACTATTAAATTGCCGACTGAAAGCGATCTCATACCGGCGCATTCACATATTTTTGGCGCATGGGTAGAAGCAGGCGTATTGGGTGTATTCATCTGGGGCTACATTCTAGGTCTTACCTTTCGAGCGATCTCTATTAGCCTTTCAAACATTACGCCACTCTCGCCTCTAGTGGAGTTTATAATGCTCTCTTTCCTATGGGCAATATTGTTTTCGCCATTGGGCGCGACGGTACGGATCAGCTCCGCAATTAGTATTACAATCATTCTCTGGCTTATCAGCGAGCATGAGCGACGTCTTGAGAGGCTTTAGATGCGGATACTCCACGTAATCGCCTCGGTAAATCCGAAAGGGGGCGGTCCCATCGAAGGCACTCGGCTGCTGAGCGCTGCGCATGGCGCGCTTGGACACTGCGTGGAAATAGCCTCGCTTGACGATCCGAACGCGTCGTTCCTCAAAGATTTCCCTTTCAAATTACACGCCTTCGGACCTGCGTTTCTGGTCCATCGCTACTCCAGCCGGATCGTGCCTTGGTTGAAAGCGCATGCGACCGATTACGACGCAGTCATTGTCAATGGCCTTTGGAACTACTCGAGTCTTGCGGTGTGGCGCGCGCTGCGCAATGCGCCGACTCCCTATTTCGTCTTTACTCACGGCATGCTCGATCCGTGGTTTAAGTTCACTCACCGCTTTAAACATTTCAAAAAATGGCTATACTGGCCGTGGGGTGATTATCGCGTCTTGCGCGATGCTCGCGCAGTGCTCTTTACTTCCGAAGAAGAGCGAATTTTAGCGCGGCAGTCGTTCTGGCTCTACCGATGCAACGAAATCGTCGTTGGCTCCGGAACGGCCAGACCGGTTGGCGATGCTGCGGCGCAGCGCGAAGCGTTCTTGGCGCGATTCCCTGAATTGCGCGAAAAGCGACTGTGGCTATTCTTGAGCCGTATTCATCTTAAGAAGGGCTGCGATCTGCTCATCGAAGCGTTTGCGCACGTTGCCGCGCATGACGAAAAGTTGCGTCTGATTATGGCGGGGCCGAATCCGATCGGTTGGCAGTCTATTCTGCAAGCTCGCGCCACAAAGCTAGGCATCGCTCATCGTATTACGTGGCCAGGGATGTTGACGGGTGATCTGAAGTGGGGCGCTTTCCGAGCGGCGGAGGTGTTTATCTTGCCATCACATTCGGAGAATTTTGGAACCGTTGTTACGGAAGCGCTCGCCTGCGGAGTGCCAACGCTGATTTCAAACAAAGTCAACATCTGGCGCGAGATTATCGCTGCTGGAGCGGGCTTGGCGGCCAATGACGATCTGGCGGGAACGATAGAATTGTTGGAGCACTGGTTGACTCTGTCGCCGGAACAACAAGCGGCTATGCGCGCAAAAACAAAAAAATGCTTCGATGAGCATTTTGAAATAAGTTTGGCCGCAAATAAATTAATAAGCGTGCTTCGCGCAAACGGAGTTAAAGGATGACTATCCTGTTTCGATCCGTGTTGAAACAACTTGCGCGACGAGTTCTAATCCCGCGAGGCCGCAAGCACGGCTTGATGGCTATGCGGGATCGCATCGCTGACTTGGCCATGCTCGCCGGCGTTGAGACGCCAATCATCGTTGACGGCGGCGCCAACAAAGGCGAGATCACGGATTTGTTTCTGCGCCAATTTAAAAATCCAATAATTCACGCCTTTGAACCGATTCCAGCTCTAGCCGAGCAATTACGTGCGTGTTATCGAAAGGTTCCGAATGTTGTCGTTCATGAAGTAGCGCTGGGAGAAGAAGAACGCCAAGTGGATTTTCACGTCACGCAAAATCTGGTATCGTCGTCAGTCTTGAAACCATCGGCAACGAATCTATTGATACATCGCCAGAATGTCGCCACAATGGAAACGATATCAGTGCGGCAAACTCGCCTCGATCGAGAAATTACAGGCGCTGTTGATATCCTTAAACTTGATCTGCAGGGCTTCGAGCTGCCGGCTCTGCGTGGTTGCGGCGCGTTGCTGCCAAAAATTAAAACGATCCTTCTGGAAGTGGAGTTTTTACCGATGTACGAAGGGCAGGCGTTATTTGGCGATATAGACGCTTTTTTGCGCACGAATGGATTTCAACTGTTTAATTTTTACGAAATCTGGACACGACCCGAAGGATGTCTGGAAAGCGCAGACGCCATTTATACGGTGGCTGGTGGCTGGTAAATATACTGCACGCGGTCGAAATCCCGGCTTTTGTAGCATGAGCATTTTGTACGAATTAAGAATTACGAATTAAGGTAACCGTTCAGCCTATACGTCAGATGTGTAAGAAAGGGGATAAGGAGATAATGGGGATAGTGGAGATAATGGAATATCCAGAAAACTTAGTTGCTGAGAAAATAATTCAATGAATCAGCATGGTTCAAATACGCAAGCGT
>JAZDLP010000141.1:0-2127 GCA_043801885.1 Planctomycetota bacterium | reverse complement strand
CTGAAGCTTCTGTGGCCTTGTCTCGCGCCGTTAAGTCCCAAAAGTTAAAACGGGAGAAGAACAAAGATGGCCAGTTCAAATACATCAAAGCCTGATAAATTTCTTGACACCGCTATAGTAGGGATCAAAAAGCAATTTAGGACTCGCATTATCTTAAATTTCCTTGAGATACGGCGACGTTTTTCACAAGCCGTATACACAGATGACGCTTATGATGCAATCGGCCTGAGTGCAGGAAAGTTCTGTGAGACAATGCTCAGGTATTTACAAGACGAATTAACAGGGGCGTATACCCCCTTTGGAACACGGATACGAAATTTCGCGGACGACTGTAGGCGTTTGGAGCAAGCCCCATCCTCGGCAGGTGTGGAATCATTGCGAGTAATTATTCCGAGATGTTTACTCTTCATTTATACGCTTCGCAACAAACGTGGTATCGGACACTCAGGTGGAGATGTAGATGCTAACCAGACGGATATCAATGCGATAGTCGCCAATGTAAATTGGACGATATCCGAACTCATTCGCTTATATTACGGTTGCTCGCTTGAGGAGGCCCAAGGTATCGTAGACACGTTGAACACCCGAATCCTTCCAGAAGTTTGGGATGTTATGGGAAAGAAGCGAGTATTGCGAAACGATTTGTCAGCCAAAGATCGGACACTGGTCTTATGTTATACAACCCCCAATGATGCAGTATTGATCGAAGATCTCTTTGACTGGGTCGAGTATTCAAATCTTTCTATGTATCGAAGGAAGGTACTCAAGCCGCTTCATAAAGAAAAGCTCATTGAGCTCAACACAGAATTGGATGCGATTTTAATTTCTCCGCTTGGGGTTAGGCATGTAGAAGATACCGTGCTGTCAATCAAAGACTAACAACGGCATTAAGGGCGACGATCCTCGCGCCGGTGATCTTTGCGATGTCAAAACACGGAGAAAAGTTTATGAGCAGTGTTTGCACATACCGTTATAGAGTCGTAGACGTTTTTACTGATTCTCCACTGGAAGGAAACGCCCTTGCAGTGTTTCCCGAAGCTTCCGGAATCGACGGTGTGACAATGCAAAAAATCGCCAAAGAACTGAATTTGTCAGAAACGGCCTTCGTTGTTCCGGCAACTCGGGCTGACTGTGCGGTGGGCGTCCGAATATTCACGCCGGCGAAAGAGATGGCTTTTGCAGGCCATCCAACCATCGGTACAAGCTTCGTTCTTTTGGATGAGGGGATAATACCAGCAAACAGCGAGCGCTTCGTCCTGGAGGAAAAAGTCGGTCCCGTCCCGATTCGCGTTGACAAGGGCACACGCCCGTTGATTTGGCTGCGTACCCCTCCCATCATCGAGGGAAGAACATTCGACCGGACGGTTTGCGCGCAGGTGATAGGCCTCGATACAAGTGATCTTCTTGATGTTACTCCGCAACTCGTGAGTGCGGGTAATCCTACAGTCTTCATAGCGTTGAAGGACAGAGACGCGGTCGATCGTGCTTGGCTTGATTCTCATGGTTCCGTTATTCTCACAGGAGGGCATCAGGAGCCGATGTGCGTGTTTGTGTTTACACCAACCCCCGATGGAGCCTACTCACGAATGTTCGCTCCTGAGTACGGCATTTCCGAAGATCCAGCAACCGGAAGCTCAACGGGCCCGCTTGCCGCATTCATGATCCGACATGGCCTCGTATCGTGCGCCGCGGGTACACGGTTTATCAGCGAACAGGGGACAAAAATGAGGCGCCGGAGTATTTTGCACGTTCACATTCTCGGTGACCAGGGGCTCGCCGGGATCGAAGTCGGCGGTAACGTCATGCCAGTTGCTGAGGCAATAATGAGACTTTAACTTATCCGATATTTGGAGGAGCAGTTCAATTGGCGAAGGAACATCTAACCAGCGCATCCAGACGGACGCGATAGAGCTGCGCCGCTGATGCCCGCGTTGGCTCGGACGCGTCGCGCCGAGCCAACGCCCCGCGGCCCCCGCTCATCCGCGGCGTTCTGTGATTGCATGAGACCTATAAAAAAACCACTTGACTAATTCTTAATCGTAAATACAATGTAAATATGCAGGAACTTCAATTTGAGTGGGATCCCGCAAAGGCTGAGGAGAACCTCAGTAATCATGGCGTATCGTT
>JAZDLP010000130.1:0-2661 GCA_043801885.1 Planctomycetota bacterium | reverse complement strand
CGTACCCACTGCTTCGAGCCACCATTTGCCAACCTTGGGCTGATAGCGCAGCCCGAGATGCCCAGTTAGAGGCATTGTTCGCGTCAACGGCGCCCTAACTTTTTGGTTTGTGGCAAAGACGAGCTGATTCGTTTCGCCTTCCTGCCAGCTAAAATTAACCCAAGGCGTCCACTGTTTAGCGAATGTGTATTCAACGCGCGCCTCAACACCTTGCACCCAACCTTGGCCATCGTTGGTTTTAACGACTTCAGGCGTCTTCGAGATCAATGCTCCTGTCGGCGACTGAGTTATTTGCGAATTGATTAACGTGTGAAAATAAGCCGCATCGAAACGGAAAAAGTCATACCTGCCTTTTATGCCAGCCTCGAATTGCAAGTACTTCTCCGGCGCAAGACCGGGGGTGGGCGTCTCGACCGCACTGGTTGCGTCAAAACTTGACAAATCGGAAAGACTAGGAGCGCGAAATGCCTGCGACGCGCCGCCAAAGACATTCCACTTTTTTGCTTCGTCCAAAAATACTAGCGCACGTAGGTTGCCAACGACACTATTCCAAGAATCAGATATGGAAAATGAGGCGCGGCTCACCGGATCTTCCACCTGATTGGCTTTCGCCGCAGCATGCGAATAACGCAGTCCGCCGACAATGTTTAATCGTTCATTGAACAACCAGATATCGTCTTGAATGAACACACCGAACAAATCATATGACGCATCATCGCCAAGTGGTCCTTGGATTGAACGGGAACGCAGTGAACCGTCAGTATTAAAATTGTAGCGGAAAGAATTTACGTTATCGTGATAGAAGTCAATCCCGTAAGTCAATGTGCCGCAATGTGTTTGCGTCTGTAATTGAGTAAACAGACCAAAGGTGTCCACATCAAAACCGCTGACGTCTGTACGACCATTGCTAGTTTTACGATCACGCTCCTCTTGATGGTTCTGATAGTTCAGATTGATCTTTATATCCGAAAAAATCGAATTGAGTTCCTTGCCATGATATTCCATATAGGCTAACGAGCGGAATTGATCCGTGTCACGGCGTAACTCGGTGCCGACGGACGTGCCATGAAAACTCTGAGCGAAAACCGTTTGCTCTGTGCGCGGCACAGCCTGCTGCCGAAAATGCTGTCCAAGAAACGTCAATTCATGATGATCATCAATGCGATATATGATCTTGCCATCACCGCTGAACTCGCTGAACCCAGTGTTCGGCTGTACACCAGCGCCGCCGCCAGCTTTAAGGTCATCGAAGTCTTTGTAGCTTCCAGTAAACAGGAATGCGACTTTCTTGTTGTGCGAACCCTCCAGTTCCAGATGACCGCTATTACTGCGCTCGGCAGTTGCACTGCGATAATACGATCTGCCCCCCCAATCTATTCCTTGCCAGATATGTTTGCCATCGCCCCAACTTGGATCCTTGGTGATCGCATTAACTGTGCCGCCGACGGCATCGGAGCCATACAGCGCGGAGAAGGGGCCTTTCACCACCTCCAACCGTTGGAGCGATAACGGGTCAACCGTGCGCCAGTATTCGTTCGGGCCGCTACGAAAAGTCGAGTTATTAAAACGAACGCCGTCAATCAACAACAGTGTCTGATAGCCAGTAAAACCGCGAATAACTGGCGAGCCTTGCCCCGGCGAGGTCTTCTGGACCATCACGCCTGACATTTCGTCGAGTGCGTCTACTAAGCTGGCGGCGTTTTTACAATGAGTAATGTAATTTCCCGTGAGGACCTCCACCGAAGCAGGCACACGGAATATTTCTTTTGCCTTACTGGAACGCTTGGCGGTGACGGTGACTTCGTATTCACGAACTTCACTGTCCTTTAGTGGCGACTCAGCGTCTTTTATGACGCGCGTAGTTTGAGTATCCTTTGGCGCTTCAACTTTTGACTCTGTGACCTCTTCACTGAGTGCGATCACAGTCAAAAATAACGACAACAACAAACCTCTTAAATACATAATTCCTCTTCAAGTGAATCTATTTAAACTAACGGACTTTCAATGTAACTTCTCAATAAGCTGAGTAAAAACATCATACCTCTCAAAACTCGCCCAGAGCCGTCACAGGTTGACTCGCTTTTTCCCCAGATTTATTGAGGAGTTGCCTTTCAATCAACGCGTTCGACGACGCTGCGACACGTGACACTTTAAATTAATCCTTTTCCACCACAACATGCCCTACGTCGCTTCGAGTTGTCTTTGCATAAAACCTTGCGCAAGCCACATGCCATCTTACTACGAACTGACAAAATCGTTGAGCAACGCCAAGATTTTAATGGTGTTTTGCGGGCAAGACGCTCGCACTACGGCATATATCGTTAAAAACTAATTCGTACAGAACTGAAATTATATCGTCGCACGCGCGCCGCATTTGTATAATAATCATACAATCGCTTTCAAAAAAACGACAATTTTTGTAACCGTTCAGGTAGTGTAAGAAAGGGAGATATGGAGATTATGGAGATAGGGGGATATTATTTTAAATTCAACTCTTCTGAAATTTAAGCATGGTTCAAATCAAGGTAACACTTTTCAAAACGAGTGGCATACTTCTTTTTGATATAGAGGCTTTGACTACGAAGTGTCAGCGTAGGCGCAGTCTTAATTTCAATTTCTAAAAGTGTTACCCTGACGCTTGCGTATTTGAACCATGCTGAT
>JAZDLP010000115.1:0-14042 GCA_043801885.1 Planctomycetota bacterium | reverse complement strand
ACAAGGCGAAAACGACGATTAAAATGGCATATGGTTATAGGCATGTAGAAACATTGGAAGTAGCGCTTTACCATACACTTGGATGTTTACCTGTGCCCAAAGTCACCCACAGATTCTTTTAGAGAAGCTAACTTAACACGTATGCCCCCTACCCCCCCTTTTTAAGGGGGGGAATCCCGACTTCGCCGCTACAGCGTCGATGTTTCCAAAATTTCAAAGATTGAGAAATGTCCCTGCGGCGACTTGTAACGCAATCGCAGTTTCGTGCGACTCAACGGCTCTTGCACGCCGCCCATGGCCAGCACGTAACGTGCGCCTAGTTTTTTGAAGACCGAATGATGCGGCGAAACGACTACAAAGAGCGAGTCTGTGGTGGCGGAAAACTTCGCCTGTTGCGGATCCGCAGTGTCATTCCAGTAGAAAGACACGTGAGCATAGCGGTTGTAGATACATTCATCCTTGCCTTCCGGATCGAATTGTCGCCATATATCCAATTGAGGATGAAAGTGTATGCCGTTAAGTGTTCGGCCACCTAATGCATAAATCAGTGTTCCAGTCACAGCATCGCCGTAAACCAGCCAAGTCGGATGATCGGCCTTCTCACGATCAAACTTGACGATCTGTTCAGCGAGTTCCGACTTATAGACGGAATTGAGTCCTTGCGCGAGCGGATTGAACAACATCGCTGTGGAAAAAATACAGATTCCGAGGACAGCGCAAAATGGCTCTGCCTTTCCCGCCAGCAGGCAGTAACTGATATAACCGCCTAACAACGATGCAAAAAGAATGATGTTGATATCAATTTCCAAATTCGTGATTTTTACCACAAGCAGCCCGTGTAAAAGAAAAACTCCGAATACCAACAGCGCGCCTAACCAAGTCGTTATTTTTTCCCAGAAACTGCGATTGACTATCGGATACTGCGAAGTGATGCCTAGTGCGTAAGTACAGAGGAGAATAGAAGCCATGCCTAAAGCAATGTCCAAGCGGGCGCCCGGGCAGTAACTCAGAAAGGTAATTTTAGCTAAGCTGGCGGGGATGCCGTGGAACATATAGTAAATCAAACTGATGAGAAAGAAGACCAGCAACCAGCCAACACAGTCAAAATTACGTCTGAACCACTTTGATAAAACCAAGCCAGCAAAGACGGCAGGGAACAAGAGATAGAACGAGCTTGCCTCACAAGAATTAGCAAAGCAAGGTGGCGTCCGAAGCATTGTCAGTAGATTATAAAAGCCCTTAAAGAGTGCGACGAAGTCATAGTCGCCACCAGTACTGATGCGTTTGCCGGGATACACTGTATTTGACATAGTGGCGATAGCCGCTTGACTAGACCAGACAAATGCGCCTAGCAGCGCTGCCGTGATTAATATAGCCACTCCCAACGCAATAAGACGCGACTTCGACAGAGAGACTCGGTAGAGCTTGTCTCGCATGACCAATCCAACAAAAACAAACAAGAAACAATAACCCATCACGACTTGCCATGGCGGATAAATGCACATCACAAAACCCGCTACGCTCAAGCCCAGTAGGATTCCGCTGATCAACTGTATTCTCGCCTGTCCAGACTTGAGTAAGTGATACGCAGTCAAGCAGGACAGCGTTGGAAAGAATGCGACGTAAGCAGGTAACAATGACCAGCCAATGATGTATGCGGAACTACAAAACCAAAAAGCTCCGAAGGCCGCTAGCCGTTTTTTACCCAGCAGCATGATCTCCAGCAGTAAGTACAAAACAGTGAAGCAACTGAATACTGAAAACCACCACTGCCAGGCCAAGCCTCGCACTGAACCGAACAGAAGGTAGCCCCATGTTCCAGGCCGAGCAAGCGCGGCTACGTGCCAAACAGGACTGTTATAGATTAGCAACATGTTTTGACCAACGCCAATATTGGTGTTAATGACGGGAAAGGCGGGCGTGTGCGCGCACTGACTTAAACACCACGGCGTGGAACAAAGCCATTCATCAGAGCGTATGGGCTGCGCGTACGATCCCAATAGTCGTGGCAACTCGCCGGTTTTGCCGCCTGAACGAGCCTTTAAGAGATTGACCACTGGCTCGAAAAAGTAATCGGTATAGCCCGCGTAATGTGACTCGGGCTTCCAATAAATGGCACTGACTGGTATGGAAGAACCGTGGACGCCCAATGCCACCAACAGCAGGAAGAATGCCCACAAGGTCAACAGCAATTTCGTGCGGAGACTATATGCGCGGAAGTAACGTAATAATCGCTCGGCCAGACCGCGATCAGCGGCTTCAGCTAAGCACGGCGCATTCGTCATGACTGTGCCGCCTTATCACTCGACAGTACCTTCCGCTCCATCGTTTGCAGCCGTTGTTCCATGATCGCCAGTTCCTGCATCAATCGGATGTTGCGCCGATACTGTCGCGTCAAGGACAAGGAGACGGAGAAGGAAAAAATATAAATGGCGCCCAGCGAGATGAACAACACGGTGGAGGAATACGCCAGTTTAACGCTTTCGGCGAAAGCCATAATTATGTTTGGAAAGATGCCGCACAATAGCAGTATCAGAGCCACAAAAAACCAGACGACCGCATATTTCTCACGCAGCGCCCGGCTTCTGACCCAATAGACGGTCAATAAAAAAGCGGCGATGCCGCCAAACAACATCATGCGTTCAGCGTTCATTTTCGTCATGCTCCTGAATTCGCAACCGATCCACTAGAATCGCCAGCGAGACTTTCAACATGTAATACACGGTCTTGAAATAGCGAATGGAGCTAACGCCGCCTTGACGCTCGCGCATGCGCGTTGGAATCTCGCCAACATTCAATCCGTTCCGCGCGCACCAGAACAACGACTCGGGTTCCGGATAATCGTCCGGATAGCACTCGGCAAAATGCCGCCAGGCTCGCGGCCCGGCGCAGCGAAAGCCGCTGGTTGGGTCAGTAACGCGCATGCCCGACAGTACACTAATCAGTCTCGAAAAAAAACGAATGCCCAGCCGCCGCGCGAACGTGGACTGGAAATCGCCGGCTTGCGCTGCCAAGAAGCGCGAACCGATACACAGATCTAAATTTTTACTTTCGCATTCAGCCACTAATTTCTGGATATAGGTTGCGTCATGCTGTCCGTCGGCGTCAAACTGGATGACGTAGTGGTATTGGCCGTCCTTAGCTGCATACAGAAAACCGGTCTGCATGGCCACGCCGATGCCGCTATTGAGTGGCAGATTGATTACGCGCAGCGGCACGGCACTGGTTCGCGCCAGTTGAGCGGCCACGTCACCGGTCTTATCTTGCGAACCGTCGTTGATGATAACGATCTCAAAATTATTCGGCAAACTCTGTAGCGCGGCCAGTGTGCCGGGTAGAGCCTGTTCTTCGTTATACGCAGGGATGAGTACCAAGTTCTTCATGTAGCTTTAAGCGATACCAGGTAAAGGCCCGCGATGATGAGCAATATGCCTGCAAAATTAACCCAAGTACTCTGTTCGTGCAAAAAAAGACGTCCCACGATAAACATGCCGACGTATCCCAGAGCGCCCAAAATTGGCAACGCACGGCTGACTTCAAAGGAGGCGAGTACATACAGGTAGGCCAGCATACCGACGCCGCAGAGCGCTACGCCACCGATGACCATCGGCGAGAGGACGATCTTTAGCAAGTGCGTACGGACGAACTCTGCCGCTGATGGCGCTGTGTCCCCGACGATGTTAATGATGCCTTTGCGCAAAAGCGCTTGCCCAAAGAGAGAGAAAACCAATACTACGATGAAGCTCGGAAGATTTTTGATTAGATTCATAACTCGCATCATAGCGCGGCCAAGCCGCAATCAAAAGCGGAAGAAAAGAGAGGCGTCTTCATATCTTGCGCAAGTGGAAGACTTCTTTGTTATGCGCAAAGAACCGCCCAATCCAGCGCGGAAAGGGTTCGGCATAATGCTGTTCTATTCTAAACAAACCGCGGCTCAGGCTTTCAATCTCGGTGGCGGTAACGAAGAGAACGTGTCCAGCGCCGGTCTGCAGCCCTAAATCATAGCCTTTCCGATTAGGAATTATCACCAGGAATGTTCCCGAAGGCTGCAAGATGCGATGCGCCTCGCCATAGATGCTGATGAGTTGCTCGTATGTGAAATGTTCGCAGACGTCGTGGGCGACTACCCACTCAAACTCGCCGTCCTTGAACGGCAACGGTTCGAGAATATTGCATAGTCGCGCGTTGCGTCCTTCTTTCTTCAATTGCTCGATGCACAGCGGATTGCCATCAATGGCGCGAGCATTAGGGTTAATCGAAAAATAAAACCCATAGCCGCAGCATAAATCAAGAACTTTGTCAGTCTTGGGCAGCCGCCAGAGCGTGCGTTCCAAGAACTTGATCCGTATCCACTTCAGTATCGGATTCGGACGAAGAGTTACGGGTGTCGCTGGAGCGATTTGTTCCATGGATATTTCCCATCGGCAGTAATTTTGCGTTCTTTGCTCAGCGGATTAAAGAGACCTAGCCTACTCACCGAGAAAGGCTTTGTCAAAAGCGAGGCGATGTTCTTTCAGGCATTGCGCAAATCGCGCATTGCTGATTCGTTTGATACGTGGGCGCTGGCGCCAATGTCTCGGAGCGCCGAGCAGCGCCTGCCAGTGGCCTTTCACGAACGCGCAGAACAGCAACCAGATCCGCCAGCGCGCGCCGGCCTTGCCTTTGCCTTTGCCTTTGCCGGAGAGCAACGAATACGCCATGAGCAGGTAGCGATATAGCGTCCATAGCGGCAACAGCAGGAGCTGCGAGAATGTGAAATTGCGAAAAGCAAGAAAGTAGTGGTTACGTTCAACCAACTGAAGTTTCAATGGAGAATACTCGCTACTGGATGCGGAATATTTGTGATAAGTGACAGCGCGCGGAGCCGCGACACAACGCCATCCGGCCCAGATACAACGCAGGCCAAGGTCAGAGTCTTCACAATACGCGAAGAATTCGTCCGCCAGCAGGCCGACTTCATCCAACATCGCACGTCGGTAGAGTCCCGCGCAGCCGCTAGGCAAGAATACGTCGCCCAGTTGATCGTACTGCCCTCGATCAAGCTCCCCGCGCCCGCGCCCCTGACCGATACCGTCGCGACACATCAGCAGACCACCGATTGAATCAATCTGATTAGACTCGAAGTAGTTGAGAATCTTTGGCGCGACCATGCCGATGCCCGCATTCATTTCCGCAGCCGCAACCAGTTCCGAGAGAAACCGTCTATCTGCGCGTGTATCATTGTTCAGTAGAACGACATACTGTCCGCTCGATGCCTGAATGCCGATATTATTTGCTTTGGCAAAACCAGTGTTCGTCTGCAACGCGATAATTTTCATCTGCGGAAACAACTCATCAGCGTGCTGGAGTGAAGCATCCTTTGACCCGTTATCAACGAAGATAACTTCAAAGTCCGTAAAATCCTGCTCGCGCAACGAAGTGAGGCACTCGGCTAGATGTTGCTCGCCGTTCCAGTTAACGATGATCACCGAGACTGCTGGCATTGGGATAAACCTCTATCCATTTTGGTCTGGTACGGCACCTGGTCTCCGTCCACGCCCAAAATTCTATTGAGCGCAGAATTCTACGCTGCTTGCGCATTTTTAGCGAGAGAATGCAATCCCGCGGTACGTACTAACCAACTTGCAACGTGGAGTTGATAGTATATAAATTAGTGCGTATGTCCGAAATGCGCCGTATTCTTCTGGTGAATGCCTGCGACGCCAGCGTGGCTTATGAAAGCCGCTTCCCGCATCTGGGTCTTGGCTACCTCATAGCGTCGGCGCGTAAGCATCTGCCCGATGCGGGCCTGACCTTCCGCATCGCTGAAAGCAACGTGCGCCTCGTCGCTCAGGAATTCAGACCGCATCTGGTCGGTATTTCTTCCGTTTCGCAAAATTTTGAGATCGCCAAACAATACGTCAGGCACTTCGCCGAACAGAAGATTCCGGTAGTGCTGGGTGGCGTTCACATCTCTGCCCTGCCGCAAACTCTGCCTCACGAGTGCGCGCTGGCCTGCCTGGGGGAGAGCGAAGCGACTTTTGTGGACGTGCTGCGGGCCTTGTGTGACAATGATCTAACGACTGCACGGCTCGCTGAAATTCCCGGCATTGCGTATTGGCAGGACGATCAGCTCCACCACACTGCGAATCGGGAAATGTTGTCGAACTTGGACGATCTGCCTCAACCCGCGCGAGACCTACTGCATATCCGCCCCCACACTTATATGTTCACGTCTCGTGGCTGCCCGTTCCGCTGCATTTTCTGCTCCTCCAGCCGCTATTGGAAGAACCTGCGTTTTTTTTCCGCCGAATATGTTGTGGATGAGATCGAACGCCTAAAGCGCGATTACAAGGTTCGAATGATCAGCTTTTTTGACGACTTGTTCACCGCCAAGCTTGCTCGAGTGGAGGAGATCGTTAGGTTGCTCGAAAAGCGTGGCCTATTGGGAAAGATACGTTTCACCTGCAACTGTCGGGCAGACACGGTCACCCCTGAGCTCGCGCGCCTGCTGGTGCGGATGGGATTCGTCAGCGTGGGTATGGGGTTGGAATCGGGGAACGAGCCTAGCCTGGTATTTCTCAAGGGGGAGCGCGCGACTGTTGCTCAGAACTCCAAAGCCATCAATGACCTAAAGAACGCCGGTCTGCATGTCAACGCTTCCTTTGTGATCGGTTCGCCGCAAGAAACCCAAGAGCAGATTCTGGAAACTTACAATTTCATCCGGCACAGCCGCCTGGATTTGTTCGACGTGTATCTGCTGACGCCCTTGCCCGGAACGCCTGTTTGGGATCTGGCTAAGAAGCGCGGCTTGGTTTCGGATGATTGGTCGAATTGGGCACGTCTCGATGTGAATGCCTATCGGCATCCGGAGCAGGCCATTATTCTATCCGAAGCGATGCGGGCTGACGAACTGCTGGCGTTGTACCGCAAATTCATACGCATGCGCTGGTGGCGAAACACGAGCCGTGTCTGGAACCACCCATTGCGTGGTGAGGTGCCGCGCATGGCATGGAAGCTCTTTCAAGACTGGAGCAATCGCATGCTTCGTCGAGCGGTTCCTTTATATCGTCGAAGAGCTTCTGACTAACTCGCGATTGATTAGGTTACCCGGCTTTTAATATCTCCATTATGGCTTGGGATAGTTTCCTCCAGTGTCGCGATCATTAGAAAATACGTCAGAAACAAGCTCGGGTACACTTGGATAAAAAACCGAAAACTGGTCGAGTCTAAATGTTCCTGCAAATTCATCGGCGTCAACACGAAGATCAGTCCATATCCACAGAGGATCAAAAACAGTGTGATACACAGGCACCAGAGAATCTGCGTGGCGCGCGGGATACGATTTTTTAGACCCATCAGCAGCGCATAAAACAGCAAGACGACCAGCAGGTTCGTTGTCCAGACTCCGAAGATACTGCCGTACGCACACATCGTCGCAAAGTACAAAAGCGAGGCGCCGCCTAATCCTAAAATCGTCCCCAGAGCGCATTTCAACCCAAAGTGAGACATCAGTTGAGTGCGCGTTGGCCACAAAGCGCACACAGCAAAATAACCCGGGATGACGGGCCAAAACGAAAGAATAAACCAAACCATTCACAGTCCTCATTATACTATACGCGGTCAGAATTTCGGCTTTTTCTATTACTGGATGAAAAGGCCTAGATTTCAGCAAATATATGGCTGGTGGCTGGTATTCACTAACCACAAGCCACAAGCCACAAGAGCTCACGGGTAACAAACAACCGTTGCCCGTGAGATTCGTCGGATCCGACGAATCCGACGGATTGAAGTGGCTGAACGGTTGCATAATTTCTATACTGTGCGCGGGCCAAATTTCGGATTTTCTACCCAGTGTCAAAAGCCGAAATTTCAGCCGCGTGCAGTATATCTGCGGATATCTGCGTCATCTGCGGATAACGTTACCCGGCTTTTAATATCTCCATTATAGCTTGAGACAGTTTAGCTGTATCGTGCCGGATTGGATACGCGGAATTGACCACATCATTCGCGACAAGTTTTATAGAGCCATTGTCATATATTTTTTTCTCATAGCGCACTGACTGCGCATGGCGTTCTTTCACGGCGAGCAGACCGGTGTCGCCGTGTTTGCCGTTGTTAACCAGCACATAATCGTAGACGCGATGAGGATAAGTGTGCTCGTCCACGGCTTTCAGAAAGTCCGACAGATCATAGCCGCGCGTTTCGCCCTCGTAGGTCATGATATTGCAGACGAAAATCTTCTTAGCCGAACTGCGCGCCAACGCTTCGGCCATCCCACGAATCAGTAAGTTCGGAATTACCGACGTGTACAGACTGCCTGGACCGATGACAATCAACTGCGCCTCGGCTATCGCCTTGAGAATATCTTGCGCGACAGGTTCCGGATCGGGCCGAAGTTCCAATCGTTTGATGCGTTTCTGTGTCTTGCTGATCAACGCCTGACCGGTGGTCTTGGTATCATCTTCATGCGTAGCGACCAGCAGCACTCGATCCAGAGTTCCAGGAAGTACTTGGCCGCGCACGGAAAAAATACGGTTGGCTTCGCGTACACCTTCGCCGAAATCACCGCGAATACGCGCCAGCGCCGTGAGCAGCAGGTTGCCAAAATTATGGCCGCCCAGTTCGTGTTCCGGAAATCGAAACTCCATCAGCTCATTCATCGCCGACTCTTCATCCGCCAATGCGATCAAACATTTGCGGACGTCGCCGGGCGGATTGATGCCAAGTTCCTGGCGTAATTTACCCGAACTGCCGCCATCATCGGCCATCGAGACAATAGCGGTGATGTCACGGGAGTATTTCTTCAGGCCGGTGAGTACGCAAGACAGCCCCGTGCCGCCACCGATGGCTACTACTTTCGGCCCAGAGGCCAGCACTGCGCGTTGATAAGCGGCTTCCACTAGTCCGCCGCGATCACCCTGACGATCTACCAGACCCCACATGGATTTCATCAAGCGATAAATACCGGTGATTAAGCAGAAACCTGAGAGCAGAAAACTTAGCGCCGAACCAAACAGCAACGCATTGCCCACGTCATGACCTGGAGTGCCGATCGCAAACATGAACAGAGCGTAGGAAGCGCCGAGAGCAAAAAAAATGCCCAGCAAAATGACAGCGATCCAGCGCTTGATTCGCAAGCCAGGACGCCACCATTTAAGAAATTTATCTAAAAACATAAATGCGTTTCAATGCAGTATAGCCATCTTGTATCAGTCACGATCCTAATACAAGACGCTGCCGCGAATGAAAATCGCCAATTAAAAACTGAAAATTTGTAATCGTTCAGGCTATTTTTCCACAGAGGACACAGAGAAACGTCGCGCACATGTCTCTGTGAGGATTGGTTGCGAAATTTGAAAGTTGCTAACTGCCCAGCGTCTGATCCGCTTCCTGCAGCACCTCGCGGATGCCGGTGATGTCTTTGGTGTCGCGCAGGAATTTAACGAATTTTTCGTCCCGAACCAAACGAGAGATATAAGCCAAAGCTTCCAAGTGCGCCCCAGAAGCGCTCTTGGACGATAGCAGCAGGAACAGGATATGAACTGATTCGCCGTCCAGAGCGTCAAAGTTAATGCCTTTTCGAGAGCGACCAAAAACACCGACCAGATCGTTAATCGAATCGTGCTTGGCATGCGGCACCGCCACTCCGGCGCCAATGCCGGTGGATCCAAGTTCTTCGCGATCCAAGAGCGCCTTGATTACCTTGCTGGACGCGCGTTCTTCAACTCGTCCAATCTTAATCAACGCCTGCACCATCTCCCGAATAACGTCTTCTTTTCCGGTCGCTTTCAAGTCGTCCAGTATGCCGCCTTCTGGAATAATATCGCTCAGTTTCACCCGCATATCTCCTTAATAAAAACTGCTATCTGTAACACGCACTTGCCGACATGAGTCAAAATATTACACATCTTATTTCGTTTTTACAGACGACGGTCAACTGCGACCATCAAGGCATTTCGATGGAATATTTATCACTTTTCTGACTCAACAGTCTCTCTTTCTGCGGAGCCTAAAGTTGAAGTAACCTTCCAAACAACGCCTGCCGTTTCTTTTTCCGACGGCTGAAAACGACCGCTAAAGACAAAAGTTTTATCTCTCGGTTTTTTTTCCGCCGGCATGACTCTTACAAAAAGCGCCCGCGATTCGGAACTCTCCTCAATCTTCCAGTTTTTCTTTTCATCTTCCAAAACTTGTAAAGTACTTAGGATTAGTTCCCCTACTTTGGCGCTCCCCGGTACAAATTTACCATCCTTAGGCAGGACTTCCATGACGATACGATATTGCGTGTCCTTTTCGCGATAGTCGCCCCAAGAAACGCTTTTCAAAGGCGATGTTCGCTGAAGAATCATTCGTTTAACAATCTCGGGCGGCGGTGGAGGTGGCAACTTTGCTTTTAAAGCCTGAATTTTCTTCGCTCTGGCGAGGTCGAAGATCAGGCCACCAGTAAAGTATATCTTCTTGAACAATCCTTTCGCCGCATTCTCATAATCCCAAAGTGCAATTTGATGATCAGTGACCGGTTTTCCTTCCGCGTCTGTTGTTTCAACAAAGCCCCGAGGATCAATCCGGTATGCTTTAAATTTCTTTGTTTCGAGCTTCTTCACAAGAGCGTCGAACCAAGGCGTGTCGTAGAGGTAAAACGATCTTGAGATCGCTTCATTCTTTTTAAGTTCCACAACCCGATCCATTGCGTTCTCTCTCTCTCTCTCTCCTTCACTAACTCTTGAAAAGTAACGTCAACCCCTGTTCGTCTTACTTTTTTGCCTTGATCGTATGGCACAGGGGTGTAAGCATCGGAAAACACCTGATCATCCCAATCAACCGTAACTTTCTCTTTATCAACGTCAGGCTCGATACGAAACTCGACTTCCGCCTCTGCCAGACTCTCCATATGAATCTTCACTGACTCGTCCGAGATACAACGCAACTGATAAGTAAGAAACCCGGTAATTTCGTCTAATATGATCTCCGCTCGTACCTTGCCTACATACTTCTCAAGAAAATCCTTTGACGGGACAACCACCTTATCTTTGTGGCCCCCATCGGGTTGTTCAGCTAGAGTCACAAAACTCAACGAAGCCACGACGAGCAACAATATAGTTATGATCTTCAACATAATTATCCTATTAGAATGTCGCTCAATCTTTCTTCGTTTCTACAGGCTTTTTTGGTCTCATCGCTTGAATCTTCTTCGCTCTGGCGAGGTCGAAAATTAAGCCGCCCGTGAAGTACACGACTTTAAAGTTTCCAGCGTGCTTATTTTCATATTCCCAAACGTCAACTTGATGATCCCTGATGGGTTTTCCTTCCCCGTCCGCCGTGTAGACAAAAGGCCAAGGGTCAATCCGATACGCCTTGAACTTCTTTGTTTCTAATTTTTTTACAAGAGCGTCGAACCAAGGCATGTCGTAGAGATAAAACGACCGCGAGATCGCCTCGTTCTTTTTAAGTTCCACAACACGATCCATTGCTTTCTCTTTCGCTCTCTTGCTCATTCTTTCTTCCCGAGTGAGC
This sequence comes from Planctomycetota bacterium, assembly GCA_043801885.1. GTDB lineage: Bacteria > Planctomycetota > SZUA-567 > H5-PLA8 > H5-PLA8 > JAZDLP01. Next base: position 2,546 of record JAZDLP010000115.1, on the reverse strand, counting down.
GTGCGCTCCACCCAGTCGCGATACGGCACAGGGGTGTAGGCGTGGGAAAACACACCATCATCAAAATCAACCTTAACTTTCTCGCTATCAACGTCAGGCTTGATACGAAACCAGATCTCGGCTTCCGCCAAGCTCTCCATGTGAATCTTCACCGGTTCGTCCGACGTACAACGTAATAGATACGTTAGAAACCCAGTCGTCTCGTCGAGCAAGATATCAGCGCGGACTTTACCTGCATATTTCTCTGGATTCTTCTGGGCGCTGTCGTCGCCAGGCTGAGCTGCTAGACCGTACGAATCTCTGACAAGTAACACAAATAACAGGACAGATATGATTCGCAGCATATTATTCTCCTTTATTTCTTTATTTGCTGACTGTAAAGACGTCACTCACTAGCCTATTTATTTGAGCGGCACAGAATCGTTGATTACAGCAGTGAACGGGTCGTGAGCCTTCTGAGCTACTTCGTGCGCATCATTTAGCACTTTGAGCTTGGTAAACAGTTTACCAAGCTCGTTATTCCAAACTTTTTCAGCAAGCTCCTTAGCTTTATCTTCCGCTCTTTTCGTTTTTTCAGGTCCAAAACACGCTTCACCAAAAAAGAGTGTCTTGGCGTACTCGTCCACAGCCGCCTGAACCTTTTTAACGTGGTCTTCGTATATTTGCTTATGACCTTCCTCATGCGCGAGCAGCGCTTGATAAAACGTATTCCACTCGGCCTGAGCCACAGGGCCAGCGGCGGCCAACTGTGTCCACTTGGGCATTTCGATGGAATATATTTCCGCATTGGAAAAGGTCTGAGTGATTTCGTAGCGCACCATGTTTTTGTCGTGATGTGTAGGGTCAGACTGTTCTTTTTTTATGGTGATATTGGGGTTCTCGCGCTCAATCAGTAAACGTTTTGAACCAACGTAATTACCCGCTTCACCTGGTGGAAGTTTTACTTCAACGTCCGCCATCGTCCCAATTTTGCCATTGGCGTCCACCACCGGCACGTCTATTATGGGCCTATCTTTGGCGCCTTCATAGATTGATTTGATCTTGTGCGCACCGGTCGGATTACCGTTTGGATCAGTACCTGATTTTTCATACATGTGATCGCTGACCTCGTAGACGCCCGTTACTTTCCAGATCGGCGTTCCTACTCCGTTTTTATTCGTTGGCTTAAATTTGCCATTGAAGACAGGCTTATACTCGCCTACTTTCTGGTTTGGAGGCACGGTACTGGTAAAGAGCGCCTGTGTTTCTGAATTTGGATTGGTGATCCAACGCTCTATTCCACCGCTTTCCGGTTTAGCGCTTTTGTCCACGAATTTTCGGCCACTGGCGGGTTGCACGTCCATGATCAACGTGTATTTTTTGACTTGGTCGAGAAGATCACTCCAGTATAATTTCTGTTTCACATCTCCCGGCGAGACTTTCGTTTTCACGGTCATCTCCTTCGGAACATCTTCAGCCAAAATTCTTCCCGCCAAAAATGCCAGGACTACTCCTAAAAATATGACCGAATATTGACGTTGCATGTCATGTTCTCCTTTGTTTACACGATGGTTAAATTGCAGGCGAGACGCCTGCGCTACGCTCTAATCACTTAAACAACGGAATCTTCTTCTTGCTTTGATCCAAGTAAAAGATAGCCGCGTCCTTCCAGATGCCTTCTGGATACTGACGCAAGTAGGCTTCGAATCGTTCCTGCGCCTTATTAAATTCATTCAACATGTAAAATCCCCAACCCCAATAATAGAGCGCGTGGTCGGCATATTTTGTATTCGGGTACTGGCGGATCAGTTCAGCGTAGTCCCGAATGCCTGAATCCCATTCGGGTGTGCCCGGCTTGACTGAAGATAAATCCGTCATCGTGTTATTCCCGCGCCAAAGAAGGAAACGGGGCATGGTCGGTGTGCCGGCGAACTTCTCGTCGAACCCTTTGATGAGATTGGCTACTTCCTTTTCCTTAAACTGCATAGCCAAGCTACGTACCAGCGCAAATGTAATGTATGCTTTCTGAGGTTTGATCAATCGTCCCAATGGCTCCGCTAGCAGAGCTTGATACTTTTCCGCAGCAACGTCATATTCATTGTTTTCAAAAGCTAAATCTGCCAACAGAACGCCCAGACGCATATTCGGTTGTTTAAAAGAGGCCATCTCGGCCGGATCAGCGTATAAACAGCCTGGCTGGTGTTCTATATCCCTCAACAACCGATAGACGACTGAGCCCCAACCTTTCTTTTCTTCATCCGCGAAGTACGAATCAATTTCGTATAGAGATGTCCATAACTTCTTCGCCAATTTAAAATCTTCGCGCGCGTACGCCGTCAGTCCCCACTTCAACACGGCTTCGCGATGCAATCGCATCACGTACCAGGAACAGGTCATTCGATTGACGATGTCGCCCGGCTTGGGATTCTGAACTTTTATGTTAGACCAGTCATCAGCGGCGCGGTCTTGTTCGGGCGGCGCGCTGATTTGCCGCGCTTTCGTTGGCGTTTCAAGATCAGTTCGAGCTTCCGGATTTTTACTTATATCCGAGCACCATTTTGCGGCGC
>JAZDLP010000109.1:0-7890 GCA_043801885.1 Planctomycetota bacterium | reverse complement strand
GTTCCTGATGGATTGTCAGTTGTTTGTTCATTCATCTACCTCTATTAGTTTATTTTGGTGAACAGCTACAAATAATCATTCTACCGCTCTTCGTTGTCCGGCGACGGAACTTTTATCTGGCGCCAGGTTTTCAGCAGAATGTAATCCACTAGGCGCGGCGTCAACCACTCGATCACGATGCAAGCTTTGCCCGCGATGGTCAGATAGCGATTGCGACGCGGACGCCGCACCGCTTGCAGTAGCGCCGCGGCAACTTTTGCCGATGACATGCCGTTCCGGAACTTCAAAAAATTCCGCGGCCGGGTGCCTTGCACTACGTCGCCAAATTCCGTATTCGTTACGCCCGGATTGACGACCGAGACTGAAATACGCTCATCGTGGAGTTCCACGCGCAAAGCTTCGCTAAGCCCTTCCATCGCAAATTTGGTTGCGCAATAAGACGACATCATCGGCAGAGCGCGCCGGCCAAGAATGGAACTAACCATAACAATCGCCGCGCCCCACTTGCGACGCGATGTGCCCGCCGCGACGCGTAACAGCGGCAACGCCTCTTGAGTGCAACGGATTGCGCCAAAATAGTTAGTCTCTAGATTTTGGCGAAAATTATCAAGCGTGGTTTTCTCAACGCTGCCATAAACGCCATAGCCCGCATTGTTAATCAGCGCGTCCAGTTTGCCGAAGCGATTCTTGACGACGCCGAAAGCCGCTTTGACGGAAGCGTCCAAGGTTACATCGCAGACAATAGGGACGAATTGGCGCTGTGGAAATTTTTCGGCTGCGGCTGCGGCGATTTTATCGAGTCGGTCTTGGCGCCGCGCGGCCCGCGCCACGTCGTAACCCGCAGCGGCAAAAACTTCCACCGCCGCCGCGCCAATGCCCGCCGATGCGCCAGTGATGAATACCACCGGCGCATTTGATTGCGAGACGCTCGCGTTACGATTCATATTCTTCATCAATCTCAACGGTTATTTCGGTTTCGTGGTGGTCAGTGCCGTCGAAACTCAACAGACGACCCTGATCGCCGATAACGGTCTCGATATGGACAGGACGAGTCCAGAGCGTGTGTAGATTACGCAGAGTATCGTTGGCATGATCCAGTTTTAATTCCACGCCTTCGAAGCGATGGCGCAAGAATAGTTCGCCGCGGTTCTCGTAATTCGCATCAGTGATGTAGATAAACGGCTGGCCGGCGTTGGTAATAGCGGTCAGAAGCTGGCGCTTGATGTCCGCGAATTCGCGGCTGGAGATTTCATGCCGGTCGCTCTTGGGATTAAAATGAAACGCGAACAACCGGTGCCGTTCACAGAATTCCTTAGTAAAAAAGGCGTCAATGAAAGTGACGTCGTTATGGATACGGCGGACTTCAAAAACCTTCTCGCGCCCGGCGTTGGCCTGAGTATCCCAAGCTCTGCGTTTTTGATAGTCGTCGCAACGGTCCCACTCCGCCCCGTGCTGGCCTTTGTCCCAACGTTCCTCAATATCTCGGAATAACTCCACACCAATTTTGTACGGATTGATCTGCCCCTGGCCCATGGCCACAGTGCTGGCATGATGATCGGCGTAATCCACGATCTCCTGATCGGTGGCCAGGCGTTCAGTCATCATTTTGGAATGCCAGTATGTGGCCCAGCCTTCGTTCATAATTTTGGTCATACCCTGAGGCGCGAAGTAATAAGCTTCTTGTCGCACGATGGCCAGAATATCGCGCTGCCATTTTTCCAGAGGAGCATGATTGATCAGGAACAATAGAATGTCTCGAGTAGGCTCTTCGGGCAATCGTTTCTTTTTCTTCCGCTCTTCCTCCAGCTCTTTTTTCTTAGCGTCGAGGAATTCCTTAGGATTGACGAAGCGATCCATGTAGTCCTTGGATCGGATACGCTCGACTTTCAGCGTATCATCTTCGTCTTCCACGAGTTGCGACTCTTGTTGCGCTTCTACCTGGCGACGAATGCCGGGAGAATGGATATCAATCAGATTCTCGAGACTCAGACAGCAATCCAGAAAGTTCTCGACAGTCTCATGCCCGTAGCGCTCGGCATAGCCGCGCGCGCGCGCGCCATGGTTGGCCATTTCGTCAATCGCCTTGCGACTGGTATGCGCGAAGTAGCAATTATTCTTGAAGAAATCGGAGTGCGCATAGACGTGAGCCATCACTAATTTTTGATCGCCAATCGGGTTGGATTGCATGAGATAGGCATAGCAAGGATCGTTGTTGATGACCATCTCATAGATTTTGGAGAGGCCGTAGGTGTAGGATTTGCTAAGCCGTTCGTAGTCCATGCCGAAGCGCCAGTGCGGATAGCGTGTGGGGAATCCGCCAAGCGCGGCGACCTGATTCATCTGGTCGTGAGTCAGGACTTCAAAGAATACGTCGAAGAAGTCCAAGCCGCAATCTGTCGAGTAGGCTTTGATTTCTTCTTTTAGATCGTCGAGTTCCGTCGTCAGATTCATGCGCTTACTTTCCCTTGCCCAGGAACAGCTTAATCGCGTCGTAAATCTCTTCTTTGTTCTTGATGTCCGTAGTGATCAGATTATCCGACGAAAGCGCGTCATCCAGCTTACGTTTGAACTCTCCCGAACCGTACAGACTGCGCACCTGGCCGTAGCAGAACAAATTGAGTGCCGGGAGTAATTCTTCTTTGAGAATCTGAAAACACTGTTCGTTGTCGCTCAACAGATTATCGCCATCGGAGAAATGGAAAGTATAGATGTTCCAATCCAGCGGCGGATAATTCTTTTTGATGACATCGGCGCACAGGCGATATGCGGAACTAATGGCCGTGCCGCCGGACTCGCGAGTCTTATAGAACGTCTCTTGATCCACCTCGCGCGCGGCGGCGTCGTGAGTAATATAGCGGCTTTCGATCATCCGGTACTGGCTGCGCAGCCAAGTATCAATCCAGAAGGCCGTGGTTCGCACCAGTTCTTTCTGTTCATCGCCCATCGAACCGCTGACGTCCATCATATAGAAGATCAGCGCGTTGGATTCGGGGACGCGAGTGATCCGCCAACTTTTATAGAGCTTGTCCTGCTTGATCGGAATGATCTTTGGATGTTGGCAATCATACATGCCCATGGTGATCTGGCGTCGCAACGCGCGAATGAAGGTGCGCTTGAAATGTCGCAGCGATTCAGGCCCTTGCCGTCGAATCGAACTATACCGTTCCTTTTCCGCCAGGACAGTACGCTGGCCTTTGGGCTGAATGTTTGGCAGTTCCAGTTCTTCGCCCAGTATTTTGGCTAGTTCATCCAGCGTCATATCCATCTCCAGGATATGCTCGCCGGGTTGATCGCCGGCCTCGCCTTGTCCTTCGCCTTCCTGAGTCTGGCCACTGAGCGGATCGCCGGGCTGGCCGTCGCCGGAGCCGACGCCGCCCATATTTTTGCCAAAATGAAAATGCGGAATGTCAATCTGCGGGAGCGGTATAGAGACGATATCCTTGCCCTTTTTCCCGATCAGATCGCCTCGCGTCATGTATTTACGCAGTTCTTTTTTGATTTTGCCGCGCACGATCTGACGAAATCGCGAATGGTCGCGTTCAATTTTAACGACGGCATCACGAAATTCATCCGGAAGCATTGCGTAGCACTTTCAAACGGGTGATGTAGCAAGGTCATTCACATGAGATTTCGTCTCTGTGGACTCTGTGGACTCTGTGGCTCTGTGGTGAACGGTTTTCAGGAACGAATGACTATTGCCCAATCGTCCGGTTTTATAGTCGTAGCGCCATTCAAGATATTGACGCCGCTTACGGGTATTGGCTTTTCATGCTTGGTTATATTGTGCGCGAATATAATTTCGCTATAGCCTGATTTCCCTTTGCGCACACGCAAGCCATCGTATTTAGGTTCAAGCCCCGACCATTTTTTCAACCATGCGTAAAAAGGAGCGAAATCCGCGGCCGGGAATAAAAATCGCGCTTCTCCTGGATTAGTCGCAAAAAAAACAGCGGATTCCGTTTGTCTGATCCCCCATGTCCCTTCGGATTTTTCCATAACGCTTAGATATTTTCCCTGCGGCAATGCTCCGTAATGTTCGTCTTTGGCGAGAGGAGGTTGGAACCGATACAATTCCTTGGTTATTTCAAGGTCGCCCAGTATTTTGCTCAAGTCGCCACTCGGATGTGATGGTTTGGCCCATCCACAGTCTGTGCGACTGTCGCAGCCCGAATCCATAATGAGTTTGCCGCCATTTTTTACATAAGCGCAGATTATTGTTCTAATTTCTTCTGAAATGTGCAATAATGCCGGCAGAACAACTACTTTGTATTTTGAAATATCTCCCAACTTTTCGCTGGATAACATGTCAACCGGTATATTGGCGTCCCAGAAAAGACGATGCCATCCCTTTAAATTGTTTTTATAGCGATAAACTTCTTTGGAAGCTTTGGGTTCAATGCTTTGATCTTGAATTGAACTCAATACATCTGATTTCATGTCATATACAATCGCAACCTGTCCTGGTTCAGGCGTATATGACGCCAAAAGACTGCGGTTGGCTTTGATGAACTTAATAATATCTTTGACCGCTGAAGCTCGCGGAGTAATTTTGCCGTCAAGATCCACCAGTCCGACCCCGTGCGATTCGTCTCCAAACCGTTCCGCTTTAACCTGCCACATCATCAATCCTCGTATTCCTTCGGATAAAGATGTGAAATAAAAATCATTCATTTCCTGGGCTTGAAAATCAGGATTAAACGCGCCGTAATCGTTGGCATAAAGTTCGTAGTTAAACGCGGGTTTCTCGCCGCTCACGCTGCGAGCCCAAGAGTCCTGCATAGAAAGGATGTATCCATGATTGCGCCAGTTTGGATTGCCGCGTGTGCATCGTCCTTCAATGTTGTCGTAACTATGAAAGATTCCATCCCAAAAAACTCCGGAATGACCGTACCAGTCAACAACTGATGCGTTACTAAAATCATTAGTGGAATCATCCGCCGCGGCGTTAATCATATTGTTGCATCCGGTATGCGTAACAACCGGAACATTCGGAGCGATTTCCCGCACAATTCCTTTGACCCAAGCCAGAGTATCGGCCAGCCCAAAAGCGCGACTTAAACGCCATATCATAGGCGATGTATATTCGGTTAATCCGGCCGGTGGCCGGAAGTGAGAAAAATCTCCGTAATCTTTACCAAGCTGGCGATTCATTTCCTCAACTGTTTCAAACTTGTTTCGCAAATATTTTTCAAACTTGCGCCTGCTGTCAGGGCAAGCGCAATCGCCGTAAGGAATCGAGCGTATTTCATTCCAGAGACTATAAAAAAACAAGGCTGGATGACTGCTGGTTAATTCGACCAGCTTTTTCATAAATCCGGTCGCTTTTTCACGTACCAGCGGCCGATCAAAACAAGGCATATACAATCCCGCATATTCAGCGCCAAGATTTATCGGAGGAATCACAGCGCCGTTTGGCGTGATGCGATCCGCCGCGTAGTTTTCAAAAAGCCAATACGGCGCGCACACGATCTGAAACTTTACGGCAACCTTCAATCCTTTTTTATGAGCCAAATCCATGAGTCGCATGAGATCGTCGAAATCATATTTCCCTTCCAGCCGTTCATGCCACGACCATTGAACTCTAAGTTGGATAACTTCGAATCCAATATCCGCGGCCAATTCTAAGTCCTTCTCCCATTCCTTTTCTGGCGGAGTTGGCGCGCGCCAGTATTGAATACCTAATACAGGAAATTGAATTTTCATGGTTTCTCCTATTTAAATCCACAGATAAACACAGATAGACACAGATAATAGAGTATGGAAGCAATAAATCTGATGGTCAAGAGAAATATGTGTGATCGCAAACTCGTCTCCGACGATCAGACGCGTTGTGGGCGTGGCAAGTTCCGAGCATACACCAGTAAGGCTTGAGCTGCCTTAACCTTTGCCCATAATTGCTTGCCTCGCGTTTTGTCGCAACCCTTTCGTTTACATGGATGCCCGTGTTACGCGATTGAGCGCTTCCTCTGGTCAGATACAGGCGAGACGCGGGTGGCCCACCCCAAGATGTCTCCCATAACAATGGGTGGCCCAACCCAGAGCGAAGCGGCTGGGCTGGGCGCCGAAGGCGCAAGAAGCTCATCATTTGATTTTCGGCTTCACTGGAAAACGTTCAATTTTCAAGGTGGCCATGATAACAGAATCCCCACTGGTTTTCCTCGCGGGTGGCCCACCCAAAGATGTCTCCCATAACAATGGGTGGCCCAGCCCAGAGCGAAGCGGCTGGGCTGGGCGCCGAAGGCGCAAGAAGCTCATCATTTGATTTTCGGCTTCACTGGAAAACGTTCAATTTTCAAGGTGGCCATGATAACAGAATCCCCACTGGTTTTCCTCGCAGCCAGAAACGCGTCGAACTCCACGGCCAAGCGCAAACATCATTGACCAAGCCAACGCAAATTCCCGTTTGATGGGTCAACTGACTGCCGAGTGTGCCAATGACAATGCGTTTGCACACATCTGGATTAAGCAGATGTCTCCGTTTGTAATAACTGGACTTTTGCAAATTTACACTTTGTGACTCAAGCTTTCCTATGAAGAACTTATTGACTCATAGAACATAAATCTGCGCCTCGTATTATTCAACGTTTTTTTCAGGGCTTCTTGCGCCTTCGGCGCCCAGTCCGCCGCTTCGCTCTGGGCTGGGCCACCAGCGCAAAGCTTTTTTGGCGACTTTTGGGCAAAAGCTGTTTCCCCCCGTCCCCCCGTCCCCCCGTCCACCCGTCAACAACGCCTTTTGGTTGTGGCTTGGCCACGAATATGTCTCTTTGACAAGCTGCCCGCATACTGAATACTATGTCCATGTCCCAGAAACTTAGTGTGCTGGCGCCGGTGTTCAACGAGGAGCATAATCTCCAGGCGTGTCTGGAGTCGGTACGTGACATCGCCGACGAAATACTCGTGGTGGACAGCTTCTCTACCGACCGTACACTCGATATCGCGCAACGCTTTGGCGCGCGAATTATACAGCACGAGTATGTCAATTCAGCGGCGCAAAAGAACTGGGCTATCCCTCAATGCGCGCACGACTGGGTCTTCATTATTGACGCTGATGAACGCATGACTCCGGAACTGCGAGCCGAATTGCGCGAATTATTAAGCAGCGCGGAAGGTCCGGACTGTGATGGATACTTCGTTTTCCGACGCAATTACTTTCTAGGCCGCGAGATCAAACATTGCGGCTGGGAAAGCAACGATGTGCAACGATTCTTTCGTCGCGATCTAGGCCGCTACGCGGAACGCGATGTGCATGCCGACGCGCAAGTACGCGACGCCGCCGGCAATTTGGGTAAATCAGGACGGCTGCGCGCCAAACTGGATCACATCACCTGCGCGCCGGATGAACTCAACCGCTACTTTCAGCGCTTCAATCGCTATACGACACAGGCGGCCGAACGCTATCATCGCGAAGGTCGCCAACCTTATTTCTGGATTTTTTTTCTGCATCCCGGCTGGGAGTTTTTTAAGACATACATTCTCAAGCTGGGTTTTCTGGACGGCATCCCCGGTCTGGCGGTGTGCAGTTTCTGCGCGTTCACGCGTTTCACGCGCTACATGAAATTGTACGCCCGGATTCAGCAAGGACTGCCACCGCCGCAGTCTTACGATCAAGGCACGACGACTTCGCGGCAGATTGACGGCGTGACCGATACCGTTGCCAACGCGCGCGACAGCGGACAAACTAATACGGAATTGACGATTGACGATTGACGATTTGGGATTGACGGTTGGAGATTGACGGGGACAGAGGGATAGTGGAAACAATGTTTGCCCAAAAATCGCTCAAAAATCTTTGCGTCACACAAAGAATTAAAGGATTAGTAACCGTTCAGTCTATTTCGTTATCTTATTCAATTCTGTCTCTGTGTTCTCTGTGGCTCTGTGGTGAACGGT
>JAZDLP010000106.1:0-6055 GCA_043801885.1 Planctomycetota bacterium | reverse complement strand
AATCTCCTGCTGTAGCGGATCAGTTGTCTTAGACGCATATTCCTCCACATCACGACCATATACGTCGTGCCCGCCCAAGTACGCCTCAATGTAACCAAAAACTCAAGAAAATCATTATGCTCGCCAGATTTTTGAGTTTTTACTTTGAAAAACTCAATGTTCTCGCCTAATTGTTAGTTTCATATCTTCCGCGTCTCTTACTTCGGAGGGTTTTGCAAGAGGCTCATTATAATTTATTTAATGCTGCTTCTATTGTCTGCTTGGCTCTTTTCTTCTGAATCTCAGGATCTTCCTTCTGAATATATTCTACGGCAGACAGGTCATCACCGCGTTTTCGATTCTGACGAGGTTCGAGTGCTTCAATCATTATGGCTTCAATTGTGGACACCCAGTCAATTGCATCTCGACGCCAGAACATCCCGAATGAAGAAATAATATCATATTGGTCATCTTCACCTTCTTCCTTTTCTTCACTTGCTTCTTTACCTACAACAGTTGACCGTGTAATTTCTGCCGTTTCTTTCCAAATATAAAGTCCACGACTAATTCTCTGAAATGGACAATCTTTACCTTCATCGTTGATTGCGGTACCAAGTAATGCACTAACAGTTGATGTAGGAGTTGCACCAAGGTTGGATCGAAGATCATCAGATATAATTTTCTCAGCAATATCCTTATAGTCGAGTGCTCCTGATGCTTCACTAAGAACTTTTTCTATCGCCTTTCGCCATGACATTTCCTTGGTCATTATTTATTTTCCTTTCTGTCAGTGCCGTGTTGGGCTTGGTTACTAACTTCCGCCTGCCCGTTATCTTTTCTGCTCGAGCGGCATCTTCCGCTCCGGCATCCACTCAGTGTGGAAGATACCCGGTTTGTCGAGACGCTCATAAGTGTGCGCGCCAAAATAATCGCGCTGCGCTTGAGTCAGGTTCGCCGGCAGAAATTCGCTGCGATACGCGTCGTAGTATGCCAGCGACTCGGCCAGCGCCGGACATGGAATCCCCAGCTCGACCGCCGTCTTGACCACCGTGCGCCAGTCATCCAATCGTTCGGACACTGCCGACTTGAATGAATTGTCCAGCAGCAGGTTCGGCAGATTCGGATCATTCGCGAACGCCGCACGAATATCTTCCAGTAATTTAGCGCGAATGATGCAGCCCGCGCGCCAGATTTTGGCGCAATTGCCAAGGTTCAAATTATACTTATATTCATTGCTGGCCACGCGCAGCAGCGCCATGCCCTGCGAGTATGAACAGATCTTGGCGGCGTAGAGAGCTGAACGCACGGCCTTGATAAGGCTCTTCTTGTCGCCGTTGAACTTCGCCTTCGAACCAGGCAAAATCTTCGACGCGTTCACGCGCTCTTTCTTGAATGAGCTGAGCATGCGCGAAACGACAGCGGCGTTAATAGTCGGGATCGGCACGCCTACATCCATGGCGTTCTGACTGGTCCACTTGCCTGTGCCTTTGGCGCCGGCTGTATCGAGAATCAGATCTACCATCGGCTTGCCGGTCTCGTCATCTACCTTCAGGAAAATATCGCGCGTAATTTCAATCAGATACGACGAGAGTTCGCCTTCTTGCCATTCGGCGAAGATATTGTGGAACTCTTGAGCGCTAAGATTCAGGCAGCGGCGCAAGATGTCGTAGCTTTCGGCGATGAGCTGCATGTCGCCGTACTCGATGCCGTTATGAACCATTTTGACGTAATGGCCGGCGCCACCCGGTCCGAGATATTCAACACACGACTCGCCGTTATACTTGGCCGCGATGGCTTCGAAGATCGGCTTCACGCCAAGATATGTCTGCTTCGAGCCGCCAGGCATTATCGCCGGACCCCACAGCGCGCCATGTTCGCCGCCGCTGACGCCCGTGCCGATGTAACAATAACCTTCAGATTCCAGCGCCTTGACGCGGCGTTCTGTATCCTGGAAGAACGAGTTGCCGCCATCAATTAGCAAGTCGCCTGGATCAAGAAAAGGCTTGAGTTGCGCGATGGTTTCATCTACCGGCGCGCCGGCTTTGACCATCAGCATGATCTTGCGCGGCTTTTCGAGCAGGTTCACAAATTCCTGAATTGTTTTGCCGCCGACGAGATTCTTGCCTTTGCCAGGACCGTTCAGAAAATCATCTATTTTTGAAGTAGTGCGATTATAGACGGCGACTTTGAATCCGTTCCGCTCCATATTTAAGACCAGATTTTCGCCCATCACCGCCAGCCCCCACAGGCCGATATCCGCTTTCCCTGATTTGTTCATGTTTTACGTCTCCTAAAATCACCAACCCGTAACGCAGGCGCCTCGCCTGCAAACCAACCATTAAAAATCTTTGCGCCACGCAAATTAGCCACAGAGGACACAGAGAACGAATTAGACCGCCTTCGACGGCAATGTTAGCTCTCTGCGCTTTGAAATTCCTATATCTAAAAAAAATATTATAAACGAGTGTAATATCCATGACAAGTGTAGCGCAAGTCGTTATAATTTTGGGCTTATGGATTAAATATGCAAGTGGTGGGGTAATACTTTTGGAGGATTAAAAATGAAATTGCGCATGCCATTAATGTTCTGCTTGGTGTTGTTCGGAAACTGTTTTGCGGCTGACCAGACGCCAGCGCCGCTTAAAGAGCTGTTTCCAAATGGACTGGAGGACGTGAACGGCAAAGCCGTTTCATTGGATCAGTTGAAGGGCAAACTCATCGGCGTATATTTTTCGGCGCACTGGTGTCCGCCGTGTCGCGCCTTCACACCAAAGCTGGTGGAATTTCGCGACAAGAATGTCAAGGAGTTCGAAGTTGTCTTCGTCAGTTCTGATCATACTGCCGCGGATCAAGCGAAGTACATAAAAGAAGCCAAGATGCAGTGGTACGTATTAAAATGGAAATCGAAAGAAGGCGACGCGTTGAAAAAAAAGTTCAACGTCTCCGGCATCCCAAAGCTGGTAATCCTCAAACCTAACGGCGAGTTACTCACCGAAAATGGTCGCAACGATGTGACGTCGAATCCCGACAAATGCCTGAAACAGTGGAAGGAAAAGGCGAAATAAATCACACGGTGGTCGCGTGATAGGCTTGTACTATTTGGAGAACTTAAACCATGGCTCAAAAAGCGCGCGTACGACGTCCCTTGCGAGGCCCCGCCGGATTCAAACCCGAAGTTCCCATGACCGGCATTTTTAGCGGCACAGCGCAGGCCGGCACGGCACGGCCAAAACGCGCTCATGCGCTGGCGGAGGAAATGCTGACGCGCGGCAACATGTTCATCCAGAAACAAGTGTGGGACGAAGCGGCGCGTGAGTTCCGCAAAGGCATCAAAATGGAGCCGGAGTACGCCGAGGCGCACAATAATCTGGGTTTATGTCTGTTGTACGCCAATAAAGCCGAAGAGTCCGTCGAATCATTCAAACAGGCGCTGCATTTCTTCCCCGGTTGGAGTATGGCTGAGGCGAACTTGGGGCTGGCCTATACGCGCTTGCAGCATCATGCGCAGGCGGCGGAGTGCTATCACAAAGCGCTGGACAAGAAGCCGGTGCAGCCGACGGTCTGGCTGGCTCTGGGCGACGAGTTGGCAGCCATGGGCAAGGCTGATAAAGCCATGGAAGCTTATCAGAAGGCGGTGGAGCAGTCGCCAAAGTATGACATGGCGTTCGTGCGTATCGGCATGTTACAAGCTCGCCGGAATAAAATTGACGAAGCCAAAGTCGCGCTGGCCAAAGCGGTGGCGATCGAACCTGACAATCCGGACGCCATGGGCGTATTGGGCGCCATTGCCGCTCGCCAAGGCAATCTGAATCAAGCGCGGAGCTATTTCGACAAAGTGAAAGACCTTGATCCCGTGCCGCCACCGGCCGCGCGTGGCACGCATCGTCTGGAAGTGTTCCAGTCCGGTCTGCAACGAGGCTTTGAGGAATGGAAGAAGGTGATGCCTCAGCCGCCGTCGCTGGCGATGTGTTGCTATAATCTCGGCCTGGCGCAGTTGCTGGCCGGCAACCAAGCCGCCGCCAAACAGGCGTTTCAGCAGGCCACCGCCGCTCAACCTGATTGGGCCGAGCCGCTTATATGGTTCGGCTTTTTCTCCGCTCTGGACGGCGATGCCATGAGCGCTCGAAAATACTGGGATTCGGTCTTGAAGTTGCAGCCCGACAATGGCTTGATGTTTGAGCAATTAGCATACGTGGCCGTCGCTATGGGACTGCAAAAAGAGGCGGATGCTCTGTTCGAGAAAGCGTTGGACGTGGGACGCGAGATTCCCGAAGACGATCTGAAACCGGACGGAGGGGCGAATTAAGAATTACGAATTACGAATTACGAATTACGAATTAAGAATTAAGAATTAAGAATACGGTGATGAAGGAAAAAAGAAGAAAGGTTGCCTATTCGCAATTCGTAATTTTAAAAGTGTAACGATGAAGAGTGAAAATGTTGTCCAAACCAAAAGCTATGCTTTCGCTGTGCGGATTGTGCGGCTTTACCAGCACTTATCCACGGGGAAAAAGGAATATATTTTATCTAAACAGGTTTTGCGATGTGGAACAAGTAGTTGGAGCTAATGTCGAGGAAGCCATTGGTGGTCAATCTCGCGCCGACTTTATTTCCAAGCTGTCTATCGCATACAAAGAAGCTCGGGAAACTGTCTATTGGTTACGCCTTTTGAAAGATACGGATTATCTGAGCGAATCTCAATTTGATAGCATCTACGCAGACGCCAAAGAACTCTGCCAAATTATCGCAGCCATCAAAAAAAGCACAAAAGCCAACTGATTGAATTTAGTGTAGCTAAAGAAACTGGCAGTGGAGCGGATTAACGATTGGGGATTGACGATTTTTTAGTCGTGCGCAGTCTCTCTTTAGCTACACTGGATTCAATAATTTTTAATTCGCAATTCTTAATTTTTAATTCTTAATTCTTAATTCGTAATTCATAAGGAGTCGGATGCGGCTGCTTGTTGTTGACGATGACTCTGAAGTACGAACATTCATCGCTGACGCGCTGGAAGCAAACGGTCATTCTGTGGTTACGGTCACGAATGGCGTCGAGGCGATAGCGGCCTTCGAGAAGGAAGTCTTCCACATCGTCATCACTGACTGGCAGATGCCTGAGATGAACGGTCCGGATTTGTGTCGCGCTATTCGTTCATTGCAGTTGCCGAGCTACATTTACATCATCATGCTTACGGCCCTTTACAACGTCAACAACGTGGTATCGGGACTGGACGCTGGCGCTGACGACTATCTGACCAAGCCGTTTGCGACTGAAGAACTTTGCGCTCGTGTGCGCGTCGGTGAGCGGCTGCTGGCCGTTAAGACGCATAGCATCGTGTTGCGCGCGTTGACGGAACTGGTCGAATTTCGTGTTCACGAGATGGGTGGCCACATTCGACGAGTGCAGCACTATTCGCGGCTCTTGGCGAAATGTCTCTACGACCAGCATCACCATCCGGAAGTCAACGCGAGTTATATTCAGTTAATATATGAGACCAGCGCGCTTCACGATGTCGGCAAGGTGGCGATACAAGACATCATTCTCCGCAAGCCAGGCAAACTGACTCGCGCAGAGATCGAAGTGATGAAAACGCATGCGGAGAGCGGCCGACAATTCTTCAGTAATCTGCTCACTGAATTGCCCGGCGCGCCGTTTCTGGAAATGTGCCGCGACATCGCCGGCAGTCATCACGAACGCTGGGACGGAACCGGCTATCCGGACGGCCTGAAAGGCTCCGCCATTCCACTATCAGCGCGCATCATGGCTCTGGCCGACGTGTACGACGCGCTCACCTCCTTGCGCTGCTACAAGACAGCCATAAACCACAACAAAAGCCGAGAGATCATTCTCAATGGCGCCGGCGCGCACTTCGACCCTGCCGTTGTGACTGCATTTCAAGTGCAGGAAAACGCATTCGATGAGATTCAAACAAAAGGCATTCCTGGCAATAGTGGATTGATAAGCGGGGTGGGTTAGAATTACGAATTAAGAATTAAGGCTCATCCGATTAAAGCGTACTTCACAGTGTGCAGTGCAAAGATCTTCAGCCTGAAGAACTCCGTATCGCGGTAGCCG
>JAZDLP010000102.1:0-2285 GCA_043801885.1 Planctomycetota bacterium | reverse complement strand
GACGGCTTTGAGAATAAGCGTCTCGACATGTTCCTTTTGTTTGGCGATTTCTTCTTCAGCGCAAACTTTAATGGCGACCAGGTGGTGAGCGAAAGTAAGCAGCGAATCTACTTGCTGCCACGCTTCGACCTCTGATTTTTCGCGATATGACCCGGCGTCGGATGGCGAATGGCCACTGAAGCGATAGGTGACGGTGTCGAGCAGCACGGGGCCATCGCCACGATTAATAATTTTCTGCTTGCGTCCGATGGCGTCAATCACAGCCAGCGGATTGTAGCCGTCTATGCGTTCAGTATGCATCTGGTCGGGATTGAGACCGGCGCCGAGACGAGCGAGTATCTTGAACCCCATCGTCTCGCCGACTGGCTGGCCGCCCATGCCGTAAAAGTTATTAGTGAAGTTCATGATCAGCGGCAGTCCGCCGCGGTGTTCTTCGTCCCATAGTTCTTTGAACTGGTCCATTGTGGCGAAGCAGAGTCCTTCCCAGACGGGGCCGCAGGCGGCGGAGGCGTCGCCGATGTTGCAGATGATAATGCCTGGCCGGTGATTGACTTTTTTGTACAGCGCCGCGCCGACTGATATATCTCCGGAGCCGCCGACGATGGCGTTGTTGGGATAAATACCGAAGGGCGGGAAAAAAGCGTGCATCGAACCGCCCATGCCCTTGTTCATGCCCGCTTCGCGGCCAAAAATTTCCGCCAGAGCGCCGTAGAGCAGGTAGTCAATCGCCAAATCTTTAACGCTGCCGGTCGCGTCTTTTTCCACCACGCGCAGACATTCGCCGTCAAAGTAGTTCTTCATGATCTTCATTAGATCGGCATCGTCGAGTTTCTGGATCGCCGACAGACCCTTGGCCAGAATCTCGCCGTGACTGCGATGACTGCCGTAAATGTGATCGTCAATCGTCAGCAGGAACGCCTGGCCAACGGCCGACGCTTCCTGCCCCATGGACAGATGCGCAGGCCCGCGATGGTTGTACTCGATGCCCTGATAATTGCCGCGCAGTTTGATTTCGTTGAGCATATTTTCAAACGAACGGATGATCTGCATGTCGCGTTGAATGCGCAATAGAGCGTCTTTGCCGTAGCTCTGCAACTCATCAGAGGCCGTCTGGCGATATTGATTGACGGGAATCGGCTTGAAATCCACGAAACTATTGCGGCGACAGTCCTGAGGAACAATCATCTGACTTTTGGGCATCGAGCGCGTTCTCCTTAATAGTTTATCATTCGTAATTCTTAATTCTTAATTTATTATTCATCGTTCGGACAGATCAGCCGAATACCTCGCGAATCAAAAAAATCCAGCCATTCTGAGGCAGGTTTCTGATCCGTAACCACGCGCGAAATTGCCTCCCAATCCACAATCTTGAATAACGACGGACTGAGAAATTTGGTGTGATCTACCAGCAGGACGGAATCGCGAGCGTGACGCACAGCCAGCCGATAAAGACTGGCGCTTTCGATGTCGGCGGCGGTCGGACCGAAGTCGCGGCTGATGCCATCCGAACCCAGGAAGGCCAGGTAGCCGCGCAACTGATCCAGCGCAGAGGTCGCCAGCGGGCCGATAGTATCCATACGATCCGGACGATACTTGCCGCCAAGCATAATCACGCTGAACCCCGGCGCATCCAGTTCCATCGCCAGACGCGTGGAATTGACGATGATTGACAGTCCGCGTTTACGCTTTAGAAAGGGGATCATTTCAAAACAAGTCGTGCCAGAATCCAAAAATATCTGATCGTCATCAGTGACCAGATCGGCCGCTACCCGGCCAATGCTGCGTTTGGCTTCAATGTTGCGCATGCCTTTGGATTGGAATGAGAAATCCGATACTCGCGAAAGCGTTGCGCCGCCGTGAACCAGTTTAAGCTCGCCGTTATCGGCAAGCGCCTTCAAATCGCGCCGCACAGTCGCTTCGGAGACGGCCATGTCGGAGGCTAAATCTCTAGCGGTGACATGCCTCTTTTCGAGGACTTCGGCTAGAATGCGTTCGCGCCGTTGCTGTGATGAATAAGTCACGTTTCTCCTTAAACACGATTAGTCACGTGCAGACTATCTTCTTTTATCTGCAGCTCGTTTTGCGCTCAATGCGGCTGACATTTTCTCAATATCTTGACGTATTTTCGATGCGCTTATATTTAAGTAGTTTCTGTTGCGGAAGGGCAAAAAAAAATTAAAAGACCGATTACTTGTCGCCTCGTTGATTCTTTTTTGGATGAATAAATGTTAATTTTTGATGTATTGGCAACTTATTCTATCGTATTATCGAAAATCAATTGTTTT
>JAZDLP010000095.1:0-2117 GCA_043801885.1 Planctomycetota bacterium | reverse complement strand
GATCCAGTTCGCGCACGACGCTGCCGACCGCATCTACAAGGCCATTGTCGCCTCGACCGACGGCACGGCCGCGCTCAAGCCCATCCTGCGCCCGTATGACACCCTCGGCTCCACCCGTTACGTGGATTTCGACACCACCCGACCCGTCTTCGCCACTCGCGACGACAAGTGCCACATCTCCCACGTCGTCGCCGATACCGACTCGTGGGAGCAGAAGATGGCCGAAGCCCTCGAAAATATGCCCGAGGTCATCCGCTACGTCAAGAACCACAACCTCAGCTTCACCATCCCCTACACGCTGAACGGCGAAGAAAAGAACTACATCCCCGACTTCATCGCCTGCATTGCCGACGGCCACGGAACGGATGACCTCTTGAACCTGATCGTCGAAGTTACCGGCGAGAAGAGAAAAGACAAGGCCGCCAAGGTCGCCACGGCGCGCACGCTGTGGGTGCCGGCCATCAATAACCACGGTGGTTTCGGGCGCTGGGCGTTTGTGGAAATTGCTGACCCGTGGGATGCGCAGAACGTGATTCGGGCCTCGTGCCGCATTCGAGAGTTGGTAGCATGAAATCCTTCAAGCGCGATGAAATCGGCTACTGGTCGGAAGTGAAACTCGATATTGTTCGCAAGTATGCAAGTGCTTACTCGACGATTATGAATAAACAGCGTTCAATCATCAGGAACCACATCTATATAGACGCGTTTGCTGGGGCTGGGCGACACGTATCGAAGCGAACCGGCGAGTTTGTTGCAGGCAGCCCTCTCAATGCGCTCGCTGTTACGCCTCCTTTTAACGAGTTTCACCTGATCGACCTGCACGGCGGCAAGGCCGAGGAACTTCGCAGGTCGGTTGGCGACCGGGAGGACGTATTCGTCTACGAAGAAGACGCCAATAAATGTCTTCTTGAACAGGTCTTCCCTCGTTGCCGGTATGAGGACTACAGCAGAGCGTTATGCCTCCTTGACCCATACAAGCTAAATGTTGATTGGCAAATTCTCCAGACGGCCGGCCAGATGAGATCGATTGAGATCTTTTACAACTTCATGATTATGGATGCGAACATGAACGTCTTCTGGCGTAACTCAGAAAAAGTAGCCGCCAGTCAGATCGAGCGCATGGATAAAGTCTGGGGAGATCGGTCTTGGCGAGAAGCGGCATACCGCATGACACCGACACTGTTTGGCGACATAGAGGAGAAGGCGGATAATGAGGCGGTTGCGGAGGCTTTTCGGAAGCGCCTTCAGGAAGTCGCTGGATTCAAGTACGTTCCGAACCCGATGCCGATGCGAAACGAGAAAGGCGCGGTTGTGTACTACCTTTTCTTCGCTTCCCAAAATCAGACTGGAGCACGTATAGTTAAAAATATCTTCGACAAATACCGCGCCAGGGGGATGAGGTAATGGCAGTTAAGTCATCCATAGAGTGGACTGAATCAACCTGGAACCCGCTTACGGGCTGCACCAAGATCAGCCCGGGGTGCAAGCACTGCTACGCCGAACGCATGGCGCGGCGATTGCAGGCAATGGGTCAGCGCAATTACGTCAACGGTTTCGAGCTGACCCTGCACGAAGATGCGCTGGAAATGCCGCTGCATTGGAAAAAGCCGCAGCGCATTTTCGTCAATTCCATGAGTGACCTTTTTCATGAGGATGTTCCCGATGCGTTTATTTTCAGGGCGTTTGACATGATGCGCCGAGCTTTCTGGCATCAATTCCAAGTCCTCACCAAACGATCAGATCGGTTATTGGACATCAGTCCGCATTTGCCCTGGGCGGACAACATCTGGATGGGCGTCAGCGTTGAGAACCAAAAGTACACATATCGCATTGAGCATCTGCGCCAGGCAGAGGCCAAAATCAAGTTCCTATCTCTCGAACCGTTGCTTGGCCCACTGCGTCATCTGCGTCTCGAAGGCATTGACTGGGTTATCGTTGGCGGCGAATCCGGTCCGAAGGCGCGACTGATGCAGCCGGCATGGGTGATCGAGATCCGTGACCAGTGCCTTGAAGCAGGCGTTACCTTTTTCTTCAAGCAATGGGGCGGCGTCCGCAAGAAAAATACGGGGCGGGAGCTCGAAGGACGGACATGGGATGAGATGCCACAACAGGGACAG
>JAZDLP010000086.1:0-2206 GCA_043801885.1 Planctomycetota bacterium | reverse complement strand
CTCTGTGCCTGCACTACGGCAATTGTCAAATTTGCCATATTTTAACTCGTTTTGCCGTGTTTTGAATCACTTTACTGCGATTAAGTGTAATCATCGGCATGGAGATATTCGCGTTTTGATCGATTACGAAACAGAAACTATGTATAGAAAATGAGCTGTGAAGCGGAGGAGGTCGTTGCATGGACGAACAGGCGCTAATTGACAGAGCACAAGCAGGGGACGCGGACGCATTGGGTGAGTTGCTAATAGCTCACCGGAGCGCATGTTTCGCTTTCGCTCTGCAATTGGGCGTCTGTCACGCAGATGCCGAGGGCATCTGTCAAAATGCGTTCCTGTGCGCCGCTAAAAAAGTGGCCTCGTATCGTCCTACGGGCAGTTTCCGTTCATGGCTCTTTTCATTGGTTCTGCGTGCGTGGACTGATTGGCTTGATGCCGATCACGCGCGGCAGAGACGCGAAAAGGAGTATGCTATGCAACGCCATAAAATAGCTGTTGTTGAAATCAACGCGGCGGAGAGCCGCGAGTTGCAACAAGGGTTGGCCGACTCAATGGCCCGGCTGGAGGATAAATATCGGTTGCCCGTAGCGTTACACTATATGCACGGGTTGAGTTATTCCGAGACGGCGATTGTGCTGGATATTCCTGAAGGCACGGTGGCCACGAATATCCGACGCGGACTTGAGAAACTGCGCGACCTGATGACTACGGCAGGTTATGCGTGTGTCACACCGGTCTTGACCACAACACTATCACAGATTCCCCAAGCCGCCGCGCCTGCCAGTCTGACCGCATATATACAGAGTCTGACCGTCTCCGTCGGAGTTAAGTCCGCCGGAGCGATCACGGCTGCGAAGACTGTGGGCGTGGCTTTGGGTTGGAAAATTGTTGCGAGCATTTTCGTAGCGACGTTTCTTGGTTTCGGCGGATACCAGAGTTGGACGCGGCTTTATTCGGCGATAGCAATTCCAATTGAAGAGACGGCTGCGGAAGCGGAAACAGGTCCAGTCAAGCCCGCGAAGTCGTCTGATATAATCATCACTCCTCGTAGTTGCGATGCTTGGAATGCGTTCGATGAGATCGCTCGTCGGGGCGGCACCAAGGTATTTATGCTTGGTGGTCGGAAGACACTGCTGGTGCCCGTGGAACTGCGTTTCAAACCTGTGGAAGGACGGAAGCTGATCGAGGCCGTGGCCGCAGCGCGCAATCTCAAGGTGGTCTGGATACAGGATGGCCGGCGTGCTGTCCTGTATTCGAGTGTGTCCGATGAGAGAGTCGAGCGTGTCAGGAAGGAACTGGCTCTGGCGGACGTGGTGGCACGCCGCGAAGCGGTCTGGCGAGCCAGTTGGATGTTTGACGCACGGATAACACCTTTGTTAGTGAAAGCCGCAAAAGATGTGGATGCAAAAGTAGCGCAACAGGCGATAACCGGGTTACGCCGAATGACTTGGGATGTAGTTTTAGCGCTGGATGAGACGGCGGTTGACTTGCTGGCCGCCGAACTGAATTCACAAGATGCCTGCGTGCGTTATATCGCCATCAAGTCGGCAAGTAGCGTGGGTGAGGAGAAGGCGCTGGCGTTCATCGAGAAGGCACTTATTGACCAGGATGTTGAGGTGCGCCGTTATGCTATGTGCGCGTTTGGTCGCATGAGCGCTGCGCTTGCCGGCAATCATCGGGAGAAGGCGTCGTTGCTCCTCGAAAAGGCACTTACTGATCAGGATGTTGAGGTACGCAGTGTTGCCGCTTTTGTACTCGGTGACATTGGCGGAGAGAAGGCGCTGGCGCTCATTGAAAAGGCGCTCACTGATAATGACGCAGACGTGTGTCGTAATGCCATCTCTGCGCTCGGCAATATAGGTGGATCGAAGGCGCTGGCGCTTATCGAGAAAAATCTTACTAGTCAGAATGTCAACGCGCGTCATGGCGCCGCTCGTGCGTTAGATCGCATGGATAGTGCTGATGGCTTGAAGGCTCTAGCGCTCATTGAAAAGGCGCTCACTGATAATGATGCAAACGTGTGTCGTAATGCTATCTCTGCACTCGGCCATATAGGTGGATCGAAAGCTCTAGTGTTCAGTCATAAAAGAATGTGTTGGTGAATAGAAAAAATGCCGATCTATCTATATGGGGACAAACCCAATGGAGGATTGACATGAAGAAACGATATGTGGTGGTTTTGAGGCGTCAAGGGCGAAAGAAGCTGGAA
>JAZDLP010000084.1:0-3340 GCA_043801885.1 Planctomycetota bacterium | reverse complement strand
AAGGCACAAAGACACAAAGATGAACAGATTTGAAAAGTAGTTATTGAGTCTAGTTTATCTAAAAGTTAAGTGCGTTATAAGTAGCACAAATCTACATTAGAAACACTGGACTCAATAAGTAAATTTTAGCCATCCTGTCTCCCCTCAAGCTACTCGGTGGATTGCGGCTACTACCTAGTGGCTAAGAGCTCCGAAAGGCAGGTGGAATCAGTCAAGTCTTTCGTGCGTTCTTGAACAGCTCATGCCTTATAAACTCAACCATTGCTGGTTGAATCAAATACTCTGTTTTTCACCCACGCGCAGTATATTTAGAGCGCGGGCGGTTTTTCAGGCACATCGTCTGGCGCGCGCCTGATTGCCGCACCGAGACTATTGAGTTTGCCTTCGAAGTTTTCGTAGCCACGGTCAATGTGGTAGATGCGGTGGACGTGAGTTTCACCGCGTGCGGCCAGAGCAGCCAACACCAACGCCGCGCCGGCGCGCAAGTCGCTGGCCATCACGGGCGCGCCTTGCAACGGTTCGCCGCCAATAACCACACAAGTATTGTTAACGCGCAGTATTCGCGCGCCCATGCGTTTCAGTTCGGCGACATGGTTGAGTCGGTCCGGATAGATACCGTCAGTGAATACGCTGGCTCCGTGCCCGGAGCACATCAACGCCATCATCGGCGCTTGCAGATTGGTGGGGAAGCCGGGGTAAGGGAGTGTGGATATCTCGACTTCTTTTGGCCGCCCTGTCATGGAGACGGCGATGGTTCGGCAATTGCGCGTGAAGCCGATACTCGCTTCCTTAAACTTATCGAAGACCGCTTCCAAATGTATGGGTTCAATGTTCTTAATGAGCACTTCGCCACCTGTTACTGCGGCGGCCATCAATAGTGTCGCGGCCTCGATGCGATCCGGGATGATGTCGTAATTGCAGCCTTCCAGTGTGCGGACGCCGCGAATGTGGATGCGATGGCTGCCTGCGCCTTCGATGCTGGCGCCCATGGCGATCAGAAAATTGGCCAGGTCAACTACTTCCGGTTCGCAGGCTGCGTGTTCGATGACGCTCTGCCCCTCGGCCAGCACTGCGGCCATCATGACGTTGCCGGTGCCCAGCACCGACGATCCCGACGGGCCACCCAGATAAATGTTCGCGCCACGCAATTTTTTAGCGCGCGCCACAACGTAGCCGTGGTCAATTTCGATCTCCGCGCCCAACGCGCGCAGACCTTTTAAATGCAAATCAACCGGCCGGTCGCCCAACGCGCAGCCGCCGGGCAGCGATACCTTCGCGTAACCGCGTTTGGCCAGTAGCGGTCCAATCACACAGAAGCTGGCGCGCATCATGCTCACCAGTTCGTACGGCGCTACACTGAGCGATTCGTCGCGAATGGAAGTGTTGATGCGCCCTGATGAATCGCGTTCAACGTTGATGCCGAGCGTCTGCAGAATGCGAGCCAGCACGTCCACATCGCGCAAGCGCGGCACACCGCCTACGCTGCAAGCGCCTTCGGCCAGGATCGTCGCCGCCAGAATCGGCAGCGCCGCATTTTTAGAGCCGGCCACCGTCACTTCGCCCTTCAAGCGACGGCCGCCTTCGATAATGAATTTTTCCAGCGCCACGATGCGCCCCCAAGCGATACTCAAAATAAGTAAAAATGGTAACCGTTCACCACGAAGGCACAAATCTACATTAGAAACACTGGTCTCTGTGGTGAACGGTTACTAAAAATGCGTATTTTATTAATCGTCTATTAACGTGGCTGAGTTAAGTAGATTTTTTGACGCAAATTACACGGTTACGAAATAAGGTCGTTTGGGGTTTATTATCCGAGCCAACTGTAGGGGCACGGCATGTCGTGCCCCTACACGGTTACTATTTGATTTTGATTGCGTAATAGCGTTACGCAATCTCCCACTTTTTTGGATCTAGATTGACGATGGTTCCGGTCCGGCTTGACTCGATAGCGGCTTCGGCGCAGGCGATGGCGCGAGCGGCGTCTGTGGCTTGAGCAGCTTGTGTTGGTTTCTTTTCCCGCAGCGCTTTTAAAATGGCAAAATCGGCGTTGCGCCAGCCTTTATTGACCATGTAGTTGACTGGCGGCATTCTTGACTTGTAACTTTCGATGAACTCGCCGCGCTGTTTGTCGTTCTCTTCAGTGCGTTCCCGTTGCCACATGCCCGACTCGTTCATAATCTCCACCCAGCGCCGACGATAATTCAGCACTGCGGCCAAACCCTCCCATTCCATCTTCTCTTTATAACCAGCCAGCCAGCCGGGATATTCGTTGCCTTGATAGCGCTTGGTAATAGAACCATAGCCGGGGACATTGGCGGTCGTCATTTCGACAAAATCTTCGATGGCAACGGCCGCGTTGTCCATCAGCACTTCGATACGTTCCTTCGGCCAGGCCATACTGGATTGAATACTGGATGTAATGTGCGCCACGGCATTATTTTTATACTGGATCATAACCATGTCATTGTTGACCGACGCGTTAAATGTGTAAATTTTGACTGGCTCGGAGCCGGTGAGAAAGGCCAGAATATCGAAAATATGGCAGGCTTCTTCGATGAGTTGAGATTGTTTGAAAATAGCGCTGGTACGTCCGTTGGAATCGTCCGCCAGGCGATAAACAATCAGCGGCGGATTTTTCATGGCGTCCATGATCGTCTTCAAATCCTGATAGGCCGGAGCAAAGCGCCGATTGAAACCGGTGAAAAGTCGCACGCCTTTTTTCTTCGCGAGCTTGCCTAATTCCACGCATTCAGTCATCGTCTCAGCCATCGGTTTTTCAACGAAAGTATTTTTCCCAGCCTCAATCGCTCGGCGCGCCAATCTCGCCTGTAAACTCGGAGATGTAGCGATCCAGACGATATCCACTTTCGGATCGGCCAGCATGACGTCGAAGTCAGGCGTCATGACTTTGGGATGGAACGGCGTTGCGTGCTTTTCCAGCAACTCGGTGTTTTTATCGCAGACTGCGTAGATTTCGGCATCCGGACAGGCCGCCACGTTCGGAAAATGTTGAATAGTGTTGAGGTTCCCCGCGCCGAGGAAACCAACTTGGACTCGTGTTTGCATGATTTTTCCCCTCAAAAGAATTTTGGTAACCGGTCATGCTTGAAAAAATTGCTTCAATTTCTTCACAGACCAGACAAGATAATCATTATATGCGAAGCGCGGATTGTCAACTTCTTTGTGTGACGTATACTACTAAAAGGTCTACTGGCCAGTGGAGATAAGGTTGTCTTTGTTACCTGTTTTAGGGACACTGTAGCAACGAAGTCGGGAATTCCCCCCCCCCCCCCCCCCCCCCCAACAAAAAAAAATAGCGGGGGGGGGGGGCGGACAG
>JAZDLP010000077.1:0-4381 GCA_043801885.1 Planctomycetota bacterium | reverse complement strand
GTTGCCGGGCGAGACTACTTCGCCCGGATCGGCCAGCTCCGCGCCTTGGATGTACACCACCTGCGACTGGCCCGATACTAACACTGATGGCTCTACGCGCAGGAAGTTGGCCACCATATTGAACCCGCCGGGATAGTTGAACCAGCCTGTAGGCACTTCCGGGCGCTGCTCATCTTCTCGTTTTTGAGGGCATGGTTCAAATATGCCAGATGCAGGGTAACACTTTTCTAACGAAGTGCGATTCACCGCAGTCGCGATGACGCTGCGCGCCACCCGGAAACAATGAAAATGCCGCGCACATTGCGGTATTTCCGTAGGGGCACGGCATGCCGTGCCCCTACGCCGTCACCTTAATCTGAATTTGGACTGAACGGTTACCGTCTTTGAAATCTTTCCAGATCGCAAAGACGTCTTTCACCGCTCGTCGGCCTGCTCGGCCGATGGCCTTCGTCGCGTCGCTCAGTTGGGTTATTCCACCGGACGCTGATGGCGCATATGTGGCGCGAATGGAAGATGTGCTGGAGGTTTATCAGCGTCCTCATGACCCGTCTGCGCCCGTGGTGTGCATGGACGAGCAACCCGTACAGCTGGTGAAGGAGGTGCGTCAGCCGTTGCCAGCCACGCCTAGTTGTCCCAAGCGAGTTGATTACGAATACGAGCGTAACGGCACAGCAAACATCTTCATGTTCACTGAACCGTTGACGGGTTGGCGTCACGTTGAGGCGACGCAACGTCGTACGAAAATTGACTGGGCGCTGGAGATTCGCGATCTTCTGGACGGTCACTACAGGAGCACATCGAAGGTGGTTTTGGTGATGGACAATCTGAACACACACAACACAGGGCTACGCTCTACGAAGCTTTTCCACCCGTTGAAGCGCGTCGTCTTGCCGAGCGGCTAGAAATTCACTATACCCCGAAGCACGGCAGTTGGTTGAACATCGCGGAGAACGAGCTGAGTGCTCTTCAGTTGCAATGTCTCTCGCGCCGCATTGGAACTTTTGAAGAGTTGCGAAGGGAAGTAACGGCTTGGGAACGAGACCGCAACCGCAAGCATGTTCGGGTGAACTGGCGATTCACGATTGACCGCGCTCGCGAGAAGATGCGTCGTGTCTATCCACAGATTCAAAGTTGAAGCCCCACTAGACGGTTACCAATTTTCAACAATCAGCGGGACGCCGCCCTGAATGGTTACTTTATTTTTTATTTTATTTATTTTAATGTAGCATTTTGACTCTTCCAAGCAGCATAATATATAAGGGATGATTTGTTTGATTCTGGAGTATTTTTATGCCAACAACTGCTCTTATGGTTGAAGCGCTAGTCGGGATGCGGCATGAACCCGGCGGGATCGGACCGGATTATTTCTGGCAGCTCATAGATCGATTTCGCGCTGACTTGGTCAACCAAGCACTGATCATCTTGGAAAACCAGCAGGACGCGGAAGATGTGGCGCAGGAGACATTGTGCAAGGCTTTTCTACAACTGCATCGTCTGAAAGATCCGACAAAACTCGGTTCATGGCTGCGCAGTATTAACAAATGTAATGCTCTAGCCTTGCGTCGGCAATGGGCGCGGAAAAAAGAAGAGCGTCTTACTACCGGTCAAATGACCTCTATCGAAGCCAAGAAAAAGGAATCCACTCAGCAAGTGCAGGTTAAGGAAGAGATTCTGCGTGCGGTGGATGCGCTGTCAACGCCCTATCGCGAGGTGGTGGTGTTGCGTTATCTGGAAAAACTTTCCACCGAAGAGATCGCTATCCGCTTGGGCGTGCCGTCCGGTACGGTCCGAGGACGTTTAACTCGCGCCGACGAAATGTTGGCGCAAAAACTAAAACTCATACAGAAACGAGAGGAGCAACCACGATGAAAACCAATACTGTTATATCCTGTGCCGAAGCCGTGAGTTCCATGCGCGGTTACGTTGAAGGCGAACTGTCGAATGATCTGAAGGCCGTATTATTGGAACACGTAAATGGCTGTGTCAGTTGTCGGAGTAACTTGGCTGCTCGACAACAGGTCATCTCTGCTCTGGGTAATGCCTATGGTCAGATACAAATCTCTAATAATTTCGATAAAACGGCCAATAGCTGCCTGAATCAACTACGATCCAATCCGCAGGCAGTTAATTCCCTGCCGACTGAAGACGCGCTATTAACTGCCGCCGTACAGTCCAGCGGCTCCAACTTTATGTTCAGTGCCACACCTTGGTGGGGCGTGTCGGTGGCGCTGCATGTGCTGGTTATTTTGCTGGCCGGACTGATCTCGATGAGTCTCGCGCTGCCTCCATCGGAAGACGCGATAGTGGTGATTACCGAACTGCAACCGCCGGCACTGATTCGGCCGGTGGAACTGGAGAAGCCAAAGAATGATAATCGCGCCGTCTTGGAATCCAAGCACGATACACCACCCACGGATCCAATGTCCAGTGATCCCAGCGACATCGTGGTGCCGCCGGAGGTCTTGGCTCTAGCCGAGTTGGGCGATCACTGGGAGACGATCAATCTCGACCGCCCGGATACTCACAGCGCGTTTGGCAATCCGGATTCGCATTTCTTTTACAGCATCAAGGGCAATGACGAACCTGAAGGCGGTGGTGGTAGCGGCGGTTGTAGTCTGGATAATCTAATCGGCGTCGGCGGCGCGGCCAGTCCGGGTAGCGGCGGCGGCTGGGGCGGCGGACACGGCACGGGTATCGGCGTCGGCACCGGCTCGGGCAAAGGCAGTTTCGGTTCTCGCACCGGTGGTGGACGACGGCTGATGGTCAAACGGCACGGCGGATCAAAAGCCACTGAGGCTGGCGTTGATCGCGGTCTGGAATGGCTGGCTCGCAACCAGGAAGCCGATGGTCACTGGAACAATGGCAAGCATGGTGGCAGGCATGCGAACATGGACGGTGACGCCGCTATGACGGGTTTTGCATTGCTGGCGTTTCTCGGCGCTGGCCACACCGAAAAAGTCGGCAAGTATAAGGAAAACGTGCAAAAAGGCGTCAAGTGGCTTATTGACAATCAGAAAGATGGTCGCTGGGCGCCGCTCAATTACACTCAAGGCATTGCTACTATGGCGCTGGGCGAAGCCGCCGCCATGGCTCGTGTGCCGGAGACCAAGAAGGCGGCACAAGCGGCGATTAACGCTGTGGACAAAGCTCAGAATCAGACCGGGCCGAGTGATCGCGAAGCTTGGGACTACTACCCTAACGGTGGCATTAACGACTCGTCTGTTATGGTTTGGAACATTCTGGCGCTCAAGTCCTGCAAAGTCGGCGGCTTATCCGTAAACCCTTCGGCCTTTGAAGGCTGCCTCAATTGGCTCAATGCCGGTCAGTTATTGGACAATCATAAGCCTACTGATATTGATCCTTATTTTGAAGGCGGCAGTATGGCTTATCG
This sequence comes from Planctomycetota bacterium, assembly GCA_043801885.1. Lineage (GTDB taxonomy): Bacteria > Planctomycetota > SZUA-567 > H5-PLA8 > H5-PLA8 > JAZDLP01. The sequence goes on along the minus strand of JAZDLP010000077.1, from coordinate 990 downwards.
CGGCACTTGCGCTAATCCCAAAAGTCAGTGGTACCCCGCTGCATTAACGGCGGCCGCAGGTCTGTGCCGCATGATGATCGGTAGTGCCAGTGGCGATACCGTGGGTGTGGCCGGGCCTTGTAATTATATTCTTAAAAACTGCATGCCCAAACAATATCCTTTTGACCTCTACTTCGGTTATTACGCCACATTGCTGATGTTTCAGAAGGGTGGCGATCACTGGAAAGTGTGGAACGAGGCTATGAAAAAGTTATTAATTGAAGCACAGTGTAAAGGCGGCCAGAATGATGGCTCGTGGAATCCTCTGTGCAGCCAGAGTATTGACGACTCCCGAGTAATGTCCACAGCGTTAGCCATCCTCTGTCTGGAAGTTTACTATCGCTACGCTAAACTAGCGCCGGGTGCCGTCGTCAAATAACCGGTTGCTCCGTTAGGGAAGTCTCAAGCCACCGCGGTCAACGCGGTGGCTTTTTTAGCTTTTGGGTAACCGTTCAGTCTCCTTTTTTTGTCCCCGTTAATTGCAGAGGACGCAAAGGTATGCAGAGATGGACAGGGACATAAGCGACAAAAAAATCCTCTATGGTCTGCTATGGAACTGCTATGGAACTACCCGTCAAGCCCGTTTTCTCAAAAAGGATGGGTTGCCGTCGACGATCACGCGCATTCTGCTATTCGGTCGTTTCCACTTTTTCGGAAAGACCAGGTTATCGAATCGCCAGAAACGGACCATACTCTGCGTCGGGATTTGCTCCCAAGAACCAATCGGCCTCGTCTCTTCGTGATCTTTTAGACGGATCGTTCAAAAGCTTCCGTTATCCTTTTTTTAATCTTTTCTTCCGCTATCTATAGTTTTGTAACCGTTCACCCTATACGTCAGATGTGTAAGAAAGGGGATAAGGAGATAATGGGGATGTGGAGATAATGGAATATCCAGAAAACTTGGTTACTGAGAGAATAATTCAATGTATCATCAAGGTACATCAGACGCTT
>JAZDLP010000076.1:0-10807 GCA_043801885.1 Planctomycetota bacterium | reverse complement strand
ACATTTTGATTCGCTGAAGAACAAGGAACACAACGTGCGCAATCTGCTAAAACGACTTGAAAACTTGGGTTATACAGCCACACTTACGCCCAAAGCCCTTGCCTCGTGAGTTATTTTCGGAGCAGATTTTTCCATAGAGCCTTTCATACACTTGGACGTTTACCTGTGCCAAAAATTATCCACAGATTCTTTTAGAGAGGATGAAAGATATAGCGGAGTTGTGCGTTTACTGGTTGAGGCTTTCGAGCGGTAGTATTCCGAACGATATGAGTAACACTTTCCGAAGATTCCAAATGCATGGCCGAGGTGAATGTGTGTTACTTTGATTTGAACCATGCCGTTTTTTTAATTTGTTTTTTATGGGATTATTTTTTACTGAAATGTGTTGACTTGATTTTGAAATCTGTTACTTTGGTTTGAACTATACTGTTATTTTGATTAGAACTATGTCGTAATTTAAAATATAAAAGCAGTTTGTTCTTTGAAAATTGAAGATTGGGTGTTTTGAAGTCTAATGAACGGGAACAATGTGGTGTGAACTGTTGTTAAAGTTTTGCAGCCATTAATCTGTTCTCTGGACTACTCATTGTGTCGCCGTGAGGTGACACACATCTGGATACTTACTGAGTAAATTATACGGATAGTGAACAGCCTGATGTATTGAGTCTCGGAAAGTAGGATGAGAGTGGTCAAGTTACTAAGGGTATATGGGGGATGTCTTGGCGCTGAGAGGCGATGAAGGACGTGGTAAGCTGCGATAAGCCCGAGGGAGTTGCACACAAGCGGATCTCGGGATTTCCGAATAGGACAACCTAGTCCGGAGTTAATCCGGATTTGCGCGCTTTGAATCCATAGAAGCGTGTATAGCGAACGTGGGGAAGTGACACATCTCAGTACCCACAGGAAAAGAAATCTAAAGAGATTCCCAAAGTAGAGGCGATCGAAATGGGAATAGCCTAAACCGGAGGCATGCAAATGTCTCCGGGGTTGCGGGACCGTATAACGACGAGGAGTCTCTGTGCGAATGCCCTGGAACGGCGGCCACAGAAGGTGACAGCCCTGTAAAATAGGGACTCTAAATCCGACGGTATCCCAAGTAGCACTAGTCACGGGAAACCTAGTGCGAATCCGGGGGGACCACCCTCCAAGGCTAAATACTACTCAGCGACCGATAACGAACAAGTAGCGCGAGCGAAAGATGAAAAGAACCGGAAGTACCGGAGTTAAAAGACCCTGAAACCATATACCTACACAGCGGTTGGAGCAGTGCTTGCACTGTGACAGCGTGCCTGTTGAAGAATGAGTCCGCGAGTTAGTGAGTACGGCAAGGTTAAGTTCCTTTAGGAACGTAGCCGAAGGGAAACCGAGTGTAAAAAGCGCGTTTAGTCGTACTTATTAGACCCGAAGCCAATGGCGATCTAACCTTGAGCAGGATGAAGTGGGAGTAAAATCTCATGGAGGTCCGAACTTGTCTGTGTTGAAATACGGTGAGATGACTTGAGGTTAGGAGTGATAGGCTAATCAAGCATGGTGATATCTGGTTCTCCCCGAAATAGCCTTAGGGCTAGCGTCGGCTAAGATAGCGAGTGGGGGTAGAGGACTGATAGGGCTAGGGTTCCTACCGGAATACCAAACCCTGTCCAACTCCGAATACCATTTGCCGTAATCCGGCAGTCAGACTACGGGGGATAAGCTCCGTGGTCGAGAGGGAAACAGCCCAGAATACCGTCTAAGGCCCCTAATTGAGTCTTAGTTAATAAGGAGGTCAGAGTGCGAAGACAGCCAGGATGTTGGCTTAGAAGCAGCCATCATTTAAAAAGTGCGTAATAGCTTACTGGTCGAGCATTCTTGCGCCGATAATTAACGGGAATAAGATTCAAGCCGAAGACGTATCATGAATCTACCTGCGTGTAGATTCTTGGGTAGGGGAGCGCTCTACAGGAGATACAAGTCGATTCGAGAGGATCGGTGGCGGCCTGTGGAGGTGATTATGCGGACACGAGTAGCGATAAAGAGAGTGAGAAGCTCTCTCCCCGTAAGCATAAGGTTTCCTGGGCCAGGTAACTCCGCCCAGGGTTAGTCGGGTCCTAAGCCGAGGCCGAAAGGCGTAGGCGATGGAAAGCTGGTTAATATTCCAGCACCACCAAAAAAGCGTTGAAACTCAGCATGACTCAGGTAGCCACGGTCGGAGAAGCCGTTAGTTGGCTCTTCCTAAGACAAACGCCGTTGAAGTCCGGTGAAAACGGATGGAGGCCGAAGTCTAAGGCAATCCGTGTTACAACGGAGAAGCGATCACAGCTAGACTGACGAGAAAAGTGCTGTGACACATAGTTTTATGGTGCCCGTACCGCAAACTGACACAGGTATGCGAGGCGAGTAGCCTAAGGGGCTCGAGATAACTCTCGTGAAGGAACTCGGCAAATTTGCTCCGTAACTTCGGGAGAAGGAGCGCCTGGTAGGGGTCTGCCGCAAGGCGGGTGCCCCGAGAGGCCGCAGTGAAATGGCCCAAGGAACTGTTTATCAAAAACACAGGACTGCGCAAAGTCGCAAAGACGACGTATGCAGTCTGACGCCTGCTCTGTGCCGGAAGGTTAAGGGAAAGTGTCAGGAGGTTCGCCTCCAAAGCACTGAACCGAAGCCCCGGTTAACGGCGGCCGTAACTATGACGGTCCTAAGGTAGCGAAATTCCTTGTCGGGTAAGTTCCGACCTGCATGAATGGCGTAATAACTTGGGCGCTGTCTCCACGAGAGGCTCGGCGAAACTGTAACAGTGGTGAAGATGCCACTTACCCGCAGCTAGACGGAAAGACCCTGTGGACCTTTACTGTACTCTACTATTGGGTTTTTGTGCTCATTACGTAGGATAGGTGGGAGACTTTGAAGTTCTGGTTTCGGCCGGAATGGAGTCGCCGGTGAAATACCACCTTTTGTGTATGAAAATTCTAACTCGGTTCCGTAATCCGGGCTGAGGACCGTGGTAGACGGGCAGTTTGACTGGGGCGGTCCCCTCCTAAAGAGTAACGGAGGGGCCCTAAGGCACGCTCAACACGGTTGGCAATCGTGTGTCGAGTGCAAGGGCATAAGCGTGCTTAACTGCGAGAGAAAAATCTCGAGCAGATACGAAAGTAGGGCTTAGTGATCCGGCGGTGCAGTGTGGAATGGCCGTCGCTCAACTGATAAAAGGTACCCCGGGGATAACAGGCTGATCTCCCCCAAGAGTCCATATCGACGGGGAGGTTTGGCACCTCGATGTCGACTCATCGCGTCCTGGGGCTGCAATCGGTCCCAAGGGTTCGGCTGTTCGCCGATTAAAGCGGTACGTGAGTTGGGTTCAGACCGACGTGAGTCAGGTCGGTCCCTATCTGCTGTGGGCGTAGGATCCTTGAAGAGAAACAACCCTAGTACGAGAGGATTGGGTTGTACGTACCCCTGGTGTTCCAGTTGTGCTGCTAAGCACACCGCTGGGTAGCTATGTACGGACAGGATAAACGCTGAAAGCATCTAAGCGTGAAGCCTCCTCTAAGATTTTGGATCCCTATGAGACTCCTGGTAGACTACCAGGTTGATAGGCCGGATGTGAAAGCCCAGTAATGGGTCAGCTTACCGGTCCTAATTAGTCCACAGACTTGACCGCTTTTTTCCTACTTCCTGATTTTTAATTTTAAATTTAAAAATATCTGGATTAGGTTTGGCGGTCGGAGAATATGTAATGGTTGTGAAACAGACGTACGGTGTGAACCGTTCGCCAGTAACAACATAAATACCTATTGTTCCTTCAAGCGCCCAATCTTCATTAAAATATTAAGAGAATCCCGGTGACCATGGCGGAGGGGCCACACCCGTTCCCATTCCGAACACGGCCGTTAAGCCCTCATGCGCCGATGATACTGCCCACAAGCGGGAAAGTAGGTTGTCGCCGGATTAAATTTTTAATGCGTTGCGCGTTGCGAATGATTACTGCGTGAAAAAATGTTTGTTGCGTAACTTTTTCATTTATTATTCTGACCGCGCACAACGTGGTTACGATTTTTGTCGCGTAGCCCCGATATGAGGAAGTGCCAACTGACGCAGCCGTAATTCCTCTAACTGCATGCGCTTTTTACGCAAGCGACGCATTTCATACATTATCGCGCAGATAAGTAGCGCAAACGCAGTTGTAATTCCAAGAACAAAGAGCCAGACGACCGAACTGTTCTGTTCGGATGTATTCCATTTCACCGCCACCACTGTCGCGATTTCGTTATTGGGATCTGTCGTCGTTGCGTTTCCTTTGGACTCGGCTTGCTTTAGGATGACTGCATTTTTGAATCCCCTCACTCGATCTTCAAGCACTTTCTTTTTAGCGTCTGCCTGTTGTTGAGCAATGGACGCTTGCAGGCGAAGCTGGTCAGTCTGCTCCTTGGCTATTAATTGTACCCGCCACTCGACATTTTCGGGCGAGCCTTCAATTGGTTCCATCATCGCCCAAGCACTGGACGCTATGCCCGCCGACAGCAACATCAATGCAATTATGAATAATGAATTATGAATGATGAATAATGAGACATTGCCCTTCGCTCGGATAATCCGTAACGCAAACTCCTTTGTACACTCACGAAAATCTTTCAGCTTTTCGTTCTTTCTCTTTTCATCATTCATAATTTAACCTTCATCCTTTCCTTTAATGCGCCCCCGCTATCTCTTGCCAGAGCCAAACGTTATAGCCAGTCGTCGGCGGAAGGAATATGTCCACGCGCGAACTCGTATCTCCCGAACTAGCTGAACGTGGATCATAAAATAAACGACAGAAGCCATTAAAAATAATGCCCTCGTCGCGCGCCACCAGCGAGCCCATAATCCGAACATTCTGCGGGCGGCCGCCATAGAGATGATTGGTGTAAAAAAGTCCCTGAATTATGGCTGGCCTGGCGGCGCAAAGCGATTGGATATAAGTATCTGGAAAAGAAGATTCATAATAGTTTCGAGCAATTTTAGTTGAATAATTGGCGTCGTCGTAACGTTGCCCGCCATCAGCAATCGTGTAATCTCCGTGGAAACAGTGGGTTATAGGATCGTAGTAGCCAATGGACTGATCTGTGGGATCGGCTTGATATGCTTGTAATGTATTGTTCTGAAAGCCAGACTTGAAGTAATAGCGAGCCGTACCCCAACCGTCGCTGTCGTCGTACATGCCGCTGATGGGAGTCTTGTCACTACGGACCATACGGTAGTACTGCCCAAGAATAACACTACCCTTGGATGCAAACCCGACCATATCTTTGGAAGCATTGGTAATTGCTTGACTGGCAAAGTTCGGATCATTAAGCGTCCATGACGGCGGATCCTTATAAGTCAAATCTCCCACGATGTGCAGATTGCGTCCGGTGTAGATAGTGCCTTGGCCAGAGATGGTGCCCTTGATTACCAGATCGTTTGTGATGACGACCGGACCGGTGATTCGCAACGGCTGATCAGAAGTGCCGATCAAAGCAACATTGCCGTTGCGATCCTGTTTGTCTGCGGCAGGCTCAAGTACTTGCGTGATGGCAGTGCGCGTAACGGTCTGAGTGGCAGCGTTGTATGTGGAAAAAATGCCGTTTTGGCCAACAGTGGAACCATAGACATTGTTGACCACCATCTCCCAATCGGTAGTGATGGCTGGATTGCCACCTTTACGCAATTGTTCAATCTTGCCGTTCTTAGCCGTCGCTTTTTGTTTCATGTAAGACAAATCACCCATATAAGGCATTTCTAATGGATTCTGCTTCTCATACAGATATTTGTTTTTATCGGTAGTCGCATCATAGCCGGGTGTATATTCAATTGAGTCAATTCTGCCGTTGGTGGGATGGATATCTTCTCCAGTATCGAGTCTGCCGTTGCCATTTACATCTTCGGTGTAACCTGGGTTTCCGGGCATCAGTAGCGCTTGGTCGCTGGCCGGAAGGTTCGCGCCTGCTCGATAAACCGGCAACGTATCACGTACCACATAATTAGTACTATGCGTGGGCACTCCGTATTGGTCAAGGTTCAGCCCGTTTACGACTCCCGTTGCGCCGATTGCGGGATTGAGGGCTGCGAAGAGGTCGCCATCAACGATAGGCTTCCTATTGAACCCTAGATTGCCATTGCTGCCAACGGTACCGTAAATGCGAATGACACTGTTGCCGTTGTCATACATCCAGCCATAATTATTGACGAAGTAGGCGAAGTCGAAAACTCGAGACTGCTGGGTAAAGTTGATTCGCACGATTTGCTGTACTTGGCGATACATCCAGCGCAGCTTCTCTTCCGGTGTACCGGTACGGACAAGACTATCCGATGCCACGCGTGCGGTAGCATCTAATTTTATATCAACGTAACTAAAGTCCGCTGGAACGGCACCAAATACAGTGCAAATCACTTTTATTTCGCCCTGCCCAAAAATACGCCAAGTTGGGTTGTACTTGGCACTCAGCGCAGCCGGAGGTAATTCGGCGCCAGTTCTCTGGCGATCACCATCGTCATTGCTGGTTACCCCTAACCAGACCACGCGATCTTGGGGATAAGCTCTGGTCAGACCTTTGTAATCCGCCCATATCTGTTGCAAGTCCCACATGCATGCGCCTTGAGCCAGCTCTAGCGCGCGCGTGGATGCAATTTCGCGTTCTATGCTCGCGTTGTTGCCCGCAAAGCGCGAAGAGAGACTGAGCGTAATGGTCATCAACACACCCAACAAAACCAAACACACGATTAAAATTACACCACGTTGCGTTTTCATGGCCATTCTCCCCTCTCTTCTCACCCCTCACCCACCCCTCACCCCTCACCCCTCGCCCCTCGCCCCTCACCCCTCACCCCTCGCCCCTCGCCCCTCACCCCTCACCCCTCACCCCTCACCCCTCGCCCCTCACCCCTCGCCCCCCGCCACTCGTTCTAGTTGCGAGTACATAATGTGCGCTTTGTGGTCAGTACTGTAATTTTAGAGTCGCGAATTACCAAATCAGTGAGCGGGACTGTCTCTGGGCGTGGTGACCGATCAGGAGTTATGGTATCCCCTGTATAGATAAATTGTTTCAAAGTTATAGTCACAGAATGGCAGGTTTTATTCACTTCTACCCTGAACGAGTCTAACGGGGTCACTACGTCAGACACTTTGCAGAATGGTGGCGGCACATTCTCGAATACTACTCGCAAGTCGGAGGTGCCGACAAACGATTCATAACCCAGATCGTCGAGACCGCCACTGATATCGGCGTCTTCAATTTTACGCCAGATTACTCCATCGTTTGCGACGCCATTGTTGTCGTGATCAATACCATTAATGTCATCAGGATCATAAAGCGAAGCGTCACCGATGGCGTATTTTGGATTTTCCTTACCGCTGGGCAACCAAAAATATGTAATTCTATCGCCATAAATATATACGCCGGCGCTGTTAACTTCTTTTATCCGGCGGAAAGTAATCTTTGGCATATCTCTTGACGTGCCGGATGGGAATTTATATTCCAACTCTGGGTCCTTAACCGCGATCCAGCGCATGCCGATCAGCAAAATATCAATTTGTTGCTCGCCTCGACGCGCCTGATCGCTTAACGCCATCTCGGTTCCCATGCTCTTCGAAGTCAGACGCACCATGCCGATGAACCCACCTATCGCTATAGTGAAAATAGCGGTGCTAATCGTGACTTCCAATAACGTAAAGCCTCGCAGATTGCTAACTTGCATGATCAAAACCTCTTATCTGGGAAGATGATAGTAAATAAATCTATGCGTTGTTGTTGTGGTCGCAAAACCCCGGTCCAATGTACCGTGACTACGATAGGCAAAATATAGAACCCACTGATCATAGGGTTGTCAATCGTGGTTCCGTCTCCATTTATGTCCAATGGAAACGGTGAAGGCGGAGAAGCTGGGTACGCATCTCTATAATACCCATTACCATTGATGTCCGCGCCCAAATTCAATACCGAAGGGGTGACACTATAGTCTACACCATAATCCTGCTCGTTGGGCATTTCATCAATGATGAGTGAGATCGTACCCACATACGCACGACGCAATGGATCAGAAGATCTCTCGGTCAAACCTGTCACCTTAAAAGCTGGTAATGGCCTTAGATTATCACTATCAGTTGCCGCATATAAAACATTATTTACTATTTTTGTCTCTCCCGCGAAAGCGCAATACCTGTTGTAAATTGTATCCAATGACTGACCACTAGCCACCAGACTGCGTATTTTATCAATTTGTTCTACAGCCGCCTGTAACGCCAAACGGCGCTCTTCCGTGAATTGGTCGCTTCGGATATTGGCCATATGACACATTAGCGTTGCAGCCAAGCCAATCATTAGTAAAATTAGCGCAATAACACATTCAACTAACGTAAATCCATTTAATGTTTTACGCATTTTCGCTACTCCCTATTTTTTATAGTATTGACGATTAAAAAGTCATTGTTTTGTCCGTTTATAGTGTAGCAGTTTCAAAGCATTCACAATGTGCCCTGTTGCAGTATACGACATCCTTTTACTTCAAAGCAAGTAAAAAATAAAAAAAATAAATTCGCGCAGGCATCCTTCCCGGCCGGCGTGCTGGCAGGATGCCTGCGCTACAATAGGCGAGCAGGCAGGATGCCTGCGCTACATTACTGTGTTTTTCCGCGTTTGTGGATAGAGCGTACTTTCGCGTCATCTTGGCGATATTTGTTCAGAAGGTCCGCCATACTTTTGGATTCGTTTGGGAAGTACCGGCGAAAACGCTCCTCGGCCGCCGTAGCCTGGCGCGTGGCGGCTGACGCGGCGACGGGATTGATCTGGGCGAGTTGTTCAGCTCGGCGCTGGTAAGTATCAATCATCTCAAGCATATTCCAGCGCAGGCATTGCGACACGGTATCGTCCCAGTCATTGCCGCGTTTTTTGTTGCGAGCCAGCAGTTCGACGAACCAGTCTTCCGAGCCCCAGTCGTCCCATTTCCAACTCTTCCGTTCGTGTTCATCGCCGTTCTGGTACTGCGTCAGCGGCTTCTTTGAATGCCAATAACCCAGCCAGGTCAAACAGTGGCCAAACATGCGCTCCGTGCGCAGAGGCAAGGGATCGCCCGTTGCCTGGAGCGCTTGATAGAAGTAATACGCTGCCCAACGCGCATGCTCGTTTTCACGAGCGTGACCAGGCGTCCAATCGTGTTTGAGAAACACCGAAGCGCGCTCGGCCTCCGGAATCTCGTCAATGTTCGGCAGTTCTTTCTGACGCAGCGTCCGGCACGAGCCGATTTTGACATCACTCAATCGGTCGGCGTACTGCATCCCCAGTTCGAACCACAGACTGTAGTGATGCCGATTGCGTTCCAGACCCTTCTCCAACGTGGCCAGACCCGAAGTGATCCAGTACCATTTATCTTCCGGCGAGATAGCTCGAAACGCCAGATTATACGATTGGTTGAACGCCAGGAATGCATGCACCTGCGTGAAAGACGGCTGCAGTCGTTGGATCAGATCGCAGAGAAGTTTCAGTTCATAGTAACGCGCGTTATCTTGCAGGCGAATGGCGCGTACCCAGAGAATATCAACGAGCAAGCCGCGGAATCCGCCCAGGGCCAGAAAGCCGCTCTCCAACGCCACTTTGTTCCCCGGGTCGGTCATGATCAGGTTCTGTTCGACCCGCCGCCGTTCGACGTAACGCTGCGCGCCCAGCGATAAACTCAATGCTGCGATCATGATCAGTAGATAGTGTTTTTTTTGCATTATTAACCACAAAGACACAAAGGCACAAAGAAACTATTGAGTCCGGTGTTTCTAATGTAGACTTGTGCTACTTATAACGCACTTGACTTTAGATAAACGGGACTCAACAATTCGTAATTTTTAATTCGTAATTCGCTTATAGCTTATTTACCAACCTCGCGTGCGTGGAACAGCAATACTCCCGGCAACGCCCAAGCTAGGCCGCGTACTAGGCCCATCCAGAAGACTGCGTGCGCAATCGCCCACGCTGATAGTGTCGCGCCTTCCACAAACGCCGCTGGCCCGCCCGCAGCGCGAAAGTCCGGCAGCAATAGTAGTACGAAGTTCAGACACTGCGTCACAAAGTTGTACCAGTCCTGCGTTTTCGTCATGGCTTCGATATTTCGCATGTTTGCCGCGTTGCTTTGCATCAACTCCACTGCGTAGCGCGACATTTCGCCGCCCAGAATCAGAAGTAATCCCAGCGCCACCGTCACCGGGAACGACAGCGCTCCCGACCAGCCGGTGATGATCAGCGCCAGTATCCAACTTTGCAACGCCATGAGCAACAACGCTTTGCCTAAATTGGAGAGCAGTCCGTCGGCCTTGACTCCCAGTTGAACGCCTTCCATCTGCGGCACGACCAGAGTTAAACCTGTGGTAGTCGGCAGCAACGTTACCAGCAGCACACCCGACTTGACGATGTCCTGCGCTTCGAGGTAGATTTCAAACGGACGTTCCTGAGGCACATTTATAACGCGGTCCATAAATAGCGACTCGCCTTCGTAACACACTGTCAATCTTAAGTTTGGAATATGGGGCGCTAACGAACTGCTGGACGATAACAGAAATCGCAGCGCGACCGCTTCACCATGGGTCGCTGCGAGGCTGATGGGGAATCGTTGTTCGAACGACTGACCCGGACGGATGAATTTGTGTCCCGTTGGCGCGTCTTGAGCGCGGCTGAAGTAGCGCGTGGTCAAAGCGTTACGGCGCAGGTCGTCCCATGTAGAGGCGGTTGGCGAACCGCCCGTGTTCGGCGCTAAACCCGGCTCCGTAGGGGCGGGTAGCCAACCCCCCGTGTTGGGGGCCAAACCCGGATCCGTAAGGGCGGGTCGCGAAACGCCC
>JAZDLP010000074.1:0-6120 GCA_043801885.1 Planctomycetota bacterium | reverse complement strand
GGAACGCGAATTGATGTGGACTCTGCTTTTAAGAAAGAAGAACACCCATTTATACTGTGCACGGTTAGAATTTCGGCTTTTTCTACTGGGTAAAAAAGCTTAGATTTCAGCCGCGTGTAGTATAGAATTGCGATAGTCTGTGCCATGTGGCTCACCGGGTTTGATGTGCCAAGTCTGACAAACCTCTATTTGGATAAACCGCTCAAGGCACATACACTGATGCAGGCAATTGCCCGCGCCAACCGGGTCAATGGCGATAAAAATAATGGACTTATTATTGATTATTGCGGTATCCTCAAAAACCTGCGAAAAGCTTTGGCGACATTTACCGGCACAGGCGATAAAGGAAGAACTGATGGCTTGGGTCTCGGTGAATTGGACCCAACCAGAACCAAAGAAGAATTACTTGAAGACTTAAAACAAGTGATTGGCTTGGTAAGTGATTTCTTGAAAAATGTAGAGACGCAAGATTTTGCGTCTCTACATACAATTATCAACGCCAGCGGATTTGATAGAAACAAGGCGATTGTCGTAGCTAAAGAAGCGGTAAATAAAAATGACGAAACCAGAAAAAAGTTTGAGGTTATATGCCGCGAGGTATTTATTAAATTTAAGGCGTGCCTGACAATCCCCGGTGTAAATGCCTATCGCAACCAATATAACGCTATCAATATCATTTATAAAAGCCTGCAAAAAGACCGCGACCAAGCAGATATTAGCGATATTATTAAACAACTGCATGAGATTATTGATGAGTCAATAATTATTACATCAGACAAAGCCAAAGAACCCAATAAGCCGTATGATATTAGTAAAATTGACTTTAACCGATTGCGGGCAGAATTTGGACGGGCTAAGACTAAAAATACCACTGTGCAAAGTCTTAAAAGCGTAATTGAGCGAAAACTGCAGCGTCTCATCCAGCAAAATCCGCTCCGGACAGATTTTCAAGAACACTATGAAAAGATAATTGATGAGTATAATAAAGAAAAAGATCGCCAAAATATTGAGGCTATCTTTGAGGCATTATTGAAGTTCGTGCAGGAGTTGGACGAGGAAGAAAGTCGAGCAATGCGAGAGGGGCTGAATGAGGAGACTCTGGCTATTTATGACCTTTTGGTAAAACCAGACTTGAAACCTCATGAAATCCAAAGGATAAAGAAGGTAGCCAAAGAACTACTGGAAACACTGAAAGGGAAATTAAAGGACATGTATAAGTGGCAAGACAAAGAGCCGACAAGAGATGATGTGAAGGTATTTATACGAGATTTCTTGTGGGGCGAATCGAGTGGTTTGCCCGAAGATTATTATACTGAAAGTGAAGTATATAAGAAAACCGACGATGTTTTTTATCATGTCTATCGGGCATATCCGGTAGTGCCATCGCCGTATTATGCCAGCGCGGGTAGTTGATTTGGAGTAAATGGTTTTTAAGCCGTGAACGATTACGAAAAGTTCGCATGCTCAAACTTTCCGCTACGCCGTTGAATATGATCTTGCGGCACACTTTTACAATCGCGCGTTCGTCGGTCGCATGGGGCCGCAACGTGCTGGTGAAAATTCAACATGGAGATCACGAAGGTCTGGGCGAGGCGGCGCCGGTCGCTTTCTACGGCCAGTCGCAACAGAGCTGCCTGCGAGCTGTGAAACGAATGGGCGAGCGGATTGCGAGACGCGACCCCTTCGAGTTGGAAGAGATTCTCGTCGACCTCAAAAAACACTTCCCGAAAGAACCGAGCGCCATTGCCGCCGTGGATATTGCGCTGCACGACCTGATTGGTAAAAAACTTGGCCTGCCTTTGTGGAAATATTTTGGCCTAAATCCCAGCCAGACGCCGCAGACATCTTTCACCATCGGCATTGACACGCTCTCGAAAGTAGCTTTAAAGGTGGCAGAGGCGGAAAAATATCCAACGCTGAAGATCAAAGTCGGTGTCGCGAATGACTTAGAGATCATGCGCCAAGTTCGCCAACTGGCTCCGCGCAAAACGTTGCGCGTGGACGCCAACTGCGGCTGGACAGTGCGCGAGGCCATCCGAAAAGCCAAAGCGCTGGAAAAGCTGGATGTTGAATTCATCGAACAGCCGATTCCACCCGGCAATAACGCGGCCTTGAAAAAAATTAAGAATGCTATCGGCCTGCCGCTGTTGGCCGACGAATCAAGTTTGACGCCGGAGGACATCCCTGACCTGTGCGGCTGCGTGGACGGCATTAATATTAAGTTGATCAAATGCGGCGGCTTGCGCGAAGCATTAAAAATGATTTATATTGCGCGCGATTGCGGCATGAAAATCATGATCGGATGTATGATCGAGTCCAGCGTACTCATCACTGCCGCGGCGCACTTGACTCCGCTGCTCGATTACGCTGATCTTGACGGCAACCTGTTGATTACCGACGATCCATACTGCGGAGTAACGCTGGATCGGCAAGCGCGTCTGCGGCTGCCGAACACGCCGGGTCTCGGATTGACCGTGCGCCACTGACCGTACCGCAGGCGTCCCGCCTGCCGCGTAAATTAGCCACAGAGGACACAGAGAACATAAGGGAATTTTTGATTACTGATTACTGATTGTTGATTGAAAGAAAAAAATCGCTTTTGGCGGCAAATTTTGCCTTGAGCGACAAACATTGAAATTTCTATACTTCGAATGAAGGATAGCGTTAATTGCCGGTAATTTTCTTAAGCGCGTCTTGAGCTTCGGCGGCAATTTCTTTGTCTGAACTTTTACTCAATTCCGTCAACTTCGGCGCTGCGGAGCTGGCCTTGTTGCGCACGATGGACAACGCGGCGCAAGCTTCGAGCACCATATCCTTTTTATCAGAACTGAGAAGTTTGATCCACGCTTCAATGGACTTGCCGCCGACCATATTCTCTGCAAACTCGCCAGAACCGGACGACAGTTTCGTCGTAGGCGTAGATATGGGCGCGACGTCCTTGCTCGGGCTAGGCGTCACAGGCGTGACCGGAGCCACCGGAGTCACTGGAGCCACGTATGGAGCGCTGTACGACGGCGTCGTCGCCGTGTCTTTTGTCTTTTCCTTCTTCTTCGGCGTGGAAATTCTTGGCCCGCCACAGCCCGCTAAAGTCAGAACCAATCCAACGACCAACACATAATTAATCCATCTCATAGCGCAACCCTCCTCAAAAGCCGTCCTGCTATTTATTAAACACCTAACCTCAATATTTTGGTAGCACAAAAAATAATCGTTCGTCACAAATGTCTATGGCAAAACGCAATAGTCATCGGTTCTCGTTTCGGTTAGAATTTATGTAACCGTTCACCGCAGAGGCGCAGAGGACGCGGAGTGTTATTTGGAATTGAGGACGATACGTTTGGTGTCGGACTTGTCCCAATCGTTTGGAGAATCAATTACTCACTATGCCTCTCCCACCCGAAGACGAAACAACTCCAGTAGAAAACAGCAGTGTCGACGCCGAACCGGCGATCCGTCCACATCCGCCCATAGATCCGGCCAAGGATATCCACGGCGGACGCATTGATAATCTGCTCATCGAAGACGAACTACGGCAAAGCTACCTGACCTACGCCATGTCAGTGATCGTCTCGCGCGCTTTGCCGGATGCGCGCGATGGATTAAAACCTTCTCAACGCCGGGTACTGCTGGCTATGCACGACCTCAACTTGGGGCCGCGTGCCAAACACCGCAAATGCGCCAAAATCTGCGGCGACACCAGCGGTAACTATCACCCGCACGGCGAATCAGTCATCTACCCGACCATGGTGCGCATGGCTCAAAGCTGGAACACTCGGTATCTGCTTGTGGACGGACAAGGCAACTTCGGCTCGGTGGATCCCGACCCGCCCGCGGCCATGCGGTACACCGAAGCGCGCATGACCGGTGCCACCGTGGATGCGTTTGAAGACATTGAAAAAGACACCGTGGACCTGGCGCCAAATTACGATGAGACTCGCACGGAACCGACAGTGCTTCCGGGCAAGTTCCCAAATCTGCTGGTCAACGGTTCGCAGGGCATTGCGGTCGGCATGGCGACCCAGATTCCGCCGAACAATCTCAGAGAAATCTGCGACGCGCTGGTCTACTTGATCGAAAATCCGGGATGCTCGATCCAAGACCTGATGCGGTTCGTCAAAGCTCCGGATTTCCCCACCGGCGGAATGATCTGCGGACGGCAAGGCATCGAAGATGCGTATCTGACCGGTCGCGGCCATCTGGTAGTGCGCGCCAAAGTGCACTTCGAGGAAGAAAAAGATCGTGAGAAGATCGTGGTGGATGAGATTCCCTATCAGGTCGGTCTGCTGCGATTGATTGATAAGATCGAAGAGTCGGTCAAAGCTGATCGCATCAAGGGCATCAGCGATGTCCGTAATGAAAGCAGCAAGGAAGGCTTGCGCGTTGTCATCGAACTCAAGCGCGGCGAGAATCGCGACGTAATCCTCAATCAACTCTACAAATACACGCCGTTGGAGACGACTTTTGCGGTCAATACTTTGGCGCTTGTGCGCAACCGGCCGCGCGTATTGAATCTCAAGCAATTGCTCGAACAGTACCGCGAACATCGCCAAGACGTCATCACTCGCCGCACCCGTTTCCTGTTGGCGCAAGCTGAAGACCTGGCGCACATTCTGGAAGGCAAGATCATCGCCGTAGATCACATTGACGAGGTGATCAAGATCATTCGCGCCGCCAGAGATGGCGATGAGGCGCGGGACAAATTGATCGCTCGCTTTGAATTGTCATTACGCCAGGCCAAGGCTATTCTTGATATGTCTCTACGCGCTCTGACCGGCTTGGAACGCGAGAAACTGAAACATGAATACACCACCGTCCAGGATCAGATCCGCGACTATCAGTCCATTCTCGCCAGCGTCAATCGTGTGCTCGATATCATCAAAGAAGATCTGTTTGAGATGAAGGAAAAGTATGGCGACGAGCGGCGGACGATGCTGGTCGGCGAAGCCGGCGATATTTTAGCCATAGATTTGATCGCCGATGAAGTCATGGCCGTAACTATCAGTCACAAGGGCTACTGCAAACGCGAGCCTCTGGCCAGTTATCGTGTGCAGTACCGAGGCGGCAAGGGCATCATCGGACAGCGCAGCAAGGATGAAGAGGATTTTGCCAAGCACCTCTTTATCGCCAACACGCACGACTACCTGTTGTTCTTCACCAACGACGGGCGCGTCTATTGGCAGAAAGTTTATGATCTGCCGCAGCTTGGGCGCATGGCTCAAGGTCGCGCGCTGGTCAATTTGCTGGAGCTGACCGGCGAGCAGAAGGTGGTCTCGATCGTGCCGGCGAGAAACTTTTCAGACGACGCTTCGATATTCATTGGCAGCGAACAAGGCTACATGAAGAAATGCCGATTGAGCGAATATCAGAATCCGCGCCGCGGCGGCATCGCCACCATGGGTCTGGAAGACGGCGATAAAGTGATGGCCGCCGAACTGGTCAGACGCGGCCAGGAAGTGGTGCTCTGTACGCGACTGGGCATGGCGGTGCGCATTGATGAGACGGTAGTGCGCGATATGGGCCGCTCCGCTCGCGGTGTCCACGGCCCGAAACTCGATACCGATGACAAGGTGGTCAGCGTGGTGATTGGCCAGCCCGGCGACTATCTTCTCACCGTCTGCGAAAAAGGCGTGGGCAAGCGCAGCCAGATTGATGAGTACCGCAAGACCGCCACGCAGCGCGCCAGGGGCGTCATCAACGTCAAGATCACCGACAAGAACGGACCAGTCGTCGCTGTCATTGCTGTCAAGGAAGGCGATGAACTGATGTTGATGTCCGAAAAAGGCAAAGTGATTCGCACTCGAATCGAAGATGTGCGCGAGACCGGACGCAGTGCCATCGGCGTGTATTTAATGGATTTGGGGACTGATGACCGAATCGTAACTGTA
Organism: Planctomycetota bacterium; assembly: GCA_043801885.1. Lineage (GTDB taxonomy): Bacteria > Planctomycetota > SZUA-567 > H5-PLA8 > H5-PLA8 > JAZDLP01. The sequence goes on along the minus strand of JAZDLP010000074.1, from coordinate 235 downwards.
ACGGACATCACGCGCGAAGACGCCGAATCAGCTCATGAACAGGCGACGGCTAAAAAGGCCGAAGAGCAGGAACAGAAGGAACGCAACGGCGCCAACGGCAAAAAAAGTATTTAAGATTACTGATTTTGGATTGTGGATTGAAGAAAAAAAAGGGCTTTTATTGAGTCCAGTTTAGTTAATGTCAATGATCTTGCCCACTTCCGTTTCACCAGACACTTCATTAGATACCGGACAA
>JAZDLP010000044.1:0-2346 GCA_043801885.1 Planctomycetota bacterium | reverse complement strand
TGCGTTCATCTGCGTTTATCTGCGGATTCATCTGCTTTTTAGGAGACGCCATTATCATGACAGATGCCAAGCCTGATCCTGGTTTTGGAAAAATCTTTACTCCACATATGCTCCTGCAGAATTATCGAAATGGAGTCTGGGAGACTCCAAAGATTGTAAAGTACGGTCCGTTCAAATTAAATCCCGCCACAGTGGTCTTCCACTACGGTCAGGAAATCTTCGAAGGTTTCAAAGCTTACCGCCAGCCGGACGGCTCGGTCTGCCTGTTTCGACCCGAACGAAATTTAGCGCGATTCAATCATTCGGCGGAACGATTGTGCATGGCGACCATAGACATCACCTCGATACTGGCCTGGATAACCAAATTGATCAAGAAGGATAAGGAACAAATCCCTGAACGTCCACATACGCTGTATATTCGACCCTGTATGTTCGGTGCCGACCAAGCGGTTAAAGTCAGTCCGTCATCCTCCTATATTTTCTTCACTATCATCTCGATTGTGGGCGATTACTTCGGCGGTGACAATCCGCTGGGGGTGCGGCTGCGCACCGAGATTGAATACACACGCGCCGCTTCAGGCGGCACCGGCTGCGCCAAGTGCGGCGGCAACTATGCCGCTTCGCTGGCTGCGCAAAAACAGGCCTCAAAGGAAGGCTTCGATCAGGTGATCTGGCTGGACGCCAGAGAACATCAGTACGTCGAGGAAATGGGCGGCATGAACATCATGTTTGTGCTTGACGACAAACTGATCACTCCGTCCCTCAGCGGCGGAACAATTTTGCCCGGTATCACGCGCGATTCGCTGCTGCAGTTAGCCGAATCGAAAGGCTGCAAGACTGAAGAGCGACCAATCTCCTGCGCGGAACTAATCGCTGCCTACCGAGCCGGACGTTTGAAGGAAGCGTTCGCCTGCGGCACCGCGGCGGTAATTACACCCATCCGCGAGATCGTCCATTGTGGCGAAGTGCTCTATAAGAATACCGGCGATAAACCGGGCGAACTAACCATGCAACTGCGCCGACAGCTTATGGATCTACAGTTCGGCGTCGCGCCGGATCCGTTCGGCTGGCGGTATCCGATTAAACTATAATACGTTGCCGAAATTCCATGCTTCCAGCCACTAGCCTGGCGGCCAGTCCATGTGCCGACCACTCAGCAAGTGGAGGTGCATGTGCGGGACGGCTTGGCCTCCGTCCGTTCCACAGTTGATCACCATCCGATAGCCGCGCTCCGCCAACTTCTCCTGCCTGGCAATTTGAATAGCGACAACGATCAGTCGGCCCAGCAGATCTTTGTGCTCCAAGCCGAACTCGTTAGGCGAGCTGAAGTGCTGCTTCGGGATCACCAGTATATGCAGCGGCGCCTGCGGGTTAATGTCGTGAAACCCGATAATCTCCGTATCTTCGTACACGATCATCGGTTGAGCCTGAATCTCATGCGAACTGATTTTGCAAAAAATACAGTCTGCCATAAATACCGGTTCTCCTTGCCTGTGCGCTTAACATATTACTGAAATTTTGGCGCTGATTCAAAAGAAGAATAATCTAAAGTTTCTTGCGTATTCGGACGATATTAAGAACATAAGGGAATTTTAGATTTTAGATTTTAGATTTTAGATTGTGGATTGTGGATTGAAGGAAAAGGGGAATCAACATGAAAACCAGTCTATGGTCGTGCGAGATTTTTGTGAGAAGCGTTTTTTTCGCCGCCTCCGGCGCGCTCTTGTTCTCTCTTGGTTGTGGCAAGACCAACGTCGCCAACGCTCAAACGCCGCCACCGCAATCGCTGAGCGAACCGGTGCGACCGATCAAGGCCGAGATCTCACCGGCGCCGTTAATTCCGATATCTGATAATACTCTTGATTTGGCTGATCAGAAACCTGGAGAAAGTCGTGCGCTACCGGTATTCGTGCCGCCCACGCCACCACCCGCGCCTGCGGTCGCAGTAAGGGCGATTCGCGAATCGCCCTTACTGACGGACAATGCCTCTAAAGGTAAAAAATGCCATATCTTGGCTAAAGGCGAAACGATCTATGCTTTGTCAAAAATGTACAACGTGAAGCCGAAAGATATTATTGCCGCCAATCAATTTAAAGACCCTAACCATCTAGTCGTGGGAACAAAAATCTATATTCCGTAGAGGCGCGGCATGCCGCGCCCAAACGATCTCTGGCGCTAACCAAAACCCTGAAAAAAGTCGCGCGCGTTGCCGGTATTTGTGCCGCCCGCGCTTCGTAATATAATCATGGCGCTTTTTTGCGCGCCTCGCGGGCGGGGTGGCACGGGCAGCGGTTGTTTGCTGCCCCGCATCAGTGATTTTCCACCATGATTAAATTCTTTCTCGCA
>JAZDLP010000039.1:0-35990 GCA_043801885.1 Planctomycetota bacterium | reverse complement strand
CACGACTTTTCCATGGCTCCAGGTCAGTCCCCTGAGTCCCTTAACTAATTTTTCGACGCCGCCTAAAGGACACAATGTGTAGTGGTTGTGGTTTTCGGCTAACACAAGAGATTGTGCGCATTCGAAATGATGAGCTATCCTGAGTCACCACCAAAATTTGAATGTGGCAGGAATTTCAAAGTTTGTTACTCAAGACAAAATTTCTTCAATCCACAATCGAAAATCTAAAATCAAAAATTCTCTTATGTTCTTTCTTTTTTTTTGTTTATCCTGTTTATCCTGTTTATCCTGTTTATCCATGTGAATAATTTAAACTATGTCCAAAATAGCAATCGTCGGCTGCGGACCGGGGGCAGCCTCATATCTGACGCCACTGGCGCGCCAGACGGTCGAACAAGCTGAAGCGCTGGTGGGCGCACGGCGTTGGTTGGATTTATTTCCGGAGTCCAAAGCGGAGCGAATCGCGGTTACGGCGGACATTCAAAAAGCTTTGAACGAGATCGCCGCGCGACAAGCGCGCCAGCGCATCGCCGTGCTGGTCAGTGGTGATCCGGGTCTGTGCAGTTTCGCTCAGCCGGTGATCAAACGTTTTGGCCTGGCCGCCTGTGAGATTATTCCAGGCATCAGTTCCGTGCAGGTGGCTTTCGCGCGTCTCGGTCTGGATTGGCTCGACGCGCGTTTTCTAAGCGCGCATCACCACGATCCGGACATGAATTTCGCCACGGTTGCAACTGCAAGCAAGATCGCCATTCTGGCCGGTTACGAAGGCGCGATGTCATGGATCGCTCGCTTTGCCTCGACGCTCAGTCCGGACTATCGTATTTTTATCTGTGAGAACCTGACCCTGAATTCTGAACGAATTTACGAGGTCGCGCGGCCGGATCTCGCCGCGTTGCGGAACGTGTCCTGCGCGATTGTCTTGCTGATCCGAAAGGATGCGCTGCCATGAAGCTGGGAACATTGTACGGCATCGGTATCGGGCCAGGCGATCCGGAGCTCATCACCGTCAAGGGCGCGCGACTGCTCAAAACGTGCAAGCATATTTTCGCGCCGAAAGCGCGCACAGCGTCTGATAGTCTGGCTCTGACGATTGCGCGTAGATATATCGGACCGGCAGCGCGCGTGTATGAGATTGTGTTTCCGATGACCGCCGACGCCGAGGAGCTGCAACGCTGCTGGACGGAGTCCGCTCGCCAGGTGGCCGCGACGCTGAAAAGTCAACTTGATGCCTGCTTTCTGACGTTGGGCGACCCGTTTTTGTACTCGACTTACATCTATTTACTGCGTGCGCTGCGCCAGCAACTGCCGGACGTCAAAATCGTAACCGTGCCCGGCGTCAACGCTTTCAGCGCGGCGGCGGCGCTGGCTGAGTTTCCCGTGGGAGAAGGAAATGATCCGATCACGATTATCCCTGCCGGTGCCGATCTCGAAACCGCGCGCTCCGCGCTGCGGCGCAACGGAACGGTCGTCCTGATGAAGATCGGCAAACGTCTGCCGAAGATTCTGAAACTTCTCGAAGCTGCAAATGTCCTGGATCGCAGCGTGCTTGTGGCGCGCGCCGGTCTCGACGGTCAGCGTATCGAAACTAATCTGCGCAAATTAAAGACGGAAAAAACGGAGATTGAGTACTTTGCGGTCATATTAGCGCGCACCGATGGAGAGTACCGAGTATGAAAGTTTTCTTCGTAGGCGCCGGGCCAGGCGATCCGGAGTTGCTGACCATAAAAGCGGAACGCCTGTTGCGGAACTGTCGCGTCTGCATTTACGCCGGTTCGCTGGTCAGCTCCAGCGTAATCGCGCTGCTGCCGGCTGCCGCTGAGAAACACGATTCGGCGCGGCTCACGCTGGAACAGACCACAGCCATCTGCCATGACGCGCAGCAACGCGGTTTAGATGTCGTGCGCCTGCACTCCGGCGATCCGACAATTTTCGGCGCGATTCGCGAGCAGATGAACGCACTCGACCAACTGGGCATTGACTACGAAGTCGTGCCAGGCATAAGCGCGTTTCAAGCTTCCGCCGCAGCTTTGCGCGTGGAACTCACCGCTCCGGAAGTGGCTCAAACAATTATCATCACGCGTATCGGCGACCGCACGCCCGTGCCGCCAGAACAAGAACTCGCTCGCTTGGCGCAAACGCACGCGACGCTGTGTATTTTTTTATCAGTCCACAAACTTAAGGAAATTGCGGCGACACTGGCGCCACACTATGGCCAGGAATGTCCCGTCGCGGTGGTCTATCACGCCTCGTGGCCGGATCAACGCATCATCTTTGGCCAACTTTCCAATATCGCCGCGCAGACTGCGGCAGCCGGCATTCAGAAGACCGCGTTGATCATGGTCGGTTACGCGCTAGGCCGCGATCTACCGGTTTCAAAACTTTATGACGCCAGATTCTCCCACGGCTGCCGTGAAGGGAAGACGTCATGAAATGCGCGTTGATCGCTCTGTCAAGTCATGAGGCGCAACTGGCGCTGGCGCTGGCGCAGAAACTCCCGAACGCGGATGTCTTTGTCCACAATCGGATCTTATGCGCGATCAAGCCGCAACCAAAAGGCGTTGTTGACGGGGAGACGGGGAGACACGGGGACGAGGGGAAACAGCTTTTGCCCAAAAGAGTCGCCAAAAAATCTTTGCGCCACGCAAAGATTTTGCGCGCGCCAAAGCCATTCCGCAGTGTTCTTGCGTTGACCACGGAGATTTTCAGCCGCTATCACGGGTTGATCTACATTGCGCCCTGCGGTGTGGCAGTGCGCGCCATCGCCGCGCATGTAAAAAACAAGCTCGCCGATCCGGCGGTGGTCGTAGTGGACGCCGGCGGACGGTTTGCCATCAGCCTGCTGAGCGGGCATGAAGGTGGCGCGAACGATCTGGCGCTGACGATCAGCAACATCCTCAGTGCCGAACCGATTATCAGCACGACCAGCGAAGCGTTGAAAACGGTGATCGCCGGAGTTGGTTGCCGCCGCGGAACCTCGGCGCGACAGATTATCATCGCGCTGAAGTCGGCGTTGAAAGAAGCGGCAGTCGCTCTGTCGGAAGTGCGATTGCTCGCCTCCGCCGATATTAAATCCAATGAAGCCGGTCTGATCGAAGCGGCTCGCCGTCTTAAACTTCCGCTACGATTCATCTCGTCAGCCGAGTTGCGCAATACCTGCCGAATCTTTCGGTGTTCTGAGTTTGTTAAAACCAAAGTTAATTTGCCGGCGGTGGCGGAGCCAGCGGCGCTGCTGGCCGGAAGGAGGACGCAATTAATACTGCCAAAAAGAGTTTATCCGGGCGTAACCGTGGCGCTGGCCCGGGAAAGCTGTTTGTGGTCGGCATCGGACCCGGCGGCCGCCTTGACCGCACTCACCGCGCCGAAGAAGCGATCACGCAAAGCCAGGTAGTCGTCGGCTATACGCCGTATCTGAAAATGGTCGCGGATTTAACGGTCGGCAGAGAATTAATTTCATCTGGCATGACGCAGGAGATAGCGCGTTGCGAACTGGCCATTCAGCGCGCGCGGCAAGGCGCGATTGTGGCGCTGCTTTCGTCCGGCGATGCAGGCATCTACGGCATGGCCGGACTGGCGCTGGAGCTGATAGCCGGACGCAAGCCGGATCTGCGCGTAGAGATTGTGCCTGGAGTTTCCGCGGCTCAAGCGGCGGCTGCGCGTCTGGGCGCTCCTCTGATGCTCGACTACGCTACGATCAGTCTCAGCGATTTGTTGATCCCTTGGGCCACCATTCGGTCACGCCTGGAAGCCGTCGCCGCCGCCGATCTGGTCGTCGCGCTCTATAACCCGCGCAGTAAAAAACGTATCCGTCAACTCGAAGAAGCGGCGGAGATATTCCGTCGTCATCGTCCGGGTCGCACGCCAGTCGGCATTGGAACTTGCATCGGCACAGAAGAAGAGAAGATCGTTCTGTCTGATTTGAATCATTTTCTGGATCAAGACATCGGCATGCGTAGTGTAATCTTGATCGGCAACCGTTCATCAAAAATTATGCAAGGCTGGTTTATAACGCCACGCGGTTACTCGATCCTGCGCTCTTGACTGGATGTATAATATCCCTACGTGCTCCTAATGATAGAAGCGTGTGAATCATGATTTTTCTGCTTGGTGGAACCAGCGAGACTGCGCCGCTGGCTATGGCTTTGGCGCAGGTCAGATATCGTGTGCTGGTTTCCACGGCGACGGAGATTTCGCTGGACATCGGCGCGCATCAACTTATTAGTCGCCGTTCGGGTCATCTCGACACTTCGGCGCTGGCATCGCTTTTGCGTGCACAGCAGGCGATAGCGGTGGTGGACGCTACGCATCCTTATGCCCTGACAGCTCATGCCACGGCCAAAGACGCCGCGGCTATTGTCGGCATTCCCTGCTTGCGATATGTCAGATCAGTCGCCACGCCTACTATAACCGAAGATGTTATCTACGCCGCCAATCATGAAGAAGCGGCGCGCGTGGCCGTTTCATTTGATCGCCCCATTCTGCTCACCACCGGTTCGCGCAACCTGGAGCTTTACGCACGTGCGGCTCGCGCTAAATCCGTGCCTTTGATTGCGCGAGTCTTGCCCGAGGCCGCTTCGCTGAAGGCTTGTCAGAACGCCGGACTTGCAGCGGAACACATAGTTGCCGGACGTGGTCCGTTCTCGGTGGAAGAAAATCAAGCCTTGATCCGCAAGTTCTCGATTGGCGTTCTGGTGACGAAAGACAGCGGCCAAGCAGGTGGCGTCCCGGCGAAATTGGAATCGGCACGCTTGGAGCATTGCCGAGTCGTCGTAGTTGAGCGACCAACGCAATCGCCCGCCCAGTCGTTTGACAATGTCGCCGATTTGGTCAAAGCTCTTGCTGCGAGATGAATTACGAATTAAGAATTACGAATTAAGAATTACGAATTATGGTAACCGTTCAGGCTATTTTTTCCACAGAGGACACAGAGAGACACAGATGATTTAATTTTTTACCTATATGTTGTTTAAGTTTCTGTGTCTATCTGTGTTTATCTGTGGATTTTCTTGAACGGCTTGATGAGACTGAACGGTTACGAGAAGCTGAATAACAATACCTTACTCTCTCAAGGAGCGCGTCGCCTCTTCACTGGCTTTTTTTACATCCTGATCGCGTTCCAATCGGCAGACGAGTATTTCATTATCACTTTCAATTATCGCCAACCCTTCAACGCCAATCAGAGAGACTCGTTTTCCTGGCGCGAAGATCAGGTTGCCTCTGGCGTCTACCGTGATTAGTTTCGTATCGGGGCCGACCACGTTGTCCAATTGGCGATCTAGATGTTCGCCAATCGCGCTCCATGAACCGATATCGTCCCATTCAAAATCAGCCGCAACCATCGCCGCGTTTTGAGCATGCTCCATGATACCGAAATCAATGGAAGTCTTTTTTAACGACAAAAAGTACTGTTGCAGAACCGGATCTATTGTCGGCGCGTCACTTATCGCGCGAGCCAGCGTGGCGTGAGCGGGGAGCTGGCGGTCAAATTCCTTCAATACACTATCAAGCGTCCATAAGAAAATGCCGCCATTCCAGAAGTATTCACCGGCTTTGAAGTACTGTTCGGCGGTGGTCCGATCAGGTTTTTCGCGAAATTGCAGCAATCGGTACAGCTTTGGGCTGTCCGGCGCGAACGTCGTGGAGAGCGTGATCATTGGCCCGCGCTGAATATAGCCGTACTGAGTCATCGGCTTCTTCGGCACAATACCAAACGTAATCAATGCGTTCAATTCGACTGCCGCCTGAGCGCCGATCTGCGCGCAGCGGACGAATTGCGAGATGGGGCGAATTACCTGATCGCCAGACAGTACCAACATCACTCCGCCACTGACCTTTTTGGTTCGTTTTAGAATTACGCCCGTAGCGAATGCCACGGCTGCGGCAGTGTCGCGCGGTTCGGGTTCAATCAAGAGATTTTCTTCGAGTAGCTCCGGTAGTGAAGTTCGCACTAACGCCATCGAAGTCGCGCTGCCAACCACGAAACAGTCCGCGGCGGACGCCAACGCGCGCGCGCGCTCCCAAGCGCTTTCCAGCAAGCTCTGTGGCTTGCCGCACGAATCTTTCGTGCCGAACAATCGCAAATCCCACTTCGGCTTTTCTTTTCCGGATGCCGGCCATAGCCGTGACGAAGCGCCACCGGCCAGAATAACGGGGAATATGCGCAAGGGTGTCATAACACTCTCCGATCTCTATTTTTATTAAAATAATGCCTGAAGCGCGCTAAATACAGCAAGTATCATAAATTTATTTGTAATTGAAGAACATAAAGGAGAATTTTGGATTTTTGTTATCCGAGCCGCGATCATTCGTAGGGGCGGTTCGCGAACCGTCCCTACTTACGTGCGCGGCTCGGATAAATGATTAAGCAACAAACTTTGAAATTTCTATGCTTTCAAGTACATTAGATGCAGAGTAACACTTTCCTCACGAGGTGCGATTTGCCGTAGAGGCGCAGAGTACGCAGAGTTTTTTTATAGTTAAGGACAATAAGTTCAGTTCCTTTATTTCGTTTTTTCTCTGCGCCTCTGCGGTGAACCAGATGTTGCCCTGATTTGAACCAGTGCGGAAATTGTGTATTTTTGATTGCGGCTTGGCTGCGTTATGATTTGTTTTTTTGGGGGCGAACAGGTTTCGACCGGATCGCGGAGGGCAATGGTTGCGCGTCGAGGTTGCATGGAGGCCTCGTTAAACACCGTGCGCTAATGAACTGCCAAGAATGAATTGGCTTTTGCTGCCTAACGGAAGTTAGCTCCAGCAACGCGGCTACAGAAGCCTCGCCTGCGGCGTCTGTATTTGCGTCCCTAAAGCAGGCTGGCCGCAGTCTCTCCGGTCCGAAGAGACAATGGCGAGAATAATCGGGCTGGTTTTGCCGGAGCGTGCCGGAGCCGCGCTGGTGAAGCGAGAAGCAGTTAAATAGCTTGGCTACACGCGTAGTGACCTTGTCGGAAGCATCTTGGGACGCGGGTTCGATTCCCGCCGCCTCCATAATTTTGTAATCGTTCACCTAGAGCCACAGAGGACACAGAGAAACTCATTATGATTTTCTGAAACTATCAGAGAGATGCCAGAGTTGACGACGGCGTTGTCCTGGGCGCCACGGTCAGTAGCACTGGCGTGATCTTCACCGGCGCCGATTACGTCGTCGCCTGGCATGATAATCCTTCAAGCGCGACCGGCACACAGATATTACTGACAACAGTATATCCTCAAACTACTCGGTGGATTGCGGCTCCTATATTAGTGGACAAGAGCTTCGAAAGGCAGATTTGATGGTTGGTAGCATGACACGAACTAATCTTGAAATCGTTGTTGACTATGCGTATTCGTACAGCTACTATCATTAAATCTAAATGAGGCGGTAGTTTTATTTTTTTCTTAGAGCTCGAAAACGGGAATGAAACCTGCAAGATCAGAATCTGATGATAGACAAGGTGAAGAATATGGACTTTGATGTTTTTAACGAAGAGGGTGGAAAGGTCGGATCCATCACGTTTGATGAAAAACTGCTGGGTGAGAAAGTTCGCACCAAGCTGCTGCATCAGGCCATTATCCGTTACGAAGCCAATCAGCGTCTAGGTACGCATAAGGCGAAGAGTAAGGCTCAACGACACGGGTCAGGCGCCAAGCCGTGGAAGCAAAAGCACACTGGTCGTGCTCGCGTTGGCATGAAGCGTTCTCCGCTGTGGCGCGGCGGCGGCAACATTTTTGCGCCGCATCCGCGCAATTACCATCAGGATATGCCGATTCGTATGCGCCGCGAAGCGTTGAAGTCCGCGCTTCTTTCTAAAATTCTCGATCAAGAAATCAAAGTCATTGATACGCTCGCTTACGATAAACCCAAGACTAAACGTTTTGTGACGGCGCTGAAAAAGTTGGGGCTTGGCGCGACTACTTGTCTGGTAGCCGCTCGGCAACCTGGCGAGGCGCTGGTGAAGTCCGTTAGAAATATCCGATGTTGTCGCTTAATTCCTGCTCGTAATCTGAACGCTTACGAAGTGCTTAAATATAAAAATTTATTGATGACAAAAGAAACTCTTGAAAATATCGCAGAGGTGATCAAGGTATGAGCCGAAATCGCGCTACCAATCTCTTAACTGATACTTACGCGATTCTGCGTCGGCCAATTCTAACGGAAAAGAGCCATGATCTGATTGCGGCTGGCACCAAAGGCAAGGAGAACGCCGACGTCAGCAAGTCGCAGTATACTTTTGAAGTGCACATAAAATCCAACCGACATCAGATAAAGAAGGCGATCGAAGCGGCGTTTGGAGTAAAGGTAGAGTCGGTGAATACAATGATCGTTAAGCCGCGCCGCAAAGCATCCAGAGGCAAGGCCGCAAAAGCCGGATTTTCACGGCAACGCAAGAAGGCGATTGTGCGGCTGACTAAAGATTCAAAGCAGATTGAATTAATGTAAGTTTGATCAACTGATAGCCGTCTTCAATTCGGCCGCCATCTTCAGTGTAGCTGCACGTGCGGCGCCGGCGAAATCTTTTTCGCCGTGCGATTCGGCGAACGGCGACTGCTGATACGCAAAGATGATTCCGCGCGAATTATTAACGATAGCGCCGCGCCCGTCAGAGCGGAATCCGGCGACCGCATCCTGAGCCGTGCCGCCTTGAACGCCATAGCCTGGGATTAAAAAAAATGTATCCAGCATTAAAGCTCGCAATCGACGCGCCTGTTGGGGATAGGTCGCGCCGACGACCGCGCCGACACAGGATAGCCCGCATGCGCCGCGATGATTCTTGCCCAGATCGTTGACCATATCAGCCACCAGTTCGTATAGCGGCACACCGTCAACGGTCGCGGCGATTGGTTGATCCTGCAAATCTCCCGAACCCTGGTTCGAAGTTTTGACCAAAATAAAAATTCCTCGATCATTTGCCGCAGCCACCTTCAAAAAGGGCAAAATCGTCTCGCGGCCCAGATAGGGATTGACAGTCAGTGCGTCGGCGTCGAACCCGCCGATGTTCTGGTCGGCGCTGCCAAGAATCTGATCAAACTCGTTCCGCGACAGTTTCGCGGCATCTCGCGTCACCGCCAGATGCGCGCGCGCATATGCCTGAGCAGTGGCGCCGATATCGCCACGCTTGGCGTCGGAGATAACCACTAATCCTTTTTGTCGCGCATATTCCACCGTCGCCGTGTATGCGCGCAGACCTTCCCAACCAAACTCCTCATAGAACGCGATCTGTGGTTTGCAGACGGGCACTACGTCGGCGATGGCGTCCAAAATCGCTCGATTGAACGATAAGAACGCTTCCGCCACGGCGCGCGCGGTCATGCCATGCGCATGAATGGCAGCATCGCGAATCTGTCTCGGCAGTTGATCAAACCGCGGATCCAAGCCGACGCAAATCGGGTTGCCTTTACTCTGAATGGCGTCGTCAAGTCGGTCGGCGAAGTGCATCTAATCTCTTTCAAAAAAGTTTCGGATTTGTAACCGTTCAGTCTATGTTCACCTTATTACACGGTTACTAATTATTGAGTCCAGTGTACGGTTACTAATTATTGAGTCCAGTGTTTCTAATGTAGATTTGTGCTACTTACAACGCACTTAACTTTAGATAAACTGGACTCAATAACTACTTTGGCCGTGTTTTCAATCTCCGGCGACACTGATTCAAATCTGTTCATCTTTGTGCCTTCGTGCCTTCGTGGTGAAACATTGGTGTTATTGCATTGAACTAAATTAACCACAAAGACACAAAGAAACTAACAGATTATTAACACAGCTTATCCCGACGGCGGGCAGCGGTGGGTTGGGGCTGCCGATCTGATCGCCGGGGAGAACAATCTTCATAGCGCGGCCTCGATCAGATATATGGAGCATTCCCCGCTACGATCAGTGGCGAAACGGTTTCATCCGAACGCTGGACAGTTATCGTTAACATTGGCGGAGTGGTGAAGTTATTCGTGTCACAGACATACAAGGCAAGGCCGTGACGTCGAAGTGATAGACGAAGTGTGATTTGCCGCAATCGCGGTAGCACTGTGTGATGTATCCGAATATACTGTGCGCGGGGAAAATATCAGTTTTTTACCTAATTCGTAATTTAATGATAGAGGCGATGCATGTCGGAGTATTGGTGGAACGCGCTGATCAAAGGCGTACTCGAAGGTTTTACTGAGTTTCTTCCGATTTCCTCAACCGGACATTTAATTCTTGTTCGCGATTTTTTGCCACTTACCGCCGATAGTTCACGCGTCACAACGTTGAATGCGTTATTTGACATCGTCATTCAATTGCCGGCAATTCTGGCGATCGTGATCTTGTATCGCCACAGACTCTGGCAATCAGTGCGGAATCTGCCTTCGCAGGTGGAACCGCGCCGGTTCTGGACGGGTTTGTTTCTGGCTTTCTTGCCTGCGGCTGTCATCGGCATTCTGTTTCACCGACAGATCGAAGTGGCCCTCGAAAGTCCGCGTCCGGTGGCGCTGGCACTGATTGTCGGCGGAGTAGTTCTGATTCTAGTCGAATACGTGCGAACACGTAACGCAGTGAGTCGCGCCGAAGATGTTTCCATCCCCGTCGCCTTCGTGATCGGAGTCTTCCAATGCTTGGCGTTGATCCCAGGTGTATCTCGATCAGGCGCAACGATTGTAGGCGGACGGCTCTCCGGGCTGAACCGAACCGCAGCCGCGGAGTTCTCATTCTTTCTGGCGTTGCCGACCATGGTCGGCGCCTGCGTTTACAAAATGTTTCAAGCTTATAAAGATATCTGTTGGAGCAGTGACGGGCCGATTATACTGATCGGCTGTGTGGCGTCGTTTGTCACGGCTATTGTGGTGGCCTACTGGTTTATCCGATTTCTGCAACGACACAGTCTGGCCGTGTTTGGCTGGTACCGTATTGCGATAGGTCTGACTACGCTGATCCTAGCTCACATATTCTTCAAATAACGTAGCGCAGGCGTCTCGCCTGCAATCCAAACATCAAAATCTTTGCGACACGCAAAGATTTTGATGTTTAATAAAATATGGCGTCCCTGTGGGGATTCGAACCCCAGTTGGAGGCTTGAAAGGCCTCTGTCCTAGGCCTCTAGACGACAGGGACGCTTAAACTCAATATATAATGTCTAAACAAATTATCAACCGCGAATGAACGCGATTTTTAAAAGTAGGGACGGTTCGCGAACCGCCCCTTCAATCCACAATCAAAAATCTAAAATCCGCAATTCTCTTTTGTTTTAAATTCATCTGCATTCGCGGTTTTTATCCGTTCGATTATAAGATGCTCATGGCCACATACGACATGTTTTTAGCGATGGCGCTGACCAACGCCAAACGCGAAGAAGCTACCGCGCTCACGCTGACGGTGGAGCGCGAAAAATCACGAATCGAGATGCTATTGCCGGACAATTCCAATCGAACGTTGCATGCGCCGCCTGGCGAGATTCTGATCAAAATCATTGAAAGCCTGGAACAGGGGCGGACGACTTTCTCTTCGAACGTGTATGTCGCCGCCATCGAAGACGTTCAAGTGCAACGTGGGACAGACAACTTGGTTGCGCGCATCTCGCGCTGGCGCATCGAGCATCGCTAGACATTGCGACGAACTTCCATATTATACCATTAACAGAGATCGGTTCGTAGGAGCGGTTCGCGAACCGCCCCTACTTTGGAATTCCTATACTTATCATGAAAATCCTCGTCACTGGCGGCGCCGGTTTTATCGGTTCCCATACTTGCGAACAATTATTAGCCGCAGAACATCGTGTGGTGGCGCTGGATAACTTTGATCGTTCCTATTCACCCAAACTCAAACGTCGCAACGTCGCCACCGCTCTATTAAATCCAAACTATAAACTGATAGATTGCGATTATGGTGATCGTCTGACAGTCAGTAAATTGTTGGAGGTCGAGAAGTTCGATGCGGTGCTGCATCTGGCGGCGCAGGTCGGAGCACGGCCTTCTGTTTACGACCCGCTGAAGTATGAGCGTGTTAACGTGGGCAATCTGATCTCGCTGCTGGAAGCCATGCGACAGTATGGGCCGAAGAAGATTGTCGCCGTCTCCTCCAGTTCGGTCTATGGGAACGTGACTCCTATGCCATTCCAGGAAGATGCGGCATGTTTGCAACCACTGTCGCCTTATGGCGCCACCAAGCGCGCCGCGGAAATTTTTTTGAGGACGTATCACACTCTGTACGATTTTAAAGTGATCCTGGCGAGACCTTTCACGGTGTATGGACCGCGGCAGCGCCCGGATATGGCGATTGCGTCTTTCGCGCGAATGCTACTGATGAACGAAACAATCACACTCTTTTGGGACGGAACTTCGGCGCACGACTACATCTACGTCACTGATATTGTCAAAGCACTGATAAACGCACTGGAAACATTTCCCGTGGATTTTGGCATTTATAATCTGGGCAGTGGAGCATCAGTCAGTTTGAGCGACCTGATGGCTCAATTAGAACAACTCACAGGCAAGCAGGCCAGGATTGAACGACAGTCGATGCAACCGGGAGATGTGGAACGGACTTGCGCGGACATTAGCAAAGCTCGGCAGTATCTGGCGTTTGAACCTGCGGTGAAGTTTGCCGAAGGACTGCGGAAGACCGTGGATTGGGCGCGCCAGGAACTATGAATATTTTCGTCACCGGCGCCGCCGGATTTATTGGCTCGCACTTGATCGCCAGTCTGTTATCTGCCGGTCATACAGTTACTGGCGTCATTCGGCGCGCCGGCATGGCTTCTCTGGATAGCAAGCGACGGCTTAAGAATCTGGATATCCATAGCGCCGCATGCCAAGGCAAGTTGACTATTATTCGTGGCGAGGATTACGAAACGCTGTACAACGCGTTGCAAAAAATCCGCCCGGAAGTTTGCGCGCATTTGGCTGGAAAATCGTGGGTGCGGGAATCTATCGGTTATCCGGAACTATACGAAGAGGCCAATTACAAGTTCACCGCTTCGCTGTTGGAAGCGCTGCGCGCCAATGGATGCCGTCGCGTAGTGTTCGCCAGTTCGGTGATGGTCTATGGCAAAGATGCGCCCTTGCCTTTCACAGAAGACGCGCTGGGCAGCGGCCCCGCTTCGCCTTATGGAGCCAGCAAGTTGTCGTGTGAAATTTTACTCAACACTTATCACGCCTTGCATCGGCTTGAAACAATCAATCTGCGCTTATTCTCCGTCTATGGCCCTGAGCTGCGGCCGGACTGTGTGCCGCATCTGATTGCCACTGCGATCTTAAAGGGCCAGCCGTTTAATGTTTTTGGCGATGGCAACAGCTTGCGTGATTACGTCGAGATCGGCGATGTGGTCGACGCATTGCAAGCGACAATCTGCGGCACAACGCCATTTGTGACTCTGAACATTGGTTCCGGGTTTGGAACGACACTTTTGGAGCTGATTCGGCAGATCGAGCAATGTTTAGGCAAAAAAGCGGAAATCGTCTATAAACCGGCGATCTCGGGTGAACTGACGGTCGCCGTACCGGATATTTCGCTGGCCATGCGCACGATTCAATGGGAGCCTAAAATCAATCTGGAACAAGGCATTTCACGCATGGCAAAGTGGTTCAAGAAAATCCACAGATAGACACAGATAAAGAAATTGGTTCTTCTAATTGCTTTGCAGCGCATTAACGACGGCGGTGAGCGACGCGCCGTATGGTCCGAGCTTCTCAAGAACGGCGCCGAACGCTTCGACAATTCTGGTGGCGCGTTCAGCATACTCTTTGCGCTCGGTGAGCGCGTACAAGCGCATTGACGCCAGCGCAGCCAACGCGTTGATCGCCGGTTCCGATGTGTCCTGAAATACTTTGATCGGCAACTGCAAAATCGGAAGTTCCGCGAAAGCGTTTACCGCGCGATCAAAGTAACCTCCATGTTCTTTATCCCAAAATTTCTGATCCAGGCGACGCAAGCTGCCGTCGGCCGCGTCCAAGAATCTTTTTTCGCCAGTGGCCTCGTATGCGCTTGCGCACGCGTAAGCCAGCGCAGATTCGTCCTGCGCCAATCCCAGCGCGCTAGATGCTTTTTTGCCTTCGAACAAAAAACCGATCCCTAATGGTCGCGGCTCGGATTCCAGCGCGCCCGCTCCTTTTTCACCTTCAGATAATACGTGGACGGCAACCGTTTCGTTGCCTGTGGTCAGCAACCCTTGTTTCAAGAGTTGTTCTAGAACGGCAACGCCGCGTTGCAGATACAAAGGCTTTTCCAGAACTCGTCCGCATTCCATGAACGCCGCAGCCATCAGCGCGTTGCCGTCGAAATAAATGCGGCGGTCGCTCGTCGGATCAGGCCGCCGCTGACGCGCCTTCAACAGCAGTTTGCGAATGCGCGCCAGACGCGAAGTTACATCCGCCTCCGCCAATCCCAGTTGTTTTGCGGCGATACTCGGCGACACGACTTCGAATAGCGCGCGCCGCTCTTCAGCGTCGGTTCCATCAATGCCGTAAATCATTTGCGCCAGTCGGCAGTCCGTATCGTCGCGCAGCGCCGCTTCAATCTCGCGCACCGTCCAAGTGAAATACGCTCCGCCATCGTCGTCCGCGGCATCCGCAGCCAGTGAACCATAAAAAAACACCCCGCCGGACGCGCTCATACCGGCCCAAAAATTCAGCGTCTCCTCGACTGCCTGCCGATACCGCGCGCAACCGGTCACTTGCCAGGCATGTAGACAGGCCATCACCATTTCGGCGTTGGGAATGAGCAGTTTTTCAAAGCATGGCCGACGCCACCAGCGATCTGTTGTGTAACGATGAAAACCGCCCTCGAGTTGATCGTAAATGCCGCCGCTGAGCATCGCGTCCAGTGTTTTAATCACGATATCGAGACTGGCCGATTCGCCGCGTTGAGCGTAATGGATAAGAAGCAATTCAAGCGCACGCGGAGCCGGAAACTTCGCGGCATTCTTCACTCCGCCGACCAGAAAGCCACCGCCTTTCTGATCGAATACAGACTTTAATTTTTCCACAACTATTTGCGGCAGATTTGGCGCGAGCGCGCCGTGAGTGCGGTCATCCGAGCCGGCTTTTTTCATGGCTGCATCAAGTGTCATTGCCTGCGCGACGACGTCTGCGCGATTCTCGCGCCAGTTCATTATGACGCACTGGATGACGGATCGCAGTCCCGTCTGCCCCAAGGCTGCATCATCTCCCGCGGAATAGCGCGTTCCGCCGAAGAAAGGACGACCGTCCGGCGTAAGAAAGATCGTCAACGGCCAACCTCGTGCGCCACCGAGCGACTGCACGGCCTGTTGCATTCGCAGATCCACATCCGGACGTTCATCACGATTCAGGCGCACCGGGACGAATTGTTCGTTCAAGCGTGTGACGATCTCCAAGTCGGCAAACGTCGTTCGTTCCATGACTTTGCCCCAATGGCACCAATCGGCGGTAATGAACAAGAGAATGGGCTTATCTGCTTTCGCAGCCTCGGCGAAAGTTTCCGCGCAGAACGACCGGAAACGAACCTGATGTGGACTTTTTGCCAGCGCCTGGTTGTTCGCATGACGCGGACGGCGAGTTATGTTCAACCAGCTCGGTTGATCCGTCGGCTCGGGTTTGACAAAAAGATCTTCAGCAGCCGCCGTCGCGACAAACAATAGCGTGATCAGACTGTTTGTTAAGCGACGCATTGAGCGATCTTTTGACTTTCAATGTAGAGCGTATCTGGACAGATGTCTTGTTCATGGGGCCAAGCCACGGACCCAAGAAAAACCTGTACTTGTTTGAAATACTCAATGTCCTTCAACTCTTGAAACACGCCTACTTCTATGAACCTTGAACAATCGAAAATTCCGACCTCTCCATTTGTAAACTCCAGTCGTAGTTTGTAGCCTTCCAGCGGCTGCGCCGAACGAACACGCGGGTTCATGTTTGCGCCTCCTATTTGAGCGGATCGATTTTGTAGGGGGTTTGCCCCTTGACCGCCAACTCCCAGTCGGCAATAAGTTCATCCCGATGGATTTCCACCCAAGCTTGAACTAACCGCATCTTAGGCCGGGAAAATCTTCCATCCAATAGATGGCCTTCTGGTATACTGATTACAGCTTCATCATCCTGATAGCGAACATGAATATGCGGTCTTTTGTGCTGTTTGTTATCCATAAAATACAACGACACAATGACCCCGTAGAACATCTGATTACGGGCATGACAATTTGCTCCTCGTGTCTCCGGAAAATATCCGTCTAACGTAGTACTCACTTTAGTCGAAATGGATTCAATAAATATATTTTTCAACAGAGACTCATAAGCCATCTTCATAAGTCCACGCCAGCGAATCGGGGCGCAGACAATTATGTTCAAAATCCCAATCGGACTCGACGGTCGCCGCGCAGTGACGCGGACGGATCGAACAGGCGCTGCAAGGAGGAAATCCGGCAAAACCTTTCGCCAGCATCTCGCTGAGCACTTTGTAGCAGTCATCAAGCTTGAAGAGAATGCTGTTCGCCGCGGCCACATTGCCTTTCACGTGCAGGCCACGTCGTTCCATTTCGCCCTGAAGATGCCTGCCTGGTTCGGAGATCGGACAGTTTTTCTCGCGCCATCCCCAAGTGCGTCCCAGGACAGTGCGACCGTCCGGCAGCTTGACCAGATAAGCTTCGGTGCGCGCGCCCAGGCAGGGGACATTGTTGGTCATCTCGGTCACATGCTTGAATGTATTTGGACCGTAATGAACACCTAATAGCAGAGCGTAACCATCACTGCGCCACAAACGGCCCAATGGCGATTCGGCGCTCATTGTAATATTGCGATGATGATCTTTGAGAAACTCGCGCGCTTGTTTGCCCCACGCGGCGAATGGGTGTGAGGGATCAATCGTGCGCAATACTCCGGGCTGTCGCCAGAAATAGTCTGGGATTGCGCCGTCAATAGTGCGCGTCTCCTTCGAACTATAATAACCTGGCGCGCCTAGCTCAAACGCTGTGGCGTGATTGAATGAGGGAAACAATAAAATCCCCTCTTCAGTCACGACTTCCATCAAAGCGTCAACGATTGTCTTTGGACCGGCCTCGACCTGCCCAAAACTTTTTAATGAAGAGTGAACAATCACGCGCATACCAGAGACGATTCCCAGCGCACGAAGATCGCGAACAATTATCTCTTTCGTTACCAGTTCCATTGTTGCCTCCTACTTTCGCAGCGTGAATGTTTCTCCTCTGAATGGCTATCGTCGTTCTCAGTCGAGACTTCTTAGCGCACTATGAGATTTGTAAAAATTCAACAACTAGATTACACTATGGCGTGAATAATTACAAAAATTCTTTTTAATGATTAGATTACAGGAATGGAGAGGAGCAACATGCACCGTTGGATTGTATTGTTTGGGATACTCTGGTGTCTGCCCCGCGTTGCGGTTGGGGAAACAACACCGATAGCGATGACTCTCCATGATGACCAAGTGACGCGAATTGAGGTAGAGTACTCGCTCACGGAGAAGGACATCATTCGATTGAGTGGGCCTCTGACACCGGAGGTCAAGAAGGTCTGGGCGAGTGCATTGGGACAAGTCGGGAAGGCGATGACGTGGCACTATGATCTTTACGTCCCACCGGGTTATGGCAAGGAAAAGGATCGGCGGTATCCCTGTTTGTTCATTGCCTCGCCGAGTGGCAACGCGAGATTGGGAGCCATGGAAGAACGGATTCGGAAGGAAGAGTGGATCGCAGTCATGCTGGTTGAATCGAAGAACTCTTCGTCTAATTGGTTGCCAAATTTTTGCGCCGCACATGATGATGTGGTGAAACGCATGCGTGTCTTGGAAGACTGGAAGTTCGGAACCGGCATGTCGGGTGGGGCTCGTTGTTGCAGCTCGTATCCCATGTTACGCGACGGGTTCCGGGGAGTGATCTTGCAAGCCGCCGGGCTTTTTGGTGGTGGCTCACTCGATTTTTACAATTATCTCGCTGATGAAGCTAAAAAGGGACGGCAGTACTTGGTCTATGGAACCTTCGGTAAAACCGACATGAACCTGTACGAAGCGGTGCGAATTCGCAGCACCATGCGTGGGCATGTCGTACGGAACGTCGAGATATTTGAGGGTGGTCACGATTGTGCCCCCGCGCTGGTGATCGACCATGCCTTCGACTGGATTGAGCGAATGGCCATTTTTGTCTTGCCGCCGCGCAATGCTGATCGGGAATTAGCTCGTCATCTTATTAGCCGAAAGACGGAGGTTGCGAGCAAGACAGAAGGATTAGTAAAATACGAGATGTTGGAAGCAATGACGGCACTCGTAAATCGCAACAAATTAACCGAGGGCAAGGATGGTGATAAGACATTGATTAAAAAGGTCGCTATATGGCAGGATGAGATGAAAACGCTCGCCAAGAACGAGGTGGTCAAAAATGAATTGATGTCCCGCGATGAATACCGCAAGATCGAGGCGAAGGAGTCGCCGACATTCGAGACACTGTATCCAGGTGCGCAATTGGTGAAACAGACTGGGAAAAATGAGCAGCCCGCTTCGCGGAGGCCCAGCGGAAATGCCAAGTCGCTTCATGACAAGTGGGAACTGGATCGGAAGGCGCTCGTTGGCTTCGCCGACGAGTACCGCAAGTTTGCGAAGAAATATAAAGGCTCAATTTATGCCGCGCGTGCCGAAGCGCGTGCGAAGTCGCTTGACATGGAGACTACCGCGCAGAATAAGTGACGTCTTGAAAACAATACCTTGCTCTCTCCTAAAGAGCGCGATACATCTTCATTTGGGTTGTGCTCTGTGGTGAACGGTTGCCCAATTTTCGAGAATGACCTGAGCCATCGCTAAACTATCACAATGAGTGATCGTAGCGTGAAAAATATTGGCATGGATATCTGTGGCGCGTTCGTGCGCTTTGCCATGCAACGTCAGCACGGGTTTGCCGCGCGGATCGGATAACACTTCGATATCGCGCCAGTGAATGCCGTCGGATAGACCGGTGCCGAGCGCCTTGAGCGCCGCTTCCTTAATCGCCCAGCGCCCGGCCAGCCGTGCGGCGGGGTCTTTATGCTGCAACACATAAATCGCTTCGTTGGGAGTCAGAATCCGATTGATAAATCGCTCCCCATGCCGCCGGTAAATCGAGCGGATACGTTCAATCTCAATCAAGTCAATGCCGATACCGACGATCATGAGAGACTCCTAATAGCGGAGAGAATTATCGTCGTTTATTATCCACGTGAACAGTCGTCCTCAGTCTCTGTTTGAAAATCGCTTAATATCTTTTTCACTGATCGGCGCGGACAGGTTGTATTTTTGGGCGACGGCGGCGAGGTTCACGCCGAGTTCTTTGGCCAGACGTCGAGCTGCCGGCGTCGCGCGCACTCCCGACGCTGCCATCGTAGAAAGCGACTCCAGCGCGTGTCCGGAAGGCGCGCGCGACGCGTCTCCTGCCGGCGATAGCGGACCGATAGCCGTCGTCAGGCCGCGGTGCGCAGCTAGAATCGTTTCGTTCTTTGCCGCCAAGTCAGTTGGAACGTTGGTTCCGGACTGTCCGATCACGCACAGAATATAGCCGACGGGCAACACCGCTCGCTCCAGTCCGAAAATCTTCAGTACTGTCCCGGCGACCGGCGAAAAAATTTCGCCCTGAGCTTTATCCGTAATTAGTTCGCACAATGACTGGTCTTTGACGATGACGTCGCCTTCCTTGACCAGCCAGCGATTGAGCGTGGCTTCAGTGAGATTCTCGTTGGCCTTTGGCATCTCAATAGGCGTCATGGCGATTCTCGCGCTTTCTTCAAAAATCAAAAATTCCTTTTTTGTAACCGTTCACCATAGAGCCACAGAGAACACAGAGACAGCATTGAAGAAGATAACGGGACTCTGTGGCTCTGTAGTGAACGGTTACCTTTTTTTGACTACGCGAACAGCTTCGGCCAGGAATTTCTTTTTGGCCTGAACCAACGGGACGGGCAGACTGCAACCAGCAGCCTGACGATGGCCGCCGCCGCCGAAACGATGAGCCAGCGCGGAAGCATCTAATCGGCGTGTAGTGCGAATACTGACTTTGGTCTCACGCCCTTCGTTAATTTCGTAGAAAAACAATGCCATTTCAACGCCCGCCACTGATCGAGGAATCTGTACGAATTGTTCGGTATTGGCCGGGCTGGTACACGTATCGTGGAAATCTGCGTAGCGCAGCGCGATGCTGCAAATCCTGCCATCGGCAAAAAATTCCAGATTGGCGCGCGCGCACGTCTCCAAAGCCAGTTCTTCCGGCGGTTTATTGAGGTAAACGCGGCGCCACATTTGTTCCGGATCCACGCCTGATTCGATCAAATGCGCGGCCATGCGCATCGCGCGCGGCGTGGTGTTAGCATATGAAAACTGTCCGGTGTCGGTCAGCAGCGCGATGTACAACGCATCCATCGCCAACGGTGGCGCGTGCCAGCCGCAGCATGCGGCCAGACGCCAGATCAATTCGCCAGTGGCTGCGGCTTTCCGGTCAATCCAGTTGATATCGCCGAAACAAAGATTGTCGGGATGGTGATCGAGAGCGATGATGGTGGCCTGACTTGAACGCTGAATTTTGATGCGTCCGAGGCGAGTGAGATCGGACGCGTCCAAGACGAAAATCACCGCCGCTTCGAGACACTCATCCATCGCCACCACGCGCGCCCAACCTTGCGAGTCCAGAAATTGATACCGAGCCGGAATCGGTTCAGTATTTACAATGACGGCTTGATAACCGGCACAGCGCAAAATCGAACACAGAGCAATCTCGCTGCCGATGCAATCACCGTCGGGGCGTTCGTGGCCGGTGATAAGTATCGGCGTATTGGGTTTGAGCAATTTCTTGATTTTAGCGGCGACGAACCGGTCGCCTGGCTCGCCCAGTCGTGGCAGTTTGATCACTGAAAACATCGCGTTGTCAACCTTGCTATTCATAGTGTGTCCACATGCGGATAACCTTTACTATCTTCTCTTTTTCCAGAATCTGATAGACCAAGCGATGATGAATATTTATCCGACGAGAAAACGAACCAGCAAAGTCGCCCCTCAACTTCTCATAAGAAGGCATGTTTTCGAAAGGATTGCGCTTTAAAATTTCTATTAATCTCTCCGCCTTGGAACGAAGGCCGGCAGCGGATAGCTTCCTGGCATCTTTTTGAGCTTGTTTGGTAAAAACAACTTGCCATTTCACCAGTCGATATCCTTTGAACATTGTTTGATGGGCGTGTTCATGCCTTTTCTAATAGATTCTCTCATGCCAGGAATGGAGAGTAGATACATCGTTTCCTGGATTGCTCTCCAATCATCTTCGGATACAAGAATCGCGTTTGCGCGTTTGCCAGTAATAAGGATCGGTTCATGAGATGTGGACGCTTCGTCAATCAGTCGGTACAGTCTTGACCGCGCTTGACTAACTTTTAATGTTGTCATCAGATAGCATCCTCAAAGTTTCGATTGTTAATTGACTATGCATCTATGTACGCTATTTCGTACGATTGGTCAAGTTTTAAATTATTGAGTTCGGTTTAGTTAATGTCAATGGTCTTGTCCACTGGCGGCAGGCGGTAGTTCGTACGCACCAAACGATGGTTCGGCTGGAAGAGGAAATGCCCACGAAAGATCATGCAAATATTTTACGCCAGGACTGCTTGAAATGATGCGAAATCAAGGAAGCCTTGTTGAAACACTTTCGTGAGAGACTTCAGCTCTTCACTTCTTCATTGTAAATGGCGTATCCGGTGATTTTTATCATGATATTCATAATGTATGCCTTCGAGCGTGATGTCAAACGTAACGTCGAGCAATTTTCTCTACTGAACATAGCGCTTTAATCTTCAAGCGCGGCGCGGCGGATTAGATCGAGCGCTTGCATGGCGGCTCGTTCGCGAATCATCGCCCGGTCCCGCCCCGGCAATCGGCGCTCAAACGTCTGCGCGCCGTTAGCCGTGGCGACGCCGAAATATACCAAGCCCACCGGCTTGACTGCCGTGCCGCCATCAGGCCCGGCGATGCCAGTTACGCTCACACCGATATCCGCTCCCGCACGTTCTCGAATACCGACGGCCAGTTCGCGAGCTGTTTCGGCCGAGACCGCGCCATACGCGGCAATCGTTTCGGGTTTGACGCCGCAAGCGCGAATCTTCGCCGCATTGGAATAGACTACCGCGCCTTCCAGCAGCGCGGCGCTCGACCCAGGCGTATCAGTCAGCAGCGCCGCCACCAGCCCGGCGGTGCAGCTTTCGGCGATGGCTACAGTTTTCCGTCGCGATACCAGCGCCTTCAACGTGGCGCTGGAGAGCGTCTCGTCATCCGTGCCGAACAATCCATCTTTGAGCGCCTCGCGCGCTATGGCCAGCGCCGGCTGCAACGTCGCCTGCGCTTCCGCTTCAGTCGCGCCGCGCGCCACCAGGCGCAGCGTGACCACGCCGGCGTTGACGCGCGTGCCGACGTCCGGATTGCGACCAGGCTGCATCAGATCTTTGACGCGTTCGCCGAGAACAGATTCGCCGATACCGAAGCAATGCAGTGTCTTGATCACGATCACGTGGTTGGAAGGGAAACGTTCTCTTAAAAACGGGAGAACGTGTTCCGCCAGCAAGCCTTTCATTTCACGCGGAACGCCGGGCATGAGAAAAACGTGTTGACCCGCGCTTGTCGGATAATGCACGCCTGGCGCGGTGCCAAAATCGTTGCGCAGGACGCGAGCGCCACGCGGCACCCAAGCCTGCTTGCGATTACTCGGCGGCAGCTCGCTGATCGGCCGATTAAAGCGTTGCGCTATCTGCTCCATTACTTCCGGATGAAATACCAAATCCACACCGAAGACTTTCGCCAACGCTTCCATGGTCAAGTCGTCGGCAGTGGGGCCTAGACCGCCGGTGGCGAGCACAATGTCGGCACGCGACAGCGCGCGCTTGAATGCGTCCACGATATCAGCGATTTCGTCGCCGACCGTATCGGCGCAGACCACGGTGATGCCCAATGGTAGCAGTTGTTGCGCGAGATACAGCCGGTTGGTGTCCAGAATCTCGCCCAGCAACAACTCATCGCCGATAGTAAGCAACGCGGCGCGGACTTTGGTGTTCTGTTCGTTCATGGATTGAATTTTGACATAGAACTGAACTTTTGCAAATTTACTCTTTGGTGGCGCTGGCTCTCATATTTGAATGGTTTATTGACGTTCCCAAAGAGCACTGGATAATGAACCAATGGAATGAGAATGAAATTATAGAGGAAAGTGAACAAATATGAATCCGATTGAGAAACTCAAGGGCAAGCTGGCCGAGCTTTTCCAGCTCGACCAGGCCGACTTGGACTTCGGCATCTACCGCATCATGAACGCCAGGCGGGACGAGATCATCCGCTTCCTGGACAGTGACTTGCTGCCGCAGGTCGAGGAGGCGTTCAAGCAGTATCAGTCGTTCGACAAGGCCGAAATCCAGAAGGAACTCGACAAGCTCGTCGAGGGCGTCAAGGCCGCCGGGATGGACTCGGAGCAAGCGCCCAAAGTCAAGGAACTGAAGGCGCGGCTCAAAGATGTCGTCGATATCGTCGCGCTCCAGAATGAGGTCTTCTCCCATCTTTACGATTTCTTCGCCCGCTACTACGACGAGGGCGACTTCATCTCGCTCCGCCGCTACAAGGAAGGCGTCTATGCTATTCCATATGAGGGCGAGGAAGTCAAGCTCCATTGGGCGAATCACGACCAGTACTACGTCAAGACCACCGAATACTTCCGCGACTACGCATTCCGACTGCCGGACGGGCGACGCGTTCACTTCAAGATCGTCGAGGCCGACACCGAGAAGGACAACGTCAAGGCCGCGAACGGCAAGGATCGCCGGTTCATCTACAAAGACTTAACCGCAGAGGGCGCAGAGAACACAGAGGGAACGGACGAACTAATGTTGCACTTTGTTTTTCAGCCAGATGAGCAAGGACGAAAGCAGGACGCCATCAACGCTGAAACCGTTCAGAAGGTGTTGGCCGCCATCAGGTCCGAGGACGGCACGGAAATCCACTCATTCATTCAAGCTCTTTCCGCCCCCCACCCTTCCTCCTCTGCGTCCTCCGCGCCCTCTGCGGTTAAGTCGTTGTTGGAAAAGCGACTCGCCGACTACACCAAGCGGAACACCTTCGACTACTTAATCCACAAGGACTTGGGCAAGTTCCTGCGCCGGGAGCTCGACTTCTACATCAAGAACGAGGTGATGCATCTCGACGACGTGGAGAACGAATCCGCGCCGCGCGTCGAGCAATACCTGTCGAAAATCCGTGTCATCCGCAAGATCGCGCATAAGATCATCGCCTTCCTGGCGCAGATCGAGGACTTCCAGAAGCGCCTCTGGCTCAAAAAGAAGTTCGTGGTTGAGACCAACTACTGCGTCACGCTCGACCGGCTCATTCAGTATGACAATGAGTAGTTAACAGTGAACAGTAAAGAGTTTCTTTGCGAAGTGGTTGCCAACAAGGAGCAGTGGAAGGAATGGCAAAGACTTGGATTCGTGCAGTTATCAGTGAGCAATGAACAGTTATCGGACAGGAATCTTGACCGGATCGACCAGGCGCATGATTTCGGCATCGCGTTTAACGGCCTTGCCGAAGCCAATGCCGAAGGATCTCTGTTTCCCAAAAAAACACCAACTTATTTCGCCCTCCAAAAAGACTGCTCACTGATCACTGCCCACTGTTCACTGATCCTTGACACCAAATTTTTCGACCAGAAATTCAAGGACAGGCTGCTGGCTGCGCTTGCGGATGTGGAACAGAACACAGATGGGCTTCTGGTCCAGGCCGACAACTTCCACGCGCTGAATCTGATGGCCGCCGGGAACGCGAACGGGATTCAGTGCATACACATCGACCCGCCATACAACACGCAAACCAGCGGATTCCTTTACAAGAACAACTACCAGCATTCCAGTTGGCTAGCCATGATGGAGGCGAGGATAAATGCCTCCGTCCGGCTACTTGCCAAGGACGGCGCATACCAATGCCATATTGACGAGAATGAATACGAAGTGCTGTACCAACTATTCGAACGGACCTGCATTCCCAATGCTGGAACAGTCGTATGGGACAAGCGCAACCCCATGAATGCGGGCCGGGGCGTGGCTACTCAACATGAGTACTTGATCTGGCGTTCATTTCAAGACTCGCCCATCTATCTTCAGAACACCGGCATTTCAGAAATGCTTCGAGTTGCCGCCGAAATAGTCCAGCGTAACGGCGGAGTGACAGAGAAGGCACGAAAGGAGTATGTCCAATGGGTGGACCCCAATGCCGAACTCACTGGTGGCGAGAAGGCATATCGTTTCATGGATGATCACGGGCATCCTTATCAAAGCGTAAGTCTGAGAGCACCAGAACCACGAACAGATCTGAAATTTCACAAACCTCTTATTCATCCGGTTACTCAAAAACCATGTCCTGTCCCTCCAAATGGGTTTTCACGAACTCCCGAAACACTCCATGGCATGATTGACAGGGGTGAAATTCTTTTTGGCCTCGATGAGACCATACAACCGCGCCAGAAAGTACTCCTAACTGAAAACACCAAAAGGCAAGTATCGTCGTTGATACAAGATGCCAGAAAAGGCAAGGCCGATGTTAGTCCTCTTGGCTTAGATTTTGCCTACTGCCATCCGGTCTCGCTTTACGAAACATTGCTTGGGGCTGGGTTGCCAAATAGGAACGACATCGTTCTGGACTACTTCGCCGGTTCCGGCACCACCGCCCACGACGTCATCAATCTGAACCGCGAGGACGGCGGGAAGCGCAAGTACATCCTAGTGGAG
The DNA here is from genome assembly GCA_043801885.1 of Planctomycetota bacterium. GTDB lineage: Bacteria > Planctomycetota > SZUA-567 > H5-PLA8 > H5-PLA8 > JAZDLP01. The sequence goes on along the minus strand of JAZDLP010000039.1, from coordinate 10,304 downwards.
ATGGGCGACTATTTTGACACCGTCCTCAAGCCGCGTATCCAGAAAGTTGTCTATTCCAAGGAATGGAAGAACGGCAAGCCGGTGAACCGCGACACCGGCGTGAGCCATATATTCAAGTACATCCGCCTGGAGTCCTACGAGGACGCGCTGGCGAACATCCGGCTCAAGCGCACAGAAGCTCAACATCGCGCTCTTTTCTCCTCCGCGTCCTCTGCGTCCTCTGCGGTAAACTCTTTCCGTGAATCTTATCTGCTCCGGTACATGCTCGACGCCGAGGCCAAGGGCAGCCCGTCGCTTCTCGACCTTGACCGGTTCGACGACCCGTTCTCATACCAACTACTCGTGGGCGCAGGCTCCGTTGGCGAGACCAAGCCAGTCAACGTGGACCTGGTCGAGACCTTCAACTGGCTCCTCGGGCTGAAGGTGAAGCATATTGACGCTTTCTGGGACAAGAAGACGGGGAGACAGGGCGATGGTGAGAAGGCGGGGACGCCAATGTTCCGAATCGTTGAGGGCATGAATCCCAAGGGCGAGAAGGTGCTCGTTATCTGGCGTAAGATACGAGATTTAACCGCAGAGGGCGCAGAGGGCGCAGAGAACGCGGAGAAAATTACGAAAGAACGGGAAGAGGCGAACACGAAACTGGACGAGTTTTTCAAGCAGCAGCATTACAACACGATGGACTCCGAGTTCGACGTGATTTATGTCAATGGCGACAACAACTTGATGAACATTCCGATGGCTCCCGAGGGCGAGGGCCGCGAACCGCGCTACAAGGTGCGGCTCATCGAGGAGGAGTTCAAGCGGCTCATGTTTGAAGTAAAAGATGTTTAACCGCAGAGGACGCAGAGGAACGCAGAGGGAGAAAAGATGTTTAACCGCAGAGGACGCAGAGGAAGAAAAAAATGGAACTAAATAATATCAGTGGACAGATCGTTGACGCGGCTATGAAGGTGCATTCCGCTCTTGGCGCTGGCCTGCTTGAGAGCGCCTATGAGGCTTGTCTGGTATATGAACTACGGAAACGCCGATTGCCGGTGGAACAACAGGTTGTCCTGCCAGTGGTATATGATGGGCAAAGAATTGACTTGGGCTACCGGATAGACTTATTGGTCGAGGGCGCCGTCATTGTCGAGTTGAAGGCGGTGGAGAAGCTCGCGCCAATTCATGAGGCTCAGTTGTTATCCTATTTGAAGTTAAGCAGCAAGAAGCTCGGTCTTCTGATTAACTTCAACGTCCTTCACCTTAAGGACGGCATCAAGCGAATGGTGAACAATCTATGAAGAAGACTTCTCTGCGTACCTCTGCGTCCTCTGCGGTTAAAAAACTGAAATTCGAACACCGGCTGGCGCTCGTCAACTGGATGCTCGACCTCTTCGGCGCGGCCAGTTTCGAGGGCCTCGCCAAGAACATGCGCGACCCAGTCTTCGAGGGGTTCGGCGAGGATGGCATCTCAAAGTTACACCATTGCCTGAAACTGCTCTTCGACCGGCCCGAATTGCCGCACAACTTGCTCCTGGCCTACGACGGCAACATCGTCCGGCATTGGAAGGCAATCACCGCCAGGCGAAACGCCGACGGGCAGGTGCTCTATCCGAAATACTTTCAGTATCTCTGCCTGCTCTTCGCGGAGATTTATCTCGACCGCTGGTTCCGCGACCCGGAGAAGCTCCTGGCGGACCTGAACGCCTACGTCACACGTTTCAACGCGGCAGATACGATTCAGCAGCGCGGCTACGGAGACCTTTTCGCGTTCGGCCTGCTCGAAGAAGCGCAGATCGCGCCCTACGCGGCGGACGATCTAAAAAAGCTGGCCTTCTGGAGCGCCACCGGTTCCGGCAAGACGCTGCTCATGCACATCAACATCCTCCAGTACCAGCATTATCTGAAGCTCCACGGGCGGGAGAACCAACTCAACCGGATTATTCTGCTCACGCCGAACGAGGGATTGAGCCGCCAACATCTCGATGAATTTAAATTATCCGGATTTGACAATGTCGGATTGTTTGAAAAAGACAGCACTTCGATTTTTACAAAGGATGCAATCGATATCATTGACATCCACAAGCTGAAGGAGACTTCGGGCGAAAAGACCGTGGCCATCGAGGCCTTCGAGGGCCGGAACCTGGTGCTAGTGGACGAGGGCCATCGCGGGACGAGCGGCGCGGAAGTCGGCCACTGGATGAAGATGCGCAACCAGCTCTGCGAGAAAGGATTCTCATTCGAGTATTCGGCGACCTTCGGCCAAGCCATGAAGGCCAGCGGCAACCGAGACCTCGAGCGCGAATACGCCAAGTGCATCCTCTTCGACTACTCCTACAAGTACTTCTACGAGGATGGCTACGGGAAAGAATACCGCATCCTGAACCTGGAGGACGAGTCGAACGATGAGCACCGTCGCCGATATCTAATCGCCTGCCTGCTCGCCTTCTATCAGCAGCAGAAGCTTTTCAGGGAGAAGAACGCGGAGATGCGCCGATTCCTCCTCGACAAGCCGCTGTGGATTTTCGTCGGCGGCAGCGTGACCAAGACGCCGAGCAAGAAGGATGTCTCCGACATTGTGGACATCCTCCTGTTCCTCGCCAGATTCGTAAAGAAGCGCGCCGAAAGCGCCCGCTACCTGGGGCAGCTCCTCGGCGGCCGGTCCGGCCTGCACGACGCTCGCGGCAACGAGCTTTTCGCGGGGACGTTCACCTACCTCGGCCAAAAGTGCCTGACGGGCGAGCAGGCCTTTGACGACATTCTGCGGGTAATGTTCAACGCCGAAGTCTCCGCCGCCCTGCACGTCCGGCAACTCAAGAGTGGCGGCGAGGCCGAGGGCGAAGTGGCCTTGCACATCGGGGAGGAGAACCCGCCCTTCGGCGTCATCAACGTGGGCGACCCCTCCGGCCTGTGCAATCTGTGCGAGGATCACCCCGACGACCTCGTCGTCTCCGACAGCGAGTTCGCGCAGTCCATCTTCCGAAAGGTGAACGCGGTGGATTCGGAAATCAACGTCCTCATCGGCTCGCGGAAGTTTTCCGAGGGGTGGTCGAGCTGGCGCGTCAGCACCATGGGTCTGATGAACATCGGCAAGAAGGAAGGCTCGCAGATCATCCAACTTTTCGGCCGCGGCGTCCGGCTCAAGGGGCTGGACTTCTGCCTCAAGCGCAGCCACCGCATCGTGGGGCTCCAAGCACCCAAGGACATCGAGCGCCTGGAGACGCTGAACGTCTTCGGCATCCACGCGGACTACATGAAGCAGTTCAAGGAATACCTGGAAGACGAGGAAATGTCGACCAACGAGAACCGGTTCGAGTTCGTTCTGCCGGTGGTCAAGAACCTTGGGCAGAAAAAGCTGAAGACCATCCGACTCAAGGATGGCACCGACTTCAAGCAGCAAGCGCCGAAACCCACGCTCCGCCTGCCGGACGAGGGACTCCGCAAGATACGTATCGAGATGGACTGGTATCCGAAAATCCAGGCGATGGCCAGCGCTCGGGGACAAACGCCCCTCCAAGCCGGCGCGCCCGAGGAGGTGTGTTTTTCAGAAGAGCACCTGGCGTTCATGGATACGGATGCCATCTACTCCGAACTGGAGCAGCTCAAGAACGAGCGCGCCTGGTGGAACCTGAATCTGCCGAAGGACGAGATCAGGCGGTTGCTATCGGATTCGAGCTGGTACGTCCTCTATATTCCGCGTGAGGAGATGGAGTTCCGGTCGTTCGAGCAGGTGCGGCATTGGCAGGAGATCGCCACCGCGCTTCTCTGCAAGTACTGCGACCGGTTCTACAAGATTCGCCAGGCCGAATTCGAGAAGGACCACCTGGAATACCGCGACTTGACCGAGGACGACGGTAATTTCATCACCAACTATCTGTTCCTCATCGACCAGTCCCGCAAGGACATCGTCGCCAAGTTGGGGGAGATCAAGAAGATCATTGAGAGCGGGCAACTTCAAAACGTGGAATTTCAAAAGATTACATCCATCATGTTCGGCCAGCATCTCTACCAGCCGCTGGTCTATGTGAATAACGATCTGGTCGAAGTGAAGCCGGTACCTTTGAACGACGGCGAGAAAGATTTCGTGCTCGACCTGCAGAAATTCTGCGCGGAGAGCAAGGACTTCTTCAAGGGCAAGGAGCTGTATCTTCTGCGTAACATGACGCGCGGACGCGGCATCGGGTTCTTCGAGGCGGGCAACTTCTACCCGGACTTCATCCTCTGGCTTTTGGTGGACAGGCGGCAGTACATCAACTTCGTCGACCCGAAGGGACTGCGGAATATCAAAGGCGAGAACGATCCGAAGATCGCTTTCTACAAGACCATCAAAACGATCGAGTCTGATCTTCAAGCGCAAGCGCCGTCCGTTACGCTGAATTCTTTCATCATCTCCAACACTCGCCTGTCGGAAGTGTCCTGGTGGGGCGACGGAATGACCAAGGCGGACTTCGAGAAACGGCATGTTCTCTTCCAGAAAGATGACCGGGATACCTACGTGGGTAAACTACTGGCAATGGCGCTGAAGTGAAACCGTCTCTTTTTATTTACAGCGTTCTCATCAATCCTCAATCCAAAATCAGCAATCAGTAATTTACAATTTGCTTTAGCGCTTACTTGTATCAACGCTGTTACGGATTATCGTTAGAGATAATGACTACCGCGCAGAATCTTTATTCCTTGCACTTATCCACCGCTACTTCGTGGCGCGGCGGCGAGAATCAGATCTGGCTGCTGGCTCGCGGACTGCTGACTCGCGGCCAGCGCGTGCTGGTAGCCGCGCCGCGTGGCGCGCCACTGCTAGAGCGTTGCCGTGAGGCAAATATCCCGACGATGGCTCTGGCGTTGCGCGGATCAATTGATCCTTTGGCGACGCTGCGGCTGATGGCGTTATTGCGCAAAGAACGGCCCGACATTCTGCATCTGCACGACGGACACGCGGTGTTGCACGGTCAGTTGGCTGGTCTGGCGTTGTTCGGAAAGAAACTTAAAGTAGTCGCTCACCGCCGCACGGTCTTTGATCTGAAGAGCCGATGGAAATATAATGGTCGAGTGGATCGAATTATCGCGATCAGTCGAGCGGTACGCGAAAAATTGATTGCGGATGGAGTTTCAGAGAAGCGCATTTGTGTGGTATACTCAGGATTGGAGTTCTCTGACAAGTTGCCGCCGGAGCATCGTGAGATTGTCAATCTGCGCCAGGCGTGCGGTTTGCCGAACGACGGGCTGCTGATTGCTCATGCGGCGGCGTTAAGCGCGGAGAAGCGGCAGATGGATATTATTGCCGCGCTGGATCGGGCGTGGAATAATCTGAAGATGAACGGAGCGCCGTCCGTCCATTTAGCTCTTGCCGGAATTGGTCCTGAAGAAGACACTCTCCGTCGCGAGGTCTCAGCGCGAGCGTTGCAGGCGCAGGTTCACTTTTTAGGTTTTTTACGCGACTTGCGGCCATTGTGGGGCTCTAGCGCGTTAGCGGTGTTTGCCAGCGAGGCCGAAGGTTTATGCACGGCGCTCATCGAAGCGCAGGCGATGGGTCTGCCTGCGGTGATTACGCGGGCCGGCGGCATGACTGAAGTAGTAGCGTCCGAAGAGAGCGGTATTGTGGCGGAAGTCGGCGACGTGGCGGGGTTGGCCGCAGGCATCGAGCGACTCTGCGCTGATGCGGCTCTGCGCCGGCAGATGGGCTTGGCAGCCGAGCAACGAACGCGCAATCGTTTTGGCGCGGAGGCGATGGTGGATGGCGTTTTGAATGTTTATCGAGAGCTTGCGGAGTGATGATTGGGGATTTTGGATTGTTGATTTTAGATTGCTGATTTTAGGTAACCGTGTAGGTAACCGTCTAATGTTAAGGATACGCGATGATCGGAGGTAGTCCGCGAATACTACTGGTGCGCCTATCGGCGTTTGGGGACTGTCTGCATGCAGTGCCCACGCTGGTAGCGTTGCGTCGGCATTTCCCAAACGCCGAGATTGGCTGGGCTATCGAAGCGCTCTCGCACTCGTTGCTGAAGGGCCACCAGATGGTGGATCATTTCCATGTGTTTCCGCGACAGGCGTTCAAATGGCGGCAAGAGGGCACATTCTTGGAACGCATGCAGGCCACTCGATCCTTTCGCAAAGAACTCGCTGCCGTGGGCTATGAAATCGCCATTGATCTGCAAGGTCTGACCAAGAGCGGACTGGTGACCTGGTGGAGCGGCGCGAAGCATCGTATTGGATTCCGAGGCGAAGACAGTCACGAAATCAACATGCTGTTCAATAGCGAGCGGATCACGCCGCCGCACGAAGCGGTGCATGTCGTCGAGAAGAACTTATCGCTGCTTCAACCGTTGTCAGTCCAACAGCCTCATAAACCTGAATGGATAATGCCTTCCTATCAGCCGGAAATAGAATCGCTGCGGACGTTTCTGGCCGAATGCGGATTATTGCAAGAGAACGGCGCGGCACGCGAGTATTGCATCGTCAATCCCGGCGCAACCTGGGTGACCAAACGCTGGGCGCCAGAGTCTTTTGGTGCGGTAGCGAAGGGACTGATCGAGCAGCACCACTTGCCGGTAATCGTGCCCTGGGTGGGCGAAGAGGAGAAAAAAGCGGCGCAGATTATCGTCGCCGCAGCCGGGACAGGCGCATTTCTCGCGCCGCCCACGGACTTGCGTCAATTGGCGGCGCTGATCAGCCAGACCGTGCTGTTTGTCGGCAACGATACAGGCCCGCTACATTTGGCGGTGGCAATGAATGTCCACACCGTAGCCATCTTTGGCGCCACCGATCCGCTGCGCAATGGACCTTACGGACATAAGCATCGAATGCAGACTGGCGGCGTGGACTGCCACCCCTGCTGGAAGACAAGTTGCGCGCGCAAAGATTTGGCGTGTCTGACCATGATTGAGCCGGAAACGGTGCTCAACAGTTGCGCGCACAGTCTGAAACGTCGGCAGCGCCATCAGAAGAGCAGCGCCGCCACATGTTGACGATCTTGCGCGCTCACACTCTGCAACGATATGTTTTGCGCGAATTCGGCAAGGTCTTCGCGTTGTCATTGCTGGTCTGCACACTCTTCATGTTGCTGGCTATAATCTTTATCACCGCGCGAGAATGGGAAGAATACGGCGTGACTGTCGGTCAAGTTTCGCTGCTGTTCATTTATCTGTTGCCAAAGACGTTGTCCTATGCAGTGCCGCCGGCCACGATGATTGCCGCCACGATGGTTTTCGGTCGGCTCACCGCCGAAAACGAAATGCTGGCCATGCAGTCCGGAGGCGCGCCGATTCGGGTCATCGCGCTGCCGGCGATACTGAGCACATTCGTACTCTCACTAGGTTGTTTGTGGTGTAATCAAACGGGTTTATACTGGGGGTTTTCCACGCTGCGCAATGATGTCTTGAAGCTCAATGAACCCGAGAGTTTTTTAAAAGGACTGCAAAAAGAAGGCGCCAGTCTGTCTCTAAAACCGGAAAGCGGCGGTCTGGTGCGTCTCAATATGCTTCCGCACACGCGTGACCCGAACACCGGCGCCACACGAATGCCCATTCATATCGCCTGGTTGAAAAACAATGAAGTAGGTCGGACGATCCTGGCTGCGGACCACCAATATGAGCCGGGACCAGCGGCTCGGAACGAACGAGTTCTAACGCTCACTCTTAAGGATGCGCAGGTCATGGGCGATGAACCGGCGTTCACCACGGAGTTCACCACCGACGAACTTAGATTGCCGCCCTTGGATCAGATAATCAATATCGGCGACACGCGTGGGCAGCGGGGTTGGTATCAGAACTGGGAAGAAGCGAATAATATCCGCGCGAGTATAATCAAGCGACGTCAATTTCTGTTGCAACGCGCGGCGGATTTTGGCGCGCAGGTGGTTGCGAGCGCGCCAATGGACACTGCGAGTCCGGCACTGAGCGCGACGACTTGGAGCGACGCACGGCTGGCTTCGGAAGCCATCCTGGGCAAGGGAGGCGCGCTGGATCGCGCACGGGCTGAAGAGATTGAATTTCATCGCAAACTGGCGTTGAGTTTTTTGCCACTGTCACTGGGCATATTAGGTATCGGGTTGGGGCTCTTGGTGCGCAAGGCTCACTTGCTGATCGGCTTCCTGCTGGGATTGTTAGTCTATGCGCTGGTCTATTACCCTCTGGCCATTGTCAGTAAAGAAATGGTCGTCGCTGGTGTATGGAATTGGTATATACTGTGGTTGCCCAATGGCCTGTTGTTCGTCGCCGGTTATGGTTTATGGCGCGCGTACGAACGCGGTTGGCTGAGCACGCTACCTCGTTGGCTGGCAGGCATCAGTCCGCAGGCGCGCGATCTAGCCTCGCGAGTGCTAGTAAAATTATGGAAGCCGTTTACATCTCTGCGCAACTGGATTATTTGGCGTCTGCGTTGCAAGACCGACGGGTACGTCGCCGGTTCATTCGTGACGCCGTTCATCGTGGTGGTGCTATGCATGGTAGCGCTGTTCACGGCGATGGACCTGATCAATCACGGTCCGCAGGTCGTGAACGGTATCGTCCAATGCGATGAACGTATCAAAGATCGGACAATGATACTCGCTATTTTGGACGTAATCAACTTTTACGCCATCAATTCGCTGGAATGGATATGCGACCTGTTGCCGCTGTTGTTGCTATTGTCAGGCGTCTTGTGCGTATTTGTCATGGTACGCAACAACGAGCACCTGATCTTCAAATCATCGGGAGTGTCGTTACGACGCGCGTTTAGGCCGATCATAATCATCGCTGTGATCATCTCTGTGTTCGTGGCGCTTTTGCGCGAAACGGTGATCCCAAAGTTAGTCATGTGTCGTGATCAATTAAAGCCGCTGGTTTATTTCAAAGCTCCAAATCCGACAGCGCTGGCGTTGTACACAACCGATGTTAATGGCCATCCGGTGCTGTTTCAGATGAGTCAGTATTCGGCGCAGCGACGAATCGGAAGAGATCTGCGTGTGTACTTACTTTCTGAGATGAAGGACGGACGTATTCCGACGATCATCGCTGATCGAGCCACGTGGACTGGTGAAGCCTGGCAACTGCAGACCGAGCCGAAATCAGTCGCGCAAGTCGGCGCTAAACATCGGCCTGCTAATGCCACAATTGATCACGGCTTCAAAGTAACTCGTGAAACGGGCGCTCAAGGTGAACGACCGGTGCAGATTACCAAGACGCCATTGGTGGAGTGGCGAGGCGGTGTGACGCCGTCTATTATTGAAAGTGATCGCCTCGGTCTAAGTGTAATGAGTTTTTTTGAGCTTTACGCGGCCGCCGCAGTCAAGCGTAGTTTTGTCATTGAGTTATGGCGGCGGGCGTTGGAAGTTGTCATGGCCATTTTTTTGCTATGGACAGCCATTCCGCTATTATTGAAGGAGGAAGTGCGGCGCCCGCTGGTGGGTGTGGGGGGCTGCATTCTGCTGGGCGCGATGTATTGGTGTTTGAATCTGATCAGCGTGGAAGCGGCGAGAGGGCAATGGTTGCCCACTTGGGCGCCAGTATTGCCGCATTTGCTATTCCTGGGTTTGGGATACCGGCAATATTATGCGACTATGGAAACCTGAATAAGCGCAACAACGCCAAAATTTCACCACAAAGGCACGAAGACACAAAGATGAATAGATTGGAGTCCGTATATGAGGTGTGTCTCTGTCATGAATTGAAAAAACGTGGCGTTCCATTTAGATCTCAAGTTATTTTGCCGGTGATTTACGATGGCGTTAATTTGGAAGCTGGCTTGCGTTTGGATTTATTGGTGGCCGAAGCCTTGATTGTGGAGCTTAAGGCCGTCGAGAGGATGCTTCCATTATTCGACGCGCAGCTACTAACTTACTTAAAATTGACCAATCTTCGGCTAGGGCTTTTAATCAACTTTAACGTGCCCGTAATTAGAGAAGGTATCAAAAGGATAATCTGTTAGTTTCTTTGTGCCTTTGTGTCTTTGTGGTTAATTTGTCTTTGTGGTTAATTTTGTGGTTCGTGAGGAGCGTCTAAACCGTTGAGTACCCAAACACCAAAGCCTTCCGCGTCGTCTAATATGCGTCCTGCTGTCGAGATTGATCTTGACTACGCTCGCGCGGTGATACGCTGTGAAGCGCGTGCGGTGGCGTCGTTGGAAAACAATGTGAATGAACACTTTAAAGCTGCGGCGGAGACGATTCTGAAACTTGCCGCCACAGGGCGCGTTATCGTCACGGGAATGGGCAAAGCCGGCGTAATGGGTCAGAAGATCGCCGCCACCTTCGCGTCAACAGGCACACCGGCGTTGTTCATGCATCCGGCCGAAGCGGCTCACGGCGATTTGGGCATGGTGCTGGCGCAAGACATAGTGCTGGC